>JAFZLK010000028.1 GCA_017551515.1 Bacteroidales bacterium | reverse complement strand
CCCCAGTGCAAACCGTACGCTCGCAACGCATTGCGAGCCTACAATCCTCAAATTTTCAACCCCTTGAACCCTTGAACAATTGCAAACATTTTCAAACCATCATAAACCCAGAAACAGCGCAGCGAGAAACTTAGAACGGCGTACTTCGGCTGTGCTCAGCACAAGTAGCCTTCAACGAAGTTAAAGTTGAAAGTTAAAATGGCTAAAAGCAAAACAGCGAGACAGCAAAACAGCCATGACTGTTAGCCTTTAAGCCTGCAAGCCTGTTAGCTCATAGAAACATAGAAACGGCTTTAGTCACAGAAACAGCAATGCATCATTACATATCTTCAAGCGAAAGAGCCAAAACTTTAAGTTTGTAATTTTTAAAATCCGATGGCAATGAAGCAATTTTTTCTTCAAGGCTCGCAATACTTATCTTATCCCTGTTCCGTTTGATTTCAGCGGCGATACCAGTCTTGTCAAAACTATTGATAGCAAGCATATCTATTTCGTTATCACCAGTTCTGCTCCACCAGTTGCCAATAGTCGTAAAGTTTCCACTTTGCATATATTTGGTATGGAAATATTTTTCTAGGGTTTTCCCCGAAAATTGTGCATATCCCTCTTGTATCTGTTTGAGCAGATGAGAATGTTGCTCGCTTTCGATAAGTCCCTGATAAGGATATATGAACCGGAACCAAAATCTCAGGAACATGTCTCTTATTTCATATCTTGATACTTTGCCGGATTGCTTTTGCAAAACTGGGTGCAACTTTGAAATCATCTCGAAATTTTTATCCAGATTCGCAAGATATACGCCCGTCGGTTTCAACAATGCCCCATCAATTTCGGAAACGCGCGTCTTGCCCGATGCTATAAGATGAAGTATCGAAAAATACATATCGTAGTCGGATGCAAACTCATCCATAAGCATTTCCCTGCCTTCGGTAATGAAATACGAATCCTTGCTGCAAACATAGTTAAGCATACTGTCCTTATCCATATTGCCGCCATCAGCCAGCAGTTCTATATACTTGGCAACGCCCCCTGTAAGCATATAAAGGCATAGCAGGTCATCGGGTGTGTACGAAGGATTATAGTCTGCCATTATGCGTTTGATTGTCTCGATGTTGAAAGGTTGCAGTGTTATTTTCGATGTGGCTCTGCCGTACAAAGGCTCGTTGGAACTTTCAAAAATCTGCCTCATCATCGACCTTACTGAGCCACAAACAATTAAATTGATGTGCGACTCTCGGTGGTAGCGGTCCCATATATCCTGCATTTGGCTGAATATTGCATTGTTGACATGCTTAAAATTTTGAACTTCATCAATCACGACAGAAAAATGCCTTTTTGTCGATTCTCGCATAAGCAGTTCGAACAACTCGGCGAAATGTGCGGTGTCGCCATATATGGGAATGTCGAGCCTTGAAGAAATTTCCTGCTGGAAAGAACGACATAAAGCCTTTTCGTTGCCTCGATGCACAAACAGATAGACATATTCGCATCCTTCCAACGCCTTCAGTACCAGCAATGTTTTCCCAATTCTCCTGCGTCCTTTCAATACGGTAAACATTGCATTTTCACGCGACTTGTTTTCGTTTCTTTTCAGAATCTCTATTTCCTTCTCCCTATCGTAGAACTTCATAATATAAACCGATATTTATATAAATTGTTATTTATATTGCAAAGGTAATATACATTTGCAAACCGTCAAAAAAGAATGATATTTTTTTGATTTTTTTCAATAAACAATTTCAAACTGAATGTGGGATTCGTTGCGCGCAACGACCCTACAATTAATTCCATGAATATTCCGTACAGGCGCAATTCATTGCGTCTCAACAAGTACGGGGCAGTTTCAAACCGACCCCTACAAAATAATTTCAAACCATCATAAACCCCATCAAACCCCTTGAATCTTCAAATCCTTGAACCCCTGAACCCTTGAACTCTTGAACAATTGCAAACAACTTCAAACCACATTAAACTCAGAAACGGGCATTGCCCATAGAAACGGCGAAGCCATAGAAACTTAGAAACACTCCCTTTAATCTTCAAATCTTTGAACCCTTGAACCTTTGAACCCTTGAACCATCCCTCCCCTCAAACAAATTTCCTTTTTCTCTTTTGTATTATCATCCGAATCCATTATATTTGCCCTGAAATTTAACAGAATGTATAACACATTAAAAACATTTGCCAATGAAATAGAAACTGATATTTGATTGATAATTAAAATATAAAGGCGTTTTTGCTTTTTGCTCTTTGATGGGAAATCTAGCACATTTCTTATTAGTATCACGAGACGAAAAGACAGAAATGCTCACGAGAAATCGTGGGCTTTTCGTGTTAGTGATACAGGTATGCTAGAACCTCCCATCTGAAACATAAAAGTTCACGATTTTTTATTGTTGTGTACTCCAACCTCAGGCAGAAAGGCATTTATGAAAAAGGACTAAAAAAGAACTGTCTAACGATTAAATAATTAGCAGAAATTTGCAACACAGAAAAGATTAATATTAAATACAAAAACAATTATGGGTATGTCAGTAGAACAAGTTGTAACATTGCCGAGTGGCAATAATGAGAATTTGAGTGTAAAACAAAGTATTAATGAAGTGCAAACACCAAGTGCCCCGTCAACAAGTGTAGAACAAAACGCAGCATTAGCAAAAACAGATGTTGGGAAAGCGTGGGAACTGGAGAAGCAATTGCACGAGCAGTATGCTATTAACAACAATGCCCACACATCATCATTCATTTCATTTGTAGTGGCATTATTAGCGTTGTTTGGTGCTTTAGGATATGTATATGCATTTACTCCACCATACAAATATCTTCATCACGATATTTTTAGTATTGATGTGTTCTTTTTGCTTTCCATTGTTGTATCTGCAATTCTTCTGTTTTTGGCTTGTATTTGTTCGCATTTAGGTTGTTCGCAACGGCGAGACAATATTGTCATAACAAGAATTAGGGAGAAATGTGGCTTTGATACTACTTACAATAATCCATCAGAGAAAAAAAGAAAAAATTTTCTACCCGATTATTACAATATTTTCTATTGGCTGTTTGTGTCGGCTCAATTTGGAATATTAATATTGACTATTATGAAGATGTGTGCAAATTCTGAAATAATTTGCGAATTTAGCATTTGTGTCGGAATTGTACCTATTGTGTTGCAGATTATATGTATCATATCAAGTATTCTTTTAAAGTATCTCTATTTTTATGGTAAGTATTTTGGTTTTATTTCAAATAGGAATAAATAAGTAAACTTTCTTTGAAATCCTTTTTAATAATTAACAACAATTAAAAATTTTAATATCATGAAACGACTATTTTTATCCCTAATTCTCGCTGCCATTTGCAGCATTTCCGCTTTCGCCTACAATTTTTCCGCCGTTAGTAACGGAAAAACCTTATACTACAACATTACATCGTCTTCTTCGCCTTATACAGTAGAGGTGACTTATCAGACAGCGCCAGAATATAACGATAATACAGGTCAATACAGCAGTAGTTATTCTTCTCTTTCCGGCAGTCTTACTATTCCATCATCCGTCACTTATAGTGGCAGAACATATTCAGTAACGAGCATTGGGTATTATGCATTTTTTGCTTGTGGCGGACTGACCTCGGTTACAATCCCCAATTCTGTAACGAGCATTGGCGATTATGCATTTTATGGTGTTTTGAATGTCATTTACAATGGATCTGCAACTGGAAGTCCATGGGGGGCTCGTTATGTTAATGGATACGTAGATGGTAATCTTGTCTATTCTGATAATACAAAAACATATTTGATAGCATGCAGAACATTGGCAACGGAAGTTACAATCCCTAATTCTGTTACAAGCATAGGCAATAATGCATTTATGTATTGTAGCGGGTTGACATCGGTAACAATTCCCAATTCCGTTACGAGCATTGGTTATAACGCATTTAGGTATTGCAGCGGACTGACATCGGTTATAATCCCAAATTCTGTCGCAGAAATTAACGATTATACATTTTCTGATTGCATCGGACTAACATCTATTACAATCGGCAATTCGGTTACAAGTATTGGCAGTTATGCATTTGAAGGTTGCAATGGACTTGAAAACATTTCAGTTACAGAAGGAAACGCAACATATGATTCGCGCGACAATTGCAATGCAATAATCGAAACGGAAACAAACACCCTAATTGTAGGTTGCAAAAACACAATTATTCCCAATTCAGTTACGAGCATTGGCGATAAAGCATTTTCTGATTGCATCGGATTGACATCTATTGCAATCCCCAATTCTGTTACAAGCATTGGCAATAATGCATTTTATGGTTGTAGCGGACTGACATCTGTTATAATACCGAATTCAGTTACGATAATTGGCAGTTATGCATTTATGGAATGTACAAGACTGTCTAATGTTACAATAGGTAGTTCGGTAACAAGCATAGGTGAATTTGTTTTTGTATTTTGTCCTCTTACCGACATATATGTCCTAGCAAGCGAGCCACCTGAACTTGGGCATTTATATGTCTATGAATTTGATATCAATGTACCGTTTGACATTGTTATGGCAAACCTTTGGGTTCCATGTGGATCGGAAACTCTCTATAGGTCAGCTGAGAATTGGAGCGAATTCTACAATATATACGGAGCCATCAATTATGCAGTTATTTTGGAAAGTACCAATCTAGAAATGGGTAGGGCAAGGATGATTCAGGCTCCAGATTGCTCAACTGGCACTGCAATAATCGAAGCCATTGCAACAGAAGGTTTTGCTTTCCTGTCGTGGCAGGATGGCAATACCGACAACCCACGTACGGTTGAAATAAATTCGGACACAACATTTACAGCAACCTTTGCCGAAGCACGCACCGTAACTGTGGAAGTCGCCGACAGCGAAATGGGTTCTGTAATCGGCAGTGGTGTATATGCCGAGGGCGCAGAGATTCAGATTACCGCCATACCAAACGAGAACTACCGCTTTGACCACTGGATTGATGTTGAAAATCCCACTCGTGATTTCAATACCGACAATCCGCGTACAATAGTGGTATCGTCTGATGTTTCATATATTGCGGTGTTTGAGAGCTTAACAGACATAGATGTTAGTTTTGAAACAGGTATTGACATCTTCCCAACAACTGTTAACGAAATTCTCAACATAACATCATCTGAAGAAATTTCTACAATCGAGATTGTAAATGTTATGGGACAGGTCGTTTATCGAGCAGAGGTAAACGCTGACAATGCGGTTTGCAATGTAGAAGGTTTGACGGCAGGGGTTTATGTGGTAAGGATACACGGAACGGACACGGCATCTATTTGCCAAAAGAAATTCGTCAAGGAATAACATAATGTTTGTGGTATATTTTAGGGGCAGGTTTCAGATCTGCCCCTACATGTTTATTCACAAACCCATTTTTCACATTCATATTTGTCTGATTTGTATAGATTTGTGAAATTTCTGTCCGTCAGGACACTCCATCCCTTCACGGCGGATTCCATCCGCCCATCCCACAATATCTTAATATGGTCTGCAAAAATAATTCGGACGGCTTTTGCACCGTCCGAATTAGGTTTATGGCTTATTATAAATCAGTGAACATTAGAATAGACTGGCAATTAGATATGTGATATACGCCACAATCCATGCTACAGCCGTGTTGTAGAATACCGAGAACGCTGCCCATTTTACCTTCTTGGTTTCGCTTGCAACCGCACCAATGGTCGCTATGCAAGGGAAGAACAGCAACATGAACACCATCAGTGCCAATGCCGAGGCAATGTTCAGGTCGCCGGATTTTTGCAGGGCTTCGCCAAGGTCGTCATCCTCGCTGCCGTACAAAACGCCAAGCGTGCTTACCACTATTTCCTTTGCCGGTATGCTCGACAATACAGCCACGCTTATCTTCCAATCGAATCCCATTGGCGACATCACCGGGGCAATGAACTTTCCTATCATGCCGAGGTAGGAGTTTTCATACTGAATTTCAGTTGCTTCTGTTTCAGAAATCGTTTCCGTTTGTGCAAGTTCGGTTTCTGAAATTTCGGTGTGCGGATAATAGCTTAATACCCAGATTATTACCGAAGCAAGAAGTATTACCGTTCCTATTTTCTTTATGTACTGGTAGCATTTTTCCCAGATGTGCTTCAAGGTCGCTCGCAATGTAGGCCAGCGGTAGGGAGGAAGCTCCATGACAAATGGCGTTTCGTCCTGCTTGAATGCCGTAAGTCGCAATAGTTTTGCCGTGAGAACTGCCACGATTATTCCTAGCAGGTACAGGCAAATCATAATTGTTGCTGCGTAGTTGGGGAAGAATGCACCAGCAAGAAGCAGATACACTGGCAGTCGCGCACTGCACGACATAAACGGCACGACAAGTATTGTTATCAGTCGGCTGCTTTTGCTTTCGATAGACCGCGTTGCCATTATTGCAGGGACATTGCATCCGAAGCCCATCACCATTGGTATGAACGACTTGCCATGAAGTCCCATTCCGTGCATCATCTTGTCCATAAGGAAGGCGGCTCGCGACATGTAGCCCGAGTCTTCCATCAATGATATGAACATGTAGAGCAATATGATGTTTGGCAGAAATTCAGCAACTGCGCCCACACCGCCGATTATACCATCAACTATCATTGAGCGCCATGCTCCATCGGGCATAATTCCATTGAGATAACTGCCAAGTGCATCGAATCCCATAGCAATCCATTCCTGCGGATATGCACCGAGCCAAAATGTCACCGAAAACATCAGCCACATTACAAGTATGAATAGCGGAAAACCTAACCATTTGTTTACTATGAGTTTATCAAGGCGACGGGTTTTCTTGTTGGCATCGACATTGCCTTCGGTGTAGGTTTCGTGCAAAGCTCCAGAAATAAATCCGTATTTTGCATCACTTATGGCGGTTTCGGCATCAATATCAAGCTGTTTTTTTACTTCTTCGGATGATATTGTAGCTTGTTTTTCCAGTTTTTCGTACGACTTGCTTGACTTCAGAAGGGTTGCGACTTCCTTGTCGCCTTCCATCATCTTTATTGCCCAGTAGCGAGCAGGAAACTGTTGCGGAAAATCTTCGGTTTTGTGCAGAATATCAGCAAGTTTTGAAATTTCTGGTTCGAGAATTGTGCCGTAGTTTATGTGGACATGTCTTGCCGACTTGTTGTCGCCCTCGAACATGTCAATAATGGTATCAAGAAGTTTGTCAAGCCCTTTGCCAGTTTTGGCTACGGTCGGAACCATCGGGATGCCTATCATTGAGCCGAGGTTCTGGTAGTCAAGTTTTGCACCTGTAGCTTCAAGTTCATCGTACATGTTCAGCGCAACTACAACGCGCTGGCTTAGGTCGATGAGTTCGGTTGTGAGGTAAAGGTTGCGCTCGAGGTTTGATGCAACGACCACATTTACAATCACATCAGGCATTGATTCAAGCAGGTTGCGGCGGACAAACAGTTCTTCTGGCGAATATGCCGACAGCGAGTAGGTGCCAGGCAGGTCGGTAATATTGAAATGGTAGCCTTTGTAGTTGAAGTGTCCTGTTTTTACATCTACTGTAACACCGCTGTAGTTGCCTACATGCTCGTGTCCGCCCGACAGCGCATTAAATAGCGATGTTTTTCCGCTGTTTGGATTGCCTACGAATGCGATGTTGATGATGTTGCGCTGTGTGGTTTTGTTGCGCTTTGCTCCGCACGACAATCCGCATGAGTCGCAGTCGGTGCATGCGAGGAAGTTTGGCGCTTGTGCATCCTCGGCAGTAAGCATTGCGTTTGCTTCCTCTTCGGGTAGCACTTCAATGAGTTTGGCTTCGCTACGGCGCAACAACACATCGTAGCCCATTATGGTGTATTTTATCGGGTCGTTAAGCGGTGCATCGATGACTGACGTAACCTTGCGACCACGCACAAATCCCATCTCCATTATCCTTTTCCTGAACCCGCCGTGTCCGGAAACTTTGACTATTACGGCCGATTCTCCATTGTGCAGTTCCGATAGTTTCATTACAATTCCAATTTACGCTACAAAAGTATGGCGGATAAATAATGTGTGCAATCGCTATTTGTTGGGATTTTTAAGAATTAATGGACAATTAATAATTGATAATGAACAATGGACAATACACCCACGGTGTCATTCTGAACTTGTTTCAGTACCTTCAGCTCAGCGAAGCTAATCTGTAACTGTAATGTATATAATGGACCATAGATAATTTTGTAGTCTCGCAATGCCTTGCGAGAGTTCTATTAATTCATTTTGTTCAGATTCTCAATCGTCTGCATTGTTGATTTGCAAAGGAAAATGTGCAGCAGAAAATCCGGAAGATTCGCAGGTCCGCCGGTTTCGGTGAAATAATCCACTTCGGTTGAATTTTTGCCTTTGGACGAGAAAATGTATGTCGCTTTTAGGCGTGTTATGCGCTCGTAATTGTCATTGCGTGCTTTGTAGTCGGGCAGACATGTGTTTGTAATTGTAATGCTACCGTCTTCGTTGTGCCTAACCTTGTATTCCACAAACACTTCGCGGTCTTTCATGAAGAATGGTGCTTCAATTATGTTGCGGAAAATTCCCGATGCGGAATCCGTTTTTAACGTGCTACTTTCGATGCAGTTGTAAATCCATTGTGTGTGATTTTCGGCATTGCAGAATATGTCTATGCACTTGTCTATTGGCTTGTTGATTAGAAATCTGCATTTAACTTGATAATCCTTGCCGCTTTCGCAGATACGATAATATATAGGTGTGTCGCAGTTGCAGTTACGCCAATTTTCTTGTGCGTTTGCGCAAAAGGAAGCGAACATTGCGACTATTGCAATAATAATCGTATGTTTAATGCTTTGAATCACTACCCGATGTTTTGGTTTATGACCTCGTTGAACTTTTGCATGAGCAGTCGCAATTGTTCGTTTTCGACATTGAATTTTACATTGTCCATTATTGCTATCGGCAGAATCTTTGGCGATGTGCCAGAGATAAAAGCAGCGTCAAATGTTGAGATTTCGGACAGGTCAATGTCTTTTTCAATGTAATTGAATCCGATGCGTTTTGCTGTGTCGATGATGTATTTGCGAGTAACACCTTTCAGAATATCCTTCTCCTGTGCCGAAAGCAGATTGTCGCCAACTATGAAGAAAATGTTAGAGCGAGTGCCTTCGGTAATCTTGTTGTGGCTGTTGACATATACGGCTTCGAATATCTTGTTGTCTGCGATGAACTTGTCAACGGTATCGCGGAGGTTCTGGTTCCAGATTTTGTTGTGCGGATTCTGGCGTTCGTAGGCGAAAGTTTTGGTCGGAACGCCATTTTTATATTGTTCGGCGGTAGGGTAGTGGTGGGGAATTTCGTTGCAGATGTATTCCAAAGTCTTGCTATCGCTGTCGTAAATGGCTTCAACCTTTATATTTCCGTTTTCTATGTTGTTGTCGCTAATGCACTTGTACAGCATACTGCCGAACTGTATGTTTTCGACTTTGATATTGTTGTCAACCGATGCAAGCGTATTCTCGAACCTTGCGAAATGGTCGCTCAAAAAGAGAGGTTTTCGATTGATAATCCTGATAACCTCGTAACTTGTAATTTTTGCCATTTTCAAATGTTTTTAATCGCCTCTATGAGTATTTCTCTCATTACATCGACACTTTTCTTGAAATTTTCAAGTATCATTTCAAGTGAAACGGGATTTTCGTCGTCCTTCCAGCAGTCGTAGTCGGTTGCAATCGAGAGAAGCGCGTAGTTTAGTCCTGCTTCGTTGGCAAGAGCGGTTTCGGTTGCGGTAGTCATGTTGATGAGGTCGGCTCCCCAAAGACGGAACATTTTTGATTCAGCCTTGGATGAAAATCTTGGTCCTTCAATGGTTATGATAGTAGCTTCCTCGTGGACTGTTGCATTTTGCTTTTTGGTTGCTTCTGCCAATATTTCGCGCAGACGGCTGTTGTATGGATGTGCCATCGGGCAGTGTACCATATTGCCGGGTTCAAATTCTTCGTAGAAGGTGTTTATGCGTTGCTTTGTGAAGTCGATGAACTGGTCTGGAATAGCGAAATGTCCCGGAGCTATTTCTTCGCGCAGGCTACCGCAGGCGGTTGTCGCGATAATGTTTTTGCAACCGAGTTTCTTGAGTGCCATTATGTTGGCTCGGTAGTTTACGTTGCTTGGTGTGATTGTATGCTCCAATCCGTGACGAGAGACAATGGCAACTTTTTTCCCGCAGATGCTACCTGTAATTATCGGGGAAGAAGGTTCTCCGAAAGAGGTTGTTATTATCTGCGAGGATTGATTTTCGAGTATGTTGCTTTTTTCGAGGCCTGTGCCACCGATAATTCCAATAATGTTTTTATTCATCGTCTTCATCGTCATCAACGTCATCATCAGTTATTGCTGATGCCTTAACCATAAATTCAGCTTTCTTTGCATTTTCAGGCTTTGCATGCTCGGTGGCATACTCTGGATTCTTTGCAATTTCGAGATCGTACAGAAGCACAGGTTCATCTGGGAAGAATTTCATGCCTAATGCGATAATGTTTTTTGCTTCTTCGATGTCTGGTGTTTCTTTTTCGAGTAGCCATGTAGCATATATGTCGAAAGCTTCAATCATTGCGAAGTCGGTGTCCTTTTCTCTGCGCTTGCCTTTTTCGGCTTGAGCTTCAAGGTTTCTTAATATTGGATTTGCTGTTGCTGTATCGCCGGTTATTGCAGCAAGGCATCCGTTGAGTGCTATAAAATTGTCATCGGAATAGGTTTTCAACATTTTTCTTACCTTTGAGTTTGCCTTTGAGTATTTCTTTACACTAACATAGTGGTCAACATAATACATTCCAATTACGGCAATGTCTTTCAGCAGGTCGTCGTTGTCGGGGAAAAATATTTTAGCCTTTTTGTCTTTTTTCTTGGCGTTGACAGAATATCTGAGGGCTAGGTTGTATGACTGTAGATATTCTGGGGTTTTGTCGAGAAGTTTCGGGTCGTCGAGGCACATGGTGAAAATTTTGGCGTATGCGTATGCCGAATATAGGTAAAGTTCAGCATCGTTTTTGTATTTTTCCATCACCATCATTTTATCGCACTTAAAAGCAAGGTCTTCCCACTGCTCGTTTTCAAAGTACTTTGCTAATTTGCTGTGTACGCCGTTCTTTACCTGTGCGCTTGCCGAAAGCCCGACCAAGAGCAACGGCACTATCAGTAATATTGTTACGACTAACCTTTTCATATGAAAATATATTGACTGCAAATTTAGTAGCTTTTTCCAAAAGCACCTATTTTTTGCAGTCAAAATTATGTTAATATTTATTAACTATGGTTGATAACTATCTTCTGCCAATGCCGAAATATTGGAAACCAAATTTTCTAACTTCAGCTGGGTCGTATATGTTTCGTCCGTCAAAAATCAGCTTTTGTTTCATCTTTTTTAGCTGTTTGTAGTCCAAAACCCTAAATTCCGACCATTCGGTAACAAGTAGCAAGGCATCAGCATTTTCGGTGGCTTCGTATGGTGATTTGCAGAGAGTTATTATGTCACCCAGACGTCGTTTTGCTTCGTCCATGGCTACTGGGTCGTAGGCGTATATTTCTGCACCTATGCTAGTGAATTTTTCAGCGAGAACGAGTGCCGGAGCTTCGCGCATGTCGTCGGTGTTGGGTTTGAACGCCAGTCCCCACATTGCAATTTTCTTGCCTTTGAGGTCACCGTTGAAATGCTTGTAAACTTTGTTGTATAGAATTTCCTTCTGGCGTTCGTTTACATTTTCTACTGATTTCAGTATTTCGAGCGAATAGCCGTAGTCGGATGCTGTTTTTATCAAAGCTTTCACGTCTTTTGGGAAGCACGAGCCGCCGTAACCGCAACCGGAATAAAGGAATTTGCTGCCGATACGAGTATCGCTGCCGATACCTTTGCGTACCATGTTCACGTCTGCGCCAACGAGTTCGCAGAGATTTGCAAGGTCGTTCATAAAGCTGATACGAGTTGCAAGCATAGAGTTAGCAGCGTACTTAATCATTTCTGCACTTGGTATGTCGGTGAAAAGAACGCGGAAATTGTTGAGTAACATCGGACGATAGAGCCTTGTCATGAGATCTTTTGCTTGTTCGCTGTCAACGCCTACGACAACGCGGTCTGGCTTCATAAAGTCGGCAATAGCGCTACCTTCCTTCAGAAATTCCGGATTCGATGCAACATCAAACTTTATATCGAGATTGCGAGCTGCAATTTCTTCGGCAACAGCATTGCGAACTTTCTTGGATGTTCCAATAGGTACGGTGCTTTTTGTCACTACAACCATATAGTCGTTGATGTTGCGACCAATTTCGCGAGCAACTGCAAGTACATATTTCAAGTCGGCACTTCCGTCTTCGTCGGGAGGGGTGCCTACGCAGATAAATGCGGCTTCTGCTTCTTTCAGCGCTTCGGCATAGTCGCTGGTAAACGAAAGCAAGCCCTTGCGCATGTTGTCGTCAACCATATCTTTTAGTCCGGGTTCCCATATTGGAAGTATGCCCTTGTTGAGATTGTCAATCTTGTTCTTGTCAATGTCGAGGCAGGATACGCGTACGCCTAATTCGGAGAAGCAAGTTCCCGTAACAAGTCCAACATAGCCTGTGCCAATTACTGCTATCTTCATTTATTTAATTTCAGCTAAAAATTTATTTACATTGTTGAAAATTCTTTCTTCAAGGTTGTCCGATACCGACTTCTGGAACTTTTCACCGGTAATCTTTTCGTACAATTCGATGTAGCGGTCCGAAATGCCGTTTACAATTTCGTCGGTCATTTCTGGAACCTGCTGACCTGTCTTGCCTTGGAAACCGTTGTCCATCAGCCATTCGCGTACAAATTCCTTTGAGAGTTGTCTCTGCGGTTTGCCTGCGTCGAAGTTTGCCTGATAGGTGTCGAGATAGAAGTAGCGCGATGAGTCAGGTGTGTGGATTTCGTCGATGAGGTAGATTTTGCCGTCCTTCTTGCCGAATTCGTACTTGGTGTCAACGAGGATAAGTCCCATCTTGTTGGCAATTTCGCTACCACGTTGGAAAAGTTTGAGCGAGTATTCTTCCAATTTCTTGTATTCGTCTTCTGGAATCAATCCGCGGCTGATGATTTCTTCGCGCGAGATGTTTTCGTCGTGCATGCCGAGTTCTGCCTTGGTGGTAGGAGTAAGGATTGGCTTTTCGAATTTCTGGTGTTCCTTCATTCCATCAGGAATCGGAACTCCGCAGATTTGTCTTGCACCGTTCTTGTATTCACGCCACGAGCTACCTGTAAGATAACCGCGTACAATCATTTCTACGGGATAACCTTCGCACTTGTGACCAACGGTTACCATCGGGTCGGGCGAACCTATCTTCCAGTTTGGAACTATGTCGGCGGTAAGGTCGAGGAATTTCGATGCTATCTGGTTTAGCACCTGTCCCTTGAACGGAATGCCTTTGGGGAGTATCACGTCGAATGCGGAGATTCTGTCGGTAACGACCATCACCATCAGTTCGTCGTTGATGTTATATACGTCGCGAACCTTGCCGTTGTAGAGGCCTTTCTGGTTTGCGAATTTGAAATTTGTCTTTGTTAATGCTTTCATGAGTGTTGGTATTTATTGTTTCTAAGTTTATCGCTTCGCTGTTTCTGTGGCTTCGCCGTTTCTATGTTTCTATGGGCTAACAGGCTTGCAGGCTATCAGCTGGACAGCCTATGAGTCATGTTGTTTTACTGTCCTCTGCCAGTCTGGCTGTTTAGCTGTCATGCTGTTCCGCTTTTTAGCCCATTATTCATTCTTAAAATCGTCAATCTAAAATCGTCAATCGTCAATCGTAAATTAATACGGAATCATCTTCAGTGCATCTGCCAGTCTGTTTATTCCTTCGTTCAGTTTTCCTTTGAGCATTGGGCGCATGAGCAACGGAACATCGGCGTGGATGGTGATTCGTCCTGCGGTTTCGTATTCGCTGAGCGATTTCAATTGTATCCATGCCTTGAATCCCATTTTTGTGCCTTCTTCGGTGCCGAGTTTTATCAACTTGTATTCTTCCTTTTCGAGAAGCTTGACTACAAAAGTCTGTCCTTTTGCTGTAACGGTGCAAGTGTCTTCTGTGGCGTTTATTTCGGCATCGGCTTCTGGTGGAATCATCCTTGTGATGTTGCGCAAGTCACTCCAATAGGCAAAAATTCGCTGATCGGAGCTATTGATTCTTACCGTTTTGCTAACTGCTTCGAGGTCTTTCATTGCTGGCGGGTTTTACTTTTTCCAAGTGTCAGGGCTGGTTCTCCACTGTTTTAGTACTTCGATGTCGCTTTCAGTGATATAGCCTATTTCCTTGGCTTGCTCAACGAGAACATTGTAGTTGCTGAGAGTTACGAGTTTTACATTTGCATCCTTGAATGCGTCAACCGACTTCTGGAATCCGTAGGTGAAGATTGCTGCCATGCCTACCACTTCGCATTTTGCTTCGCGCAATGCTTTTACTGCATTCAGACTGCTTCCGCCAGTTGAGATAAGGTCTTCGATGACAAGCACCTTACTTCCTTCTGGAAGTTCGCCTTCGATGAGGTTGCCAAGTCCGTGGTCCTTTGCCTGCGAGCGGACATAAACGAAAGGCTTGTGCAATTTGTCAGCTACGAGTGCACCCTGAGCGATTGCGCCAGTTGCAACACCGGCGATAACATCGTATTCACCGAAGTTTTCCTTAATGACTTCGATGAACGAGTCGCGTACAAAGTCGCGTACATCTGGGAAAGACAATGCTTTGCGGTTGTCGCAGTAGATTGGCGAGTTCCATCCCGAAGCCCACACGAAATGATTTGTAGGTTCAAGTTTTATTGCTTTTATTTGCAAAAGTTTTTCAGCTACTTGTTTGGCTATTGTGTTCATAACTTTAAATTTATGATAAAAATATTCTATAACGACAGGATTTTGGCTTTCAGCGAAAGTTTCAACCCCGATTTTCAATCGGCAAAGGTATTACATTTTGACGATAAAACCGAATCGGCAATAAAACTTTTTTTGAACACATCCGATGCTTACAATCTCGCTATTTTAGGGGCTTCGGACGAGGCCGCATTGGCGTTGTTGAATAAAATTTTCACCGTCATTGAGGCTGGGGGCGGCAGGGTACACGATTCGCAGGGACGCACTTTGTGTATTTTCCGTTCTGGTCGCTGGGATTTGCCAAAAGGCTGGCTCGAAAAAGGCGAAACTCTTGCCCAATGTGCCGTGCGTGAGGTATGCGAGGAGTGCGGACTTGATTCCATCGATTTGGTTAACGAAGGAGAATTGATTGTTACTTACCATATTTATCCGTTCAAAGATGGTTATGCACTGAAAGTTACGCATTGGTTTAGAATGAAATACACGGGCACTGGCACCACCAAACCCCAGACCGAGGAAGATATTACCGAGGTGAAATGGGTAAGCGAAAGTGAAATGGATGAGGTACTAGAAAATACATACGGAAATATTAAGATGGTGCTGGAAAGTTAAAAGTTGAAAAGTGAAAGTTGAAAATTATACTCCTGAAACTAAATTCCGTCTTCCTCAATCTTCCTTATCACATCAATTTTCCCGACATCTAGGACTTTATTGTTGTCGTGAATGTATCCGCCGATAGGATTGTCCTTTGATATTTTCAGCAGTTCGGGGATGATGGGGAAGGAGCCCTCGTTGTCAATGAGGTCGAAAATGCGGTAGTTGCAGACATATATTCCGCTGAAAGCCATTTCGTTGTAGTTGTCGCGTTCGATGGTGATGATTGACTTGTCGTTCTTAAGGTCGCGCCATCCGCAGAGGCGGTTGTCGTTGTCGAAAAGCAGATGCTTTGAACTTTCGCGGTGCATAACGGCAAGAGTTGCAACATTTTGCGTTGAGCAATGGTAGTCGTACATTGCTTTCAGGTCGAGGTCGGAAAAAATATCGACATTGTGAACAAGAAAGTTGTCGTCTTCCTTGAAAAATCGCTTGACATTCTTTAGTCCGCCACCAGTGTTAAGAAGCAAATCTCGCTCATCGGAAATCTCTATTTGTACGCCGAAATCGTTGTTTTTCACGAAGTCTATTATCTGTTCAGCAAAATGGTGAACATTCACAACTATATAGTCGCAACCGAAACTGCGTAGTTTTTCTATCTGGTGCTGAATCATTGGTTTTCCGCTGATTGGAACCATTGCTTTGGGCATGGTGTTGGTCAACGGTGCGAGACGAGTGCCGAGTCCGGCGGCGAAAATCATTGCTTTCATTTGTTAAAAATTTTCGCAAAGGTAAGGAAAAATCAATGATTCAAGAATTCAATGATTTAAAAGGTCAAAAAACGGAATGTCATCCTGAACTCGTTTCAGGATCTGATTCCGTTTTTTTTAGGTGGGCGGTTTAATGTTTTTCTCCCGTTATTCCTTCTGCCTGTCTAATGCTTCCTTGTATTTCATAATATCTTTTACATCACGGACTGTTCTGAAATCTGTTATTGACCAGTCGTATTGCAATTCTTCTGCGCCAGATTCGTTGGTGGCGAGTTTCGCATTTTTGTACGAAAGAGTTATGTACTTGTACTTGAATTCTCCGCGGTCCTTTCCTGCCTTTAGGTCATTAAGAATTTGAACTTCCATATTTACAGTCGCATTTTGTATTGCTTTCTCAAAAGAACTTTCTTCTTGAATATATGGTAAAGAAATTGGGCACGGTTCATCGCCTTTGCCTGCACATTCCAGATATGTAAGTCTGCCGTATGAGTCGTATTTTTCAATGATTGTGTTGTATGTCACTTCTCCCCACATTTTATTGTACTTGCCATCATGTAGTATTATATCCATACTTTGTGCGCTTACTGCAGAAATACTGATAATCGCAATGATTACTGCTACTAAAAATTTTTTCATGTTAGATTCACTATTTTATCGTTAAACTTTTGAATATTATCGGTGACAAATATAATGCTTTTTCCACACAAAAAACAAAAAATCGTAAATCGTAAATCCTAAATCGTAAATATTTTTTATTTTTGCCGAAATTTGAGTTTAAGTAAAAGAATATGACAGAAAAAGTTAAATGCCTGATTATAGGTTCAGGACCTGCTGGTTTCACGGCAGCAATATATGCATCGAGAGCAAATTTAAGCCCAGTTGTTTACGAAGGTTTGCAGCCTGGCGGTCAGTTGACAATCACTACCGAGATTGAGAATTTCCCTGGTTACCCCAATGGTGTAACCGGACCCGAAATGATGAACCAGCTTCGCGAGCAGGCAAAACGTTTCGGAACCGATGTGCGCAGTGGTATTATTACCGAGGTTGACTTTTCGCACCGTCCATTCCATGTAGTTGTTGACAATGGCGACGAAATTGATGCCGAAGTTGTGATTATTGCTACCGGTGCAACAGCCAACTATCTTGGACTTGAGTCGGAACAGAAGCTCAAAGGCTTTGGCGTGTCGGCTTGTGCTACCTGCGATGGATTTTTCTATCGCAAGAAAGATGTCGCAGTAGTTGGTGGTGGCGATACTGCTGCCGAGGAAGCTACCTATCTTGCTGGCATTTGCAACAAGGTTTACATGATTGTTCGTCGCGACGAACTTCGTGCATCGAAGGCAATGCAGCAGCGCGTGATGGAAAATCCGAAAATCGAAGTGCTTTGGAACTGCAATACCAAGGAAGTCCTTGGCAACGAAATGGATGGCGTGACTGGCGCTCGTCTGCTCAACAACAAGACCAACGAGGAAAAGGTAATCGAAATCAGCGGTTTCTTTGTTGCTATCGGACATACGCCCAACACCAAGGTTTTTGCAAAGTACATTGACCTTGACGACAAGGGCTACATAAAGACCGTTCCAGGCACGGCTAAGACGAATGTTCCAGGTGTGTTCGCTTGTGGCGATGTTCAGGATCCGAATTACCGTCAGGCAATTACGGCTGCCGGTTCGGGTTGCAAGGCTGCTATCGATGCAGAGCATTTTTTGTTGGAATACTAGTTTCTGACTACAGAAATATTGGTAATGGTACGACAGCATATTGTTTTCCTTACTGGCGCTGGTGTCAGTGCGGAAAGCGGATTGAGTACGTTCCGTGGCAAAAATGGTTTGTGGACAAATGAAGAATGGCTTCGTCTGGCTAGTGCTGATGCGTTGTACAATGATACTCAAAAATGCCTTGAGTTTTACAATTTAAGGCGAAAACATCTTGCAGAAGTCTTTCCGAATGAGGCGCATAGAATGATTGCCGAAATGGAGAAAGATTATGAGGTAACCGTTATAACGCAAAATGTTGACAATCTGCACGAACGCGCTGGTTAAACGCAAGTTATTCATCTGCATGGAGAATTAAGTAAAGTTTGTTCCATGAATAATCGCTCAACATGTATTAAGGAATACCCATTGACAACTCCTATAAAGGTTGGTGATAAAGCCGAAGATGGTTCGCAGTTGCGTCCGTATGTTGTGATGTTCGGCGAATATGTCAGCAATACTAGTCTGGCGATTAATTATATAAGCAATGCCGATATTTTTGTTGTAATAGGAACTTCTTTTACGGTGTATCCAGCATCGGATTTTATAAACTATGCGCATCGTGAAGTTCCTAAATTCGTAATCGACCCGGAAGAAAGGCCAGAGTGTACTCAGTTGGGCTTCACTCATTTTAAAACAACTGCTTCGGAGGGGATGAAAAGGTTGCTAAGTGCGTTAAGGGAATTGTAAGTGTTGTTTGCTAATAAGTTAAATGCGAGCAAATATTTTTTTTTGCAAAATGTAATTTTGTTTCCAAAAATCATTATTTTTGCAGAGTTTTAGAAATAAAAAAACAGATGGACTTTTTGTCGTTTAGAGAAAAGATGTTCCCAATGGGGTGTTTCAACATCAATCAGGTATTGTTGTGGGAGAAGGATTTCGACCGCAACAATCTTACGCGTTGGTGTCGCAAGGGCTTGATTGTGAAGTTGCGTAACGAATATTACGCTTTTCCTGAATATAAGCAAGTCCCAGATTTTTCGCAATATGTGGCAAACCGCATTTATGCACCATCTTACATAAGCACACACAGCGCATTGTCGTTTTACGGTATGATTCCCGAAGAAGTTGTGCAGTTTACAAGCGTAAGTACACTGAAAACCGCAAAGTTCACAAATGCTTTCGGTACATTTTTCTATCAGAATGTAAAGATTCCGCTTTTCTTCGGCTACGAGTTAAAAATGATGCAAAACGGACGCGGGTTGTTGTTTGCCACGCCCGAAAAAGCCCTTCTCGACTTGCTTTATCTCAATCCGTTCTACAAGACAGAACAAGACATGGAAGACCTTCGCCTTGACGATGATTATATGCAAAGCGAATTTGATACGGCGCGTATGGAGAAGTATCTGACTGTATTTGCGAGCAAGACATTGGAAAAGAGAACTGCTTGTTTACTAAAGGTTTATGGATTATGATTGATATTGAATACATTCGCAGTTTTTTTCCCGCGACAATAGCAAACGAAAACCGTTTCGACCGCTATATGCTTAAGGAATATTTGCAGTTGCAGATACTTGACCATTTGGCAACTACGCCGTATATCAGTAAGGTGTCGTTTATTGGCGGTACAAATTTAAGGTTGGTTCAAGGAATCGACAGGTTTTCGGAAGATTTGGACTTCGACTGCAAGGATTTGGACGAAAAAGAATTTATGGCAATGACCGATAGCGTTGTCAACTATTTGCGCAACAACAACATAGATGTAGAGACTCGTGATAAGCCCAATCCGCGACTGACTGCTTTTCGGCGCAACCTTTATTTTCCGCAGATGCTTTTCAATTTGGGGCTGACTGGACATCGTGACGAAAGACTTTTGTTGAAAGTAGAAGCACAGAATCATGGTGTTGCGTACCAGCCAATTGTGGCAAACATAAACAAGATGGGTTTTTTCTTCAGCATTCAGGTTCCGCCTTTGGATGTGCTGTGTGCAATGAAATTCTCCGCCATTCTTTCGCGCCAGAAGGGACGCGACTTTTACGACACAATCTTCCTGCTTTCGAAAACTCGTCCCAATATTGACTTTTTGCGTTTAAAAACTGGAATTTCGTCAATGGAAGAACTAAAAAGAGCAATACAAAACCGTCTCGCAGAAATTGATTTGAACCAAAAGAAACGCGATTTTGTACATTTGCTGTTCAACGAAACCAATGCCGACAGGATTTTGAAGTTCGGAGAAGTCGTGGAGATGCTATAATCATAATGATAAAAATTAAAATAGGAGCGAATGTTTTTATTGCAAAATTGGACGAGCATTTTGTGAAAAAAAAGAAGTATTCTTGCCAATTTCCAAGCCATTCCGAATTGATACGCAATTTTGTGACTTAACAAAATGTTAAAATCAATGAATTTTTGTTAAAATTCTGACTTAATAATTTGTGTTACAATAAATTGTAATTTTGCAAAACTTGTAAATTTCGCTCCTAAAAATGCCGTAAAACTTGTAAATTTTGGCTCAAAAAACACCGTAAAACTTGTAATAAACCGCTGTAAGTGGTTGTAAATTAAAGAAATGAACATTTGCGTGTTTTTTTTGAGTGGAATTTTGCGTGTTGTTTGGGATAAGAAATAAAAAATAAATTTTGCCATTCCATTCCCATTCCTTATATTTGCCATCGGTTTGGTTCGCCAAGCCGTACATATTGACTAACGAAGCGTTATGCTCGTCTTGTGGCTGAAAACGTGAGAAATTTTCAACGATATCAAGAGAGTGTAATAGGTCGCGCGTACAGCGTGGACAATTTACTGCTTTTTATATCACAGGTAATTCTCACGACCTTCAGCCAAAGAAGTGGTATATCAGTGCCACGCTTCTTTTGTGTTAAATTTGCCTTTTAGGTACTGGTGGGCAAAAAATTAAAAACCGATGTGCCGATGGAATATAACCGGCAAGAAGATATGGACGAAAAGGCTTATAAATCAGCAATGTTAAAAATTTGTAACAGCATTGTTGGGCTTTGTTTGGGAATCATTGTATCAATAATTTTTATGGTTTTTATATATAATGCTAATTACATTCAATCGTTATGGTTATGGATTCAAATTGCTTATATAGTTATACCGTTAATCGTTCTTTTAATTGAAATATGGTCTTATATTTCAATTATTATGGGTCTTGGTTGTTTAGTCAAGGCTGTGAACAAAAATGATATTATGGCAATAAAAATGTTGCGTATTTCATCGATTATATTTGGAGCTGCACCTATAGTCATAACGCCTTTTATATTGTGGTTTGGATGGAAATTAGGAATTCAAATTGGATCAGCAATTATGATTTTTCCAATTATTGTTTCTATTGTCTTTAGGTTTATTGGGGTAGTTAAACTCAGAAAATCAGAAACTTTTCCTGGTAAAGCAGGTGCCAATACAATATTTACAGCAACAACAATATTTGTTTGTGGCCCGATAATACTTGCTTTATTAAGAATGATAATCAGCTTAATTGACCCAACTTTAAATGAACTTTTGTCATTAATAATTCCTGGTTTAGTTGGATTTGTTTTCCTTTTTGCTCTTGCCGCGACATATTCTGGTTGGAAAAAAATGGAAAAGATGGAAGACACAGAGTCTAAAACAGTGCCTATAATCGTAACTACATTACTTGTAGTTATTATCCTTATAGAAGTCCTAAATGACTTTGTTTAATAATATTTGAACCTTAAATTACGAATTTGTATCTTTTTTGTGTCAAAAATCTCAAAAAGTCACTTATTGCTTAACTTTCTATATTACAACAAAATACTATTTTTCATTGACAAAAATTGCGTATATACGCAAAAATTTTCAGTGAAGTTTTATCCTTCTAAAAAATAAAATGATTATCCGCAATCATCACATAACAATGAACCTGAAGGAGATTTCGGACAGTTTGATTCACACAGCTCCCCGTTCCGTATCGCTGGTTCATCACAACTTCCGAAATGACGCCTATAGAGTCATTCCACAAAGCTGAACGAACAGGCGCAGGAACGAGCCTTGTGAGTTCGCTTATGCGGAATCTCCTTTTTGTGCAAATTGCGGATAGTCATTAAAAATAACATAAGTTTTTGGCAAATTACAAAACATCTGTATCTTTGCGGATATAAAGAATTTAATATGGATACGGTAAAAATTAATATTGAATTGCCGTCGTGTGGACAATATTCAAGAAAAGAACTTGAATATTTGGTTTATTCATACGCAATGACATTAATAAAGCGTAATGACATTGACGAATTTTCAGTTGAAGATGAATTGAAGGAACTGAAACGCCGTGCAATAGAAATGAAAAACGATCCTTCTGTTTGCATACCTATCGAAAATGTATTGTTTTACAGCATATAAGCGGATTATTGCTGTTGCATATAGCTAAAGGTTGCAAATCCAGATTACTATGGTTTACATCAGTCGGCAAATGTCGGTTGCTGTTTTTGTTTTTCGTAGCAACGCCACCATATAAAATCATGTATGTGATGCCGTTCTCTTGCTTCAAATTGTTGGTATGCAGGGCAAAAGGTTTGCCAATGAGTGAGGAGAATTTGCGGATGCACTTTTCAAGAGCATAAACCGATTTAATTTTTTTGAAGGTATTAGTCAATGTAATAAAATTTTTTCGTATTTTTGCACAAAATTTACGAGTAATGGCAACAAGAATAGCAGATACGCCGATTTTGAATGAAAGCGAAACAAGAAATTTGCTTTTGCATTCGTTTCGTGTTCGCACAGATGAGGAAAAGGAATCCTATAATGCGGAAATGGAAAAGTGGCGTAAAGCATACGAGTTTATGAAATCAATATCGGATGGAAACTTTTAGGAACATTGTTCTGTCTGATTCCCATAATTTACAGAATTCTTATAAACATTTGATTTTATAAAAGTATTGGAATTGTGATTTTCAGCAGTCGGCAATAGTCGGCTGCTTTTTTTGTTCGCGCAACTTTAGTTATTGGATTGCAAATATTGGGAATGTTATATTGAAATAATTCGTACTTTTGCAAAAAAATAATGTTATGGAAGCTACAAAGTTAAATTCAACTCAGTTGCATTTGCTTCAATTGTTCGAGTTTTGCAGGACAGAAGATGACACGGACGACCTGAAAGAGGTTTTGTCGGAATATTATGCAAAGCGGTTAGATAATATGCTTGACGATTTATGGGAAAGTGGCGAATTGAATCAGGAAAAGATTAACGCCATAAAAAATACGCATCTACGTACTCCATATCAAAAATGAAAAATATAGTTCTTGATACGAACTGCATAATGGCTTCGATTTCAAAAAAATCGGATGATTATGCAATATGGCGCGATTTCCAGTTGGGGAAATACAATCTTTGTGTAACTACTGAAATATTAGAAGAATACGAAGAGATTATAGCTAGAACACTTACGCCAGAAATTGCGAGAACAGTCATTTTGTATATTCTGAATAGACCTAATGTTCTAAGGGTTAATGCATATTATAAATTTTCTTTAATTACTGCCGATTACGACGACAATAAGTTTGTCGATTGTGCGATTGCTGCAAATGCTTCTTATATTGTGACTAACGATTCTCATTTTAATGAACTTGATAAAATTGGATTTCCTAAGGTTTGCCATATTGGCATTGAAGATTTTAGGCAATTTGTTTTGCCAATGTACTAACTAAAATGACTAAAAAAGAAAGATACGAAAAGGTTCTTGCTTGGTTCAAGCAGAATATGGGCGAGGTGGAGACTGAGTTGCATTACGGCTCTCCATTTCAGTTGCTTGTGGCAGTGATGCTTTCGGCTCAATGTACCGACAAACGCGTGAATATGGTAACACCAGCATTGTTCGAGGCTTATCCCGATGCTCAGTCGATGAGCAAGGCAAGCGAAGAGGAAATTTTGTCGTTTGTGAAGTCGGTTACATATCCCAACGCCAAGGCAAAACATTTGCTCGAAACTGCCAAAATCGTTGCCGAAAGTTATGGTGGCGAAGTTCCCGATGATGACAAACTTTTGCAGAATTTGCCAGGCGTTGGCCGAAAGACTGCGCATGTGGTTCAGGCGGTGCTTTTCAATCGTCCCGAAATGCCTGTGGATACGCATGTTTTCAGAGTTTCGGCGCGCATAGGGTTGACGACCAATGCAAAAAATGTGCTTCAGACCGAAAAACAACTCGTAAAATACATTCCCAAGGCAGATATTCCCGATGCTCACCACTATCTGATACTTCATGGAAGGTATGTTTGCACGGCTCGCTCTCCAAAGTGTACATCGTGCGGAATATCAGCATATTGTGCGTTTTATCAACAAAATGCTAACAAGGGATAAATTTTTGGATACTTATAATTATTTTCGCGTTCGAGAATTTTGAGTTATGGAGAAGGATATAGTAAGGTATATCGGAGAGGTATTGTCCGACTTGTATGTTGTTGATTCAAAGTCGGTAACAATATCGTTGGAAAGAACAAAACCTGGAATCGACGGCGATTTTACGGTTGTCGTTTTCCCGTTCACGAAGTATAGCAAGAAGAGTCCTATGGATACAGCCAAGGAAATTGGCGTTTCGTTGAAGGCGCGTTGCGAGGACATTGATTCCTACAATGTGATTCAGGGATTCTTGAATATTACAATGACGCACGAATATTGGTTGAAGCGACTCAACAATCTTGCATCACCTGCTAAAAAGAAGGACACATCAAAGAAGCCGTTGATAATGGTTGAATTTTCGTCGCCAAACACCAACAAGCCATTGCATCTAGGACATTTGCGTAACAATTTCCTCGGAGATTCTGTATCACGCATCATAAAGGCTGCTGGAAACAATGTTATGAAGGTTAACCTTGTGAACGATAGGGGAATCCACATTTGCAAGTCGATGATTGCATGGTTGAAGTGGGGCAACGGCGTTACTCCCGAATCGGCTGGCAAGAAGGGCGACAAGTTGGTCGGTGACTTCTATGTGCTGTTCAGCAACAAGTACAAGGAAGAAATCGCTGCGTTGAAAGCAACTGGACTTAGCGATGAGGAAGCCGAAAAGAAGTCGGCACTCATGGTCGAAACCCGCGAAATGCTTCAGAAGTGGGAGGCTGGTGACGAGGAAGTTCGCCGAGTATGGAAGATGATGAACGAATGGGTTTATGCTGGTTTCGATGAGACTTACAAGAAAATCGGCATTTCGTTCGATAGAATATACTATGAATCACAGACTTATCTGCTTGGTAAGTCGATAGTGCAGAAAGGTCTCGACCGTGGCGTTTTTGTTCGCGATGCAGATACTTCTGTGTGGATTGACCTTACCAATGAAGGTCTTGACCGTAAAATCCTGCTCCGTAGCGATGGCACAACTGTTTACATGACTCAGGACATAGGTACTGCTGCTCAGCGTTTCGATGAATATCATCCAGATAAGTTGATATATGTTGTTGGTAACGAGCAGGATTATCATTTTGCAGTACTGAAGAAGGTTGTCGAGCGTTTGGGTGAGGACTATTACGACAAGATTTTCCATCTTTCGTATGGTATGGTTGAACTTCCCGAGGGCAAGATGAAGTCGCGCGAAGGTACGGTTGTTGATGCTGACGATCTTGTTGCCGATATGATAGAAACCGCCCGTGCAATATCCGAGGAAAATGGCAAACTTGGTGACCTTAGCGAAGCAGAGCGTAACCGCATAATCGAGATGATTGCCATTGGCGCGCTCAAGTATTTCATTCTCAAGGTTGACCCGAAGAAGCAGATGGTATTCAATCCTAAGGAATCCATCGACTTCAACGGAAATACCGGACCTTTTATACAATACACCCACGCGCGTATCTGCTCGATATTGCGTAAGGCAAAGGAACAGAACATCAATCTAACCAAGCGCATTTCCGAGGATGTTCATCTGCTTGACAAGGAGGTAAGCATAATTTCGAACTTGTGTTCGTTTGACAAGGTTGTAGAGGAGTCAGCTAAGAAGTTTGACCCGGGACAGGTTGCCAACTATGTGTACAATTTGTGCAAGGAGTTCAACCAGTTCTACCACGACTATTCAATCCTCAACGAGAATGATCCTAATGTGATTCTGCTTCGTCTGCGCTTGTCGCAGCAGGTTGCCAAGACAATAAAGGAAGGCATGGGCTTGCTCGGAATCGAAGTTCCGGAAGTAATGTAGCGAATAATATTTAGTAATTGTATAAAGTCCCCAATGTTTGTTGAAAATGTTGGGGATTGTTTTTTGAAATCAAGATAATGAGGTGTTTTGTTGCCAAGATTGTCTAAAATGTTTTCAAATATTGTTGCGAATTAAAAAAATCATATACTTTTGCAGTATTAATGCGAAATAAAATGAAAAGGCAAGTCATTGTTGATCGAATCAGAAGCGAAGCAAGCAAGATGAAGCCGAGGGTGCAGACAATACTCTACGGTTCGGAAGCGCGTGGTGATGCTAGACCAGATTCCGACATTGACCTTTTGATGCTTGTAGATGCGGATAAACTTACATATAACGATAAAGATAGCATCATCGCTCCATTTTATGACATAGAACTTGATACAGGCATCATAATAAGTACAATTGTCATGTTGCGTAAGGATTGGGAAAATCGTCCATTCTTGACACCTTTTCAGTACAATGTTAGAAACGAGGGTATAATGCTATGAAAAACGAATTGACGAACGAAAACTACGATGCATTGTCGAAGTATCGGCAAGAACGCGCTCACGAAACATTGGCAGAGATTCCTTTCCTTTGCGAAAAAGGTTTTTATAATACAGCAACCAATCGCCTTTATTATGCGTGCTATTATGCTGCAGTCGCATTACTGACCAAGTATCAAATTTCGACAAGTACGCACGCTGGAGTTAAAACATTGCTTGGATTGCATTTCGTTTCAAAAGGACTGATAACAAAAGAGAGCGGAAGAGCCTTTTCAAATTTGTATGATTGTCGACAGCGTGGTGATTATGAGGAATTTGTTTATTCTACTCGAGAAGAGATTGACGAACTTTATCCCAAGGCGCAACGCTTCATAGAAGAAGTTGATGCTTTGATTGATAATGATAGCAATAACTAAAAATCGTCTTTTCCTATCCTACGAATTTTGTTTACTTTTGTGCAAAACTTTTAGCGTTGTCCTTTTTTCGCAGAAATATTAACGGAATACTTGGAACAATCCTCTTTCACTTGGTTGTGATATGCATTTGTCTTGCCTGTAAGATAGGTGTAATTCAAAAAGAGCCTGAAAGTTATATCATAATTGACCCTCAGGATTTTGATATGGAGGACAAGTCGCAGTCGTCGGATGTGGTAGATGAAATGATGACTGATGAGCAAATTGCACAGTATATGGAAAGGCTTGGCGTTACTGGTTCAAACTATTCTGGAACGCGCACATATCAGTCGTCGGGGCAATCGATGTCGGAAGCCGATATGAAGGCAAGGTACGAGGAGCAGTTTCTGCGTGAGAAGTACGGCGACGATTACAACGATGCACAGAACCGTACTTACGAGGATTATATCGACCAGTCGCGCATGGAGCGTTACCAGTCCGACAACAAGCCGCGAAACATGGTTAAGTCGGGACCAGCCTTGGTGTATGCCGAACTTGACAACAAGCAGCGAGAGGTTTCGTATTTGCATGTGCCAGTTTTTACCTGCGAGGGTAGTGGTGTGGTTGTTGTCAGAATTTCAGTGGCGGCAAGTGGAAAGGTTTCGTCGGCGGAGGTCGTTTCGTCGAATCTGACTGCAGATGTGGAATGTTTGACGAATGCAGCACGTAGTGCGGCTTTAAAATCCGCTTTCTCAAAGATTTCGGGCAATAAGACCGAAGGAGGAAAGATAACTTATACCTTTGTAAGGCAGTAGATTTGTTTCCGCTTAACATTCGTACAGCTGGCAATGAAAAAACAAAAGGCGACAAATGCCGCCTTTGTTTTTATTGCTATTTAATACTTAAGTATTATTCTGCTGTTTCTTCGGTAATAACATTGAAGCTGAAATTTGCCTTGATGTTCTTGTAAAGACGAACAGAAGCATTGTACTTTCCAACTTCCTTTATTGCCTTGTCCTTCATGAGGATGTTCTTGCGGTCGATTTCGAATCCCTTTGTTGCAAGAGCCTCAGCCAACATAATGGTGTTGATTGAACCGAAAATCTTTCCAGTCGATGAAGTCTTTGTAGCGATAGTAAGTTCGAGACCTTCCATCTTAGCTGCGAGAGCTTCGGCTTCTTCGCGGAGCTTAGCTTCCTTGTGTGCTCTCTGCTTCATGTTTTCTGCATGGATTTTCTTTGCAGTTTCGGTTGCAAGAATTGCGTAACCCTGAGGAATGAGATAGTTTCTTCCGTATCCAGGTTTTACATTAACTATTTCGTCTCTGTGACCTAAGTTTTCTACGTCTTGTTTCAGTATGATTTCCATTTCTATTCCTCCTTTAATTATTTCATCATGTCGGTTACGTATGGCAACAAAGCGAGGTGTCTAGCTCTCTTAACTGCCTGAGCGACTTTGCGGTGATACTTCAGTGATGTTCCGGTGAGACGTCTTGGTAAAATCTTACCCTGTTCGTTCAAGAACTTCTTGAGGAACTGCGGATCCTTGTAGTCAACATATTTAATGCGGCTTCTGAGGAAACGGCAGTATTTTTTCTTCTTTACTTCAACTGCCAAAGGAGTTAAATATCTGATTTCTGAATTGTTCTGTGCCATAATTATTCCTCCTTTTTAGATTCTTGTTCTCTTCTTTTCTTTTCGCTGTAAGCAACTGCGTGCTTGTCCATCTTCATGGTAAGGAAGCGCATGATCTTTTCGTCACGTCTGAACTCGGTTTCGAGCTTGTTTACAAATGCGCCTTCTGCCTTGAACTCAAACAAGTGGTAGAAGCCTGTAGTTTTCTTCTGGATGGAGTAAGCCATTTTTCTAAGACCCCAGTCCTCTTCGTGTACCAATTCACCATTCTCGGTGATGTACTTCTTGAATTTTTCAACCGTTTCCTTCATCTGTGGCTCAGACAAAACGGGAGTTGCAATGAAAACGGTTTCGTACTGATTAATCATAATCTTTAAAAATCAATTTGTTAATAAATAAAATACTTTAAAATTTTTGCTCGGCAAAGGTACAACAATATTTTGGAATAAACGAAAAATCTTTCTCTTTTTTGAGAAAATGTTTAAACTGCTGGGAATTAGTGAAATAACAAAAATGTCGCGATAATAAAAAAGCCACCGAAGTGGCTTTTCCTTAATATGAGCAATTGTGATTATAGGCCAAATTCCTTCTTTACCTTGTCAATATAGTCGAGTTTCTCCCAAGTAAAGAGTTCTACTTCCTTCTCGATTTTTTTGCCATCGGCCATGAAAGTTTTCTTTACCGTCTTTGGTTCGCGACCGAAATGTCCGTATGCTGCAGTTTCTGCATAAATAGGATTCAACAGCTTAAGGCGCTTTTGTATTGCTTCGGGAGTGAGAGGGAAGATTTTCTTCACCTTCTCGGCGATTTCAGCATCGCTCATCTTGACATTTGCTGTTCCGTATGTGTTAACATAAATGCCGACTGGTTCTGCTACACCAATTGCGTATGCTACCTGAATCAAAATTTCGTTTGCAACGCCTGCTGCGACAAGGTTCTTTGCAATGTGACGTGCTGCGTATGCTGCCGAACGGTCAACCTTTGACGGGTCTTTTCCACTGAAAGCTCCACCGCCGTGTGCGCCTTTGCCACCGTATGTATCAACTATAATCTTGCGTCCAGTAAGTCCGCTGTCGCCGTGAGGTCCACCGATGACGAATTTGCCAGTTGGGTTGACAAACAACTTGAAGTCTTTCTTGAAGAGTTTCTGTGTACGAGCTGGCAAGTCGGCAATTACTCTCGGTATTAAAATTTTTCGAACATCCTTTTCTATCTTGTCGAGCATCTTCTTTTCGTTCTTGTCGAACTCATCGTGCTGGGTGGAGATTACAATTGTGTCAATGCGCAACGGAGTTCCGTTTTCATCGTATTCAATTGTTATCTGCGACTTTGCATCGGGACGGAGATAAGTCATTTCTTTTCCTTCGCGGCGGATTTCCGACAATTTTTTCAGCATTCTGTGTGCGAGGTCGAGAGGTAACGGCATATATGTGTCGGTGTCCTTGCATGCGTAGCCGAACATCATTCCTTGGTCGCCAGCTCCTTGTTCTTCGTGGAGACCTTTGCCTTTTTCTACGCCTTGGTTGATGTCGGGCGACTGTTCGTGGATTGCCGACATTACACCGCACGAATTGCCATCAAAGCGATATTCGCCCTTAGTATAGCCGATTCCGTTTACAACTCTGCGTACAACACTTTGAACATCAACGTATGCCTTTGAATTTACTTCGCCTGCTACAACGACTAAGCCTGTAGTTACAAGTGTTTCACAAGCAACTTTTGATTTGGGGTCTTGTGCCAGAAATTCATCTAATATCGAGTCTGAAATCTGGTCTGCTACTTTGTCGGGATGTCCTTCCGACACTGATTCTGATGTAAAATAATAGTTCATCTGTCAATAAGTTTTTTAACGTTAATAACAGGAACGATTAGGATGTAACTGGAATTTGTGTTTTTAGCATTTTTTTCCGTGGTTGCAAGCATCCAAATCTTTCCACAAAATTTCACCACAAAGATATTGCAATTACAACAATACTCGTGTTAATTTTTTGTAAAAAATTAACATCCTAATGTTTGCTGGTAATGGGTCTGATAATGAATATGATGTGTTAATTTATATTTGTAGGGACATGTTTCAAACGTGCCCCTACAAGTGAATTTTCAACCTTTAATGGTGTTTCTTAAACAACAATATTATTTGTTGTTTTTTATTTTATTATTTTTTGTGTTTTCAATAGGTTCGGTTTTGCCTTTTTTCCAATATTGTCTTACAACAAGTACGATTCCGAATATAATAAAAGGTATGCTCAGCAGTTGTCCCATTGTAATTGGTGCGTTCCAGATGAATTCCGCCTGTTCGGTCTTGGTGTATTCAATTAGGAAGCGGAAACCGAAAAGTACAAATACGAACCATCCGAGGAATGTTCCGTGCTTCCAATTTTTAACGAACTTGCTGTAAATCAAGAAGAATACAAAGAACATTGCAATGTAGAAGAATGCTTCGTAAAGTTGTGTCGGGTGGCGAGCAATCATAAAGTCCGACAGGCAATCTACGCCGAGGTCGGGACAAGCGCCATTGGATGCGATGTATGCTTCGTTTAGGTCTTCCATGTTACGCATGAACTTTACTCCCCACGGCAAAGTTGTTGGTACTCCGAGTATTTCACTATTGATGAAATTTCCAACTCGAACAAATGCGCCTGCAAGCGGGACCACCACGGCAACCTTGTCGAGCGATTCAAAGTATGGCATTTTTGTTCGGCGCGAATATAGCCATATTGCCAGCAGGATTCCGATTGCACCACCGTGGCTTGCCAATCCGCCTTCCCATACTTTTAGTATTTCAAGCGGATGTGAGAGATAGTAGCCAGGGTTGTAGAACAGGCAATGTCCAAGCCTTAAACCGATTACACAACCTAAAATGATGTAGATGGCAAACTTGTCGGTTTGTTTCTGTTCGTAGCCTTCCTTCTTCATTATACGTCCAAGTACAAGGTAGCCAAGCAGAAAACCAACTGCCAGCAGCAGTCCGTACCATCTTATTCCGTGTTCGCCGATTGAAAACATCACTGGGTCGGCATCCCAGACAAAATATAAAAGATTCATAATATTATTGTTCCTCGTAGAGTCGTTGCGCGCAACGACCCTACAAATTGTCCATTATCCATTATCAATTATCAATTGTTCATTATCCATTGTCAATTGCCTATAAAATTACATTTTCCTGTTTTCCTTGTAAATACGAATGCAAATTCGACTTCACGATTACAAATCTTTTCTGCATTGCTTCCTTAGAGGCGTAGCCAACATGAGGCAGCAGTATCGTGTTGGGGGCGGAGAGGAGCGGATGATTCTCTGGCAGTGGAGGTTCGTTTTCGTAAACATCGATTCCAGCACCGGCAATCTTTCCTGCTTTCAGCAGTTCGGCAAGTGCCGTGTTGTCCATCACTGGTCCGCGAGCGGTGTTTATTATTATTGCTGTTTCTTTCATCTTTGCTAGCAAATCCTTGCTTATCAAACCTTTGGCTTGTGGAGTCGCTGGAATGTGCAGGCTTATGATGTCGGATTTTGCAAAAAGTTCATCCAATGTGGTGTATGTTATGCCATCAATGTTCTTTTGTGTCCTGCTGTAAGCAATTATTTTGCAACCGAAAGCCTTGAATATGCGAGCAGTAGCAAGTCCGATGGCTCCAGTGCCGACAATACCGACAGTTTTTCCGCAGAGTTCGGTGCCGAGATAGTTGTTGCGGTTGCCGAGTTTGCGCGTGTTGTTGTCCATCTGACTGAAGTTGCGCATCAGTGCAACTACAAGCCCAACAGCGAGTTCCGAAACGGCTTCGGTTGAATATCCGGCAGCATTGCTCACCTTTATTCCATGCTTCTTGCAACATTCAATGTCAACATGGTCGGTGCCAGTGAATGCAACATTCAGGTATTTTAGATTCGGACACGATTCTATTGTTTTTGCTGTTAACTTTATGTTGCTGATGTTCACAATGTCGGCATCCTTCATGCGGGCAATAAGTTCGTCTTCGCTTTTGGGAATGTCTGTATAATATATATATTGGTGTCCCAGCTTTTCAAATTCCTGTTTTGCTTCATCTAGTTCCTGTTTCGAGACGCCGAGAGATTCTACTTGTACTATCTTCATCTTTATTTTAGTTTTTGTATTTCTTCGTCAATCTTTGTCATTGCTTCCACTGCGCCCATTTCGAGGTAGATGTCGGTTATTCTGCCTGTGTATGCCGAATGTTGCGGGTTTACCTCGATGATTTTTGCACCATGCTGTTTCGCTACATGTGGTAAATATGCTGCCGGCTGAACTTCGCCTGTTGTTCCGATGACGAGCATCACATCGCACTTTCCTGCTAGGTCGAACGACTCGGTGTAGGCATCTTCGGGAATTCCTTCGCCGAAGAATATGAAGCCTGGCTTAAGTTTTCCGCCACATTCACAACGGAGAACTTCGTCTGTAAGTTTCAGCGAGGCTGTTGGGTACTTCTTTCCGCACTCCATGCAGACGAAATGACCTTTACCTCCGTGAAATTCAATCACATGCTTGCTTCCTGCGGCTTGGTGTAGCGAGTCGATATTTTGAGTTATGACTGCCTTTACCATACCTTCTTGTTCCCATTTCGCAAGTGTGATGTGAGCCTTGTTTGGCTGTGCTTCCTTGAAAAACTTGTAGAAAACCTTGTTCACCACAGGCCAAGCCTCTTCGGTGCGGCGCTTGTAGGTGCTGATTTCCAGCATTGACTGGTCGTACTGTTCGTAAACACTGTCCTCGCTTCCGCGGAAAGTCGGAATTCCGCTTTCCTTAGATACGCCTGCACCTGTGAACACGCACAGACATTTTGCATTGGCGATGAGTTTTGCAGCTTCTTCAATATTGTTCATAGTTGAATGTCTTTGTTAACGGTGCAAAGTTACACGATTTTTTCTAACGCGCATATACATTGCAAAACTATATCGTAATTTTAATGACGCATTTTTTTTATTGGCTCAAATAAATTTTGAATTTTCGTTTCTTATTTCTAATTTGCCGTTGGTTTGGTTCGCCAAACCGTACATATTTGATTAACGAAGCGTTATGCTCGTCTTGTGATTGGAAACCTGAGAAATTTTCAACAAGGGCAAGAGGGTGTAAAGGTTCGCGCGTATAGCGTGGGCTGTTTACAATTTCTTCCCTACAGGTAATCTCAGGACCTCCAATCAAAGAAGTGGTATATCAGTACCACGCTTCTTTTGTGGTTTAATTGCTCGTGAGGTGCTGGTGGGCAGGAAGATAATAGTAACATGAAAAGAACTTTAACCTTATTGTTCACAATTGTTTCCTTGATGGGAATGATAGCGATTAGCGGTTGTAACAGACCAGAAACCTACATCGTAACTTTTAATGCAAATGGAGGTTCTGGTACAATGGCAGTACAAACTTTCACAGAGGATGAAGCACAGACACTTACTCGCAATGCGTTTACCTTTGAAGGCTATAGCTTTACTGGGTGGAACACTTTGCTGGACGGTAGTGGTGTGTCGTACAACGACGGGCAGACCATAACTGTCACATCGGATATGACCTTATACGCGCAGTGGACTTTGAATGACCCTCTTAATGGACACGATTTTGTTGACCTCAGTTTGCCAAGCGGTACATTGTGGGCAACTTGCAATGTTGGAGCAAATGCTCCTGAAGAATATGGAGACTACTTTGCATGGGGCGAAACAACGACTAAGGAAATTTACAATTGGAGTAACTACAGATATGGTAATAGTTTTTTTTATGGTGAAGACGAATGTTGGACACTTACTAAGTACTGCAACCGATCAGATATTGGAAATAACGGTTATACAGATACCCTTACCACTTTGCAGGCTATCGATGATGCCGCCACCGCCAACTGGGGTGCAGGATGGAGAATGCCTAACAAAGATGAACTGAATGAGTTGAGAAACAATTGTACAGTAACATGGACAACCCAGAGCGGAGTAAACGGACGCCTGTTCACCGGACCTAATGGCAATTCTATCTTCCTGCCTGCTGCTGGTCGTCGCGAAGATGATATTATCCGCTATGACGGTTCTTACGGATATTACAGGTCAAGTTCGTTAGACATTGAAGACCCGAACGGTGCGTGGTTTATAGAATTCTGTATGTACGATTACGACATAGGTGGGAGCGACCGTTTCTGTGGATATCCTGTTCGCCCTGTTGTCGCACAATAATTTATGGTTTTATAATTATGATTTACGGCAGTCAATTAAATTTGGCTGCCGTTTTTTCACTTACCCTCCTTATGTTTATTTCAGGAATGTTCGTTTTTCGTATTCGGAGAATAGTGGGGAGTTTCTGCACACAGAAAGTACAATTTCAATGTCATCTTCAATAAGGTTTCCGATGTGTGCAATTGTGCCGTTGTCGTAACCGGCTATGAGCGTCTGCTTGTCGAAGGTCTTTATTTCGTGGCAGTCAAGAAACGAATCGTATTCAAGAATATCGGGGTAGTTGGCTCTTTTCAGTATGCATTGCATGTCAAGTAGAACTTGTCTGTCCTGTATGTACTTGTTTATGTTTGAATTTATGAAGAAGAATCCGAACACTGACTTGTCGTTTTCTCCTATTATCACAAACATTTTTTTGTGATCAATTCCTTCGAAAGATGTATTGAGTATTGAGCCTCTGACGATGGCTATGCTAGCAGGCAGTTGCATTTAATATGCTTTTTTGCATTGAAATGTCGGACTTTACATATTCTATATATTCCTTGCTGCAGTTGGTTTCCTCCAGCATGTTTTCTATTGAAATAGGCTGGTTCCTTTGCGTGTGGGACCATGCATGCCTATGTGCCTTTTCTACGGTTTCTTTCCAATTAAGGTTTCCGTATTCAGAGATTGATTTGTCAAGTTCTGCAATGTCGGTTGGCGACAAATAGTCCATGTTGGCTTGTGCAATAGGCTTTACATGATATTCGCCCTCAACCTCGAATAGTGTCGAGTAAAGACTTTGGCAACTGAGCTTTGCCGATTTTAGCATGTCGTACAGCTTTGTAGGGACTGCACCGAAATCCATTGCTATGTATGTATCGCCAGTTATTGGTCGTGCGTATTTTGACAAATGATTCATGTCTGCAAAATAGAGGACCTTGAAAATCTTATGAAAATCGTTCATCTTCAGTCTTTCTGCAACATAAAGCAATGCATTTATGGCCTTATTTTCATTGAATATGGGTGTCATTTTTTTCTCTGTTACCGCCACAAAAGTAATATTTTATTTTCGGACTGCAATGTTTTTTGCCAAATCTAATTTTTGTTTTCCCGAAAATTATCCTTAGATTTGTCAAAAAATATTTTTCATGGCAAACGAATCAAGCTTGTACAATATTGGTTTCGAGGAAGCAATAGGCGAGGAATCCTCTGGAAATGAAATGTACAGGAACATTCATGTGTATCTCAACAAGGACTATTCCGAGCATTTTGTACTGCCGTTCTATTTCCTTATGGGACATCACGACTACCTTTGGAGTGCCGATGGCGAAAGACTTCTGTTTTCGGCATGCACCGGATTTTTTGAGTACGAAGTGGGGTTGCTTCCAGAGAAGTATTCTAAATGGATTCCGCTTATTGTCGTTGCCGACATTGCCAGCAAGCAGATTTTGAGGGTTTATGAGGGAAAGGGTACGCTATGCTGGAACAGCGAAGAGACCGACATTTGCTCGAAGGACGGCTTGAAGGAATATTCGTATGATGAATGGTCGAAAAACTATGAGGCGCGCAGGGAGGAAGTGGAAAAACTTGTAGAAGAATATGAGACAGAATATAAAAGAGGACTTTTTTCTAGGCATTACACACCCGGCAGTCGTCGTGTTTTGGGAGATGCCATTGATGAGGTGGTTGAGGAAAAGGTGAGTAGCCAGTTCCCAGAGGAGAAAATTGGTTCCGAGGAGTATGAGGAAAAGTTGACGGCAGCAAAGCGAAAACCATATATCATTGTGATTGTTATAGGATTGGTAATCATGTTGCTACTATGGTTGGCAAAAGGCTTTTGATAAATATTTCACATTTATTTGTTAATAAAAATATTCTTGTTTTTATATTGTTACAATTTAAGATTTCGTTAACTTTGCAATATGTTTGTTAATTTTTAAAACCGACGGCTCGATGGGATATAACCGAGGAAAAATTTTATGGATAAGTTAGCATATAAAAATGCAGTGAACAAGGTGTTTATGGCTGTTTTGATTACTGCCATTCTTGGTGTTTTAGCTTCTATTTTTAGCGCATTTATCGCTACATCAGCAGCTTTGGACATGACTCAGGCAATATTAATGGGTACTTCAATGCCATTTACTGGTCTTTTGTCAGTGCTTATTCTCCCGCTTCTTGTAGTTGCTGCTAATATTTATTATGTAGTTTGCCTAGGTCATTTGGCAAAGGCTGTACACGAGAATGATGTTCCAGCAGTTAAGAAACTTCGTACTGCAATGATTCTTAGCGTTATTTCTTCAATCATTGGTTTGTGCATCTTCCTCGTAATTTTGTCAGGAAGCTTGACAGCTATCGCTACTATGGGCGCAGTAATTGGTATTGCTTGTGCAGTTTTGAGCATTATCGCTTACATTTTCACCCTCATTGCTTATTCGAAGCTCAAAGCTTCTGAAACTTTCCCAGGCAAGGACGGTGCAAAGCTTTTGTTCATTGGTGCAATAATCGCTCTTTGCTGTGGTGTTTTAGGCGCAATTCCTTTCCTCGGTGTTATAGGTGGTATTGGTGTAATCGCAGCAATGGTATTGAATATTATTGGCTGGCTCAAGATTAAGAATTCTGAAGTAGAAGAAACTGCAGCTGCTGAATAATTCAAAAAAAGTTATTATATAAAAGTCCCGTTCCATTTTGGAGCGGGATTTTTTTGTTGATTAAATTGTGCTTTTTGCCAATACAAATCTTTGAAGTATCTTTGCGAAAAAATTATTGAAATGAAGAATTTGTTGGTATTTGTAGTTTTTTGTCTGGCAATCTTTTTTGTCTCGTGCGGAGGTTCTGCCGAGACGGGTGATTCTACTACTAAGTCATACGCGGAGATTAGGCAGGAAGAACCTAACTATAAGGGAGATTCCACAATTTACGATGGCATTTTGTTGTCGCACGAAAATAAAGTCAACGACTGGGACAAAGTAGCACAGGATTCCCTGGTGCAGTTTGTGTATCTTAAGGCAACAGATGGAGCTTCGGTACAGGATTCTAAATACAAGAAGTCGTTAAAGGCGGCTCGTAAGGCTGGACTGAAGGTCGGTTCTGCTCATTATTTCCGCATGACTTCAACTTCTGAAAGCCAGTTCAAGAATTTCAAGAAAACCATAAAGGTTGACGATCAAGACCTTGTGCCTGCAGTTTTTGCTGAATGTGAATTCAAGAGGTCTTCGAAAGAAGAGTTCTCGGCTGCTTTGAAGTCGTTTTTGGACAAGGTGGAGGAATATTGCGGTGTGAAACCTATAATTTGCTGCTCAGTAGGCGTTTATCACAAGAGATTGAAAAAAGATTTTGCCGATTATATGTTCTGGATGTCAAATCCTACAATTCCAAGCACTAGCAAATACACACTTTGGCAGACCGACTCGTATGTAGGCACCATCGATGGTATCGAAGGAGGTGTTGATATAAGCACATTCAACGATAGTTGTGGAATTGAAAATTTATTGATGACAAAAAAATAATTGTTCATTGTCAATTGTTAATTGTCCATTATCCATTATCAATTAAAAAATCGTAAATCGTAAATGTCATTTCTTAATCCTTCTTTCCTTTGGGCTTTGTTTGCGATGGCTATTCCGGTGATAATCCACCTGATAAACTTCCGCAAACCAAAAGTCGTGTATTTCAGCAACACTTCATTCATCGAGGACATAAAGAAGGAGACACGCACAAAGACCAAGCTGAAACAAATTCTCATCCTTATTGCGAGGATGCTGACGATAGCGATGCTGGTGTTTGTTTTTGCTGGTCCTTACATTCCGACAGGCGAAAAGTCAAATGATAAGATTTCCGACCTTTCGATTATATACATTGACAATTCGTTCAGCATGGATGCCGATGCAGGAAACGGAAAGATGTTCGATCAGGCAAAGCAGATTGCAAAGGACTTGGTGTATTCAAATTCGCCATCAATGAACTATGTATTCATGTCGAACGACTGCAATTCCGATTTTCGCGCCACACTCAACCGCGACCAAGTTGTTACAAGCATTGACGACTGCTCAATCACCGCAAATTCATTGAAGGTTAACGATTTGATTTCAAAGGCGAATGTATATGCACGGAACGGAGAAAGTGCATCATTGTATGTTATTTCCGACATGCAGAAGTATATGTTCGATGACATAGAAACCGAACTTGACAGCAATATTAATGTTGTATTGCTTTCGCTTAATCCTGTGAAAGTGAATAATTTGTATGTTGATACTTGTTGGTTCGACAGTCCTGTGCATAGGGTTGGGCAAAACGAATTGCTGACGGTAAGGATTGCAAACAAGTCGAGCGAAGGTTTCTATGATATTCCATTGCAGTTGTACATAAACGATTCGCTCAAGGCAATGACGAGTTTCAATGTAGAGGCTGGCGAGTCGGTGGATGTTGATGTGGCTTACCAGAACACAACGGCAGGAAATGTTTCTGCACGGCTCGAGATTTCCGATTACCCGATTGTTTACGATAACATCTTGTATTTCAGTTATGCAATATCCGACAAGACAAGGATTTTGGCGATAAATGCCAACGACGAGAGCCGTTATCTCAATGCATTGTTCGGTAACGACGAGGGTAATTTCCTTTTCAATCAGGTGAAGCAGGGGCACGAATCGGATGTTAATGTCAACGACTACGATTTGGTAGTGCTGAATTCTGTATCAGAAATGTCATCGGGTTTGGCAGAACGACTTAAAACCTTTGTAAATGGTGGAGGTTCAGTATGCTTGATTCCGGGAAGCTTGGTCAATTATGCATCGCTCAATAGTTTCCTTGATTTGTTCGCTTTGGGCAAGTTTGATGGAACAGCAGCACGAGATGTCAAGTTGTACGGCATTGATTACAATAACAATCTTTTCAGAAATGTTTTTGCAAAGGAGGAGAAGCAAGGTAGTTTGCCAAGCATGGAACTAACGCACAAGTTGTCGTTGTTTTCGAAGGCGGCATTTTCGCCGGTGCTGACGCTCGAAAATGCAAGTCCCGTGCTTGTGGCTGGCGACTATGGCAGTGGAAAGTTGTATGTGTTCGCTACGCCAATCGACAAGGTGAATGCTGATTTTGCAAAAAGCGTAGTGTTTTCGCCAGCGCTTTACAATATGGCGATGAATAGCCAGTTGGTGATTTCGCTTTATGCGACAATAGGGGCAGAAACAATAGTTCCAACTCGTATCGACAATTACGAAATTGGCAACACCTATAATATATATGATGCCAAGGGCGAAACTTCGCTTGTCGATGTGCGCTACAATTCGGGCGTGCTGAATGTCTTTATGCCAAGTAGCCTGAAATCATCGGGCATATATGGACTTTGCGCGAATGGCGATACACTTTCTTGCCTTGCGCTCAACTACAGCCGAAACGAATCCATGCAGGACTATCTGACCGAAGAGGAACTAGAGGACATAAATACACAGAAATTTTCAGGTCGTGCCTCCATATTCAGGTTCGACAGTATGGAGCGAACTTTGTCGGACTTCAAGGAAATTTCCGAAGGAAAATCGCTATGGAAATACTTTGTTTTGCTTGCATTGCTTTTCATAATCTGCGAAATTCTGATAATAAAGTTTATGAAATAGATATGTAATTTGCTGATAATCAATTTTGTGTTTAATAGAAAGCATTGTTAGTAACAATTTTTAAAAAAGCGGACGAAAAATTATTCTATGTCAAAAAAAAGCACTAATATTGCAGTCCAAAAATTTTAAGGAATAATAAAAAGTTTTCGTGATGAATTTAATGAATATTGTTGAACAGAATTTGGAACAGGTAAAGGAGTTCCCAAAGTTCAAGGCAGGTGATACTATCACAGTAAGCTATAAGATTAAGGAAGGTAACAAGGAGAGAATCCAGCAGTTCAGAGGCGTAGTGATACAGCTTAACGGAACAGGTCGCACAGCAACTTTCACAGTGCGCAAGATGTCGGGTACATTTGGTGTAGAAAGAGTTTTCCCGTTCGCATCTCCGTTTATTGATTCGATTGATGTTAACAAGTACGGTAGAGTTCGTAGAGCTAAGATTTACTACCTGCGCGAACTTACTGGTAAGAAGGCAAGAATCAAAGAAAAGAGATTCTAATTCTTATTGTGTGAAAAAGATATTTAGCTCCGAGATTTATGTCTTTGGGGCTTTTTTCGTTGAATATAACATAGTAAAATTTTATAAAGATGAAAAAGTCGTTGTTTGTTGCTAATTCCATGACAATCAGTGGTATTGTCATCGCAATAATAGGAGTTGTTGCAATAGTTTGTGGCGAAGATTTCTTCGAGCATCTGATTCAGATTGCAGGCGGTGCAATTGCTCTTATGAGTTTGTTCATGCTTGTAATGCGTATAGCAAAGAGTAAAGATGGCGATTCGAAACTCGAAAAGTCATTGATGATAATAATGTTCGCATTCGCTCTTATAGGTGGCGTGCTTTTGTTCTGCTTTGCAGCAGAGTTGACAAGGATTTTTGCAATAATTCTTGGTGCAATAATATTGCTTGCAGCGGTATTCATGATAATAATAACTCTCGTATATCGTGAGAAAGGCTCGAAACTTTCTTTGGTTTATCTGATTTCATCGTTGGTCGTGCTTATTGCTGTTGCTGTGCTTGGTTACATGTTCATACGCGATCCTGAATTTGGCAACAAGGTGATGGCTGTAACCCTTGGCGTAATTATGATTCTGCTCGGCTTGCTGTTGCTTTTCGAGTCGTTCTTGGTTCGCAAGGTTATAAAGTTGTTCAACGAAAATCTGCTTACTGACGGACAAAAGCCTGAAGTTGAAACCGTTGAGGCTGAGGCCGAAATCGTTGAAGACGAAAAAACTACCGTTGAATAATGTCCTTTTCCATTAGGATACTCGGTAGCAGTTCTGCGTTGCCGACAGTGCATCGGCAGACTTCATCGCAGGTCGTAATGTACAATGCTACTCCGTATCTTATTGATTGTGGCGAAGGTGCGCAGATAAGAATGCGAGAATATTCCTTGTCTTTCGGAAGACTAAGGAATATTTTCATTTCACACATACATGGTGACCATATTTTCGGGCTATTCGGACTGCTGTCAACATTTTCGATGCTTGGTCGCAAGACTGAACTTAACATATATTGTCCCGAAAAACTTGAGCAAATATGTACCAACCTTTTTGCTTCGCTCGACCACGAACTTGGTTTTAAGGTAAATTACAACTATCTAAATCCAGATGGTATAAATCTAATTCACAGCGACAAAAACCTTGATGTTTACAGTTTTCCGCTTGTGCATACCAAACCGACATGGGGATTCCTTTTCCGTGAGAAAGAAAAAGAAAGGAATATCCGTAAGGATTTTATCGAGGACTATGACTTGTCTATTGCGCAGATTGTTAGTTTGAAAAGGGGAGAGGATGTTGAACTTGGCAATGGTTCCATTCTGAAAAGCGATGATGCAACTATCCTTCCGCCAACACCGAAGACTTATGCCTATTGTTCCGACACTCTGCCGTTGAAGCGGCTGGCAGAATTCGCAGGAAATGCCGATTTGCTTTACCATGAGGCGACATTTATGGCTAAGGATGCAGAACTTGCAAAGTTGACATGCCATACAACGACCATTCAGGCGACTGAACTTGCAAAGAGCATATCTGCAAAACGCTTGGTTCTAGGACATTTTTCAACCCGCTATCCGGCATCAGAACTTATGGCAGAGGCAAGGACGGTTTTTCCAGATGCAATTGAGGCTCGTGATGGTCTTGAAATTGAAATTTGATGCTATGATTGAGATTGATGACAAGGTTGTTCATTTTGATGTCTTTCGGAAGTGCTTCGCTTGCGACATTGCCAAGTGCAAGGGAATCTGTTGTGTTGAAGGCGATTCGGGTGCTCCGCTCGAAAAGGCAGAAGAAGAGAAACTGAAGGAAATCCTACCGATAATATACAATCGTCTGTCCGATGAAGCCAAGGCTGTCATTGACGAAAAAGGTGTTTCTATGCTGGATATTGAGGGCGAATTGACGACATCAATCATTGGCAAAGCTGGTGCTTGTGTTTTCGCCAACCGTAATGCCGATGGCATCATTTATTGCGAGATAGAAAAGGCTTGGGAGGAAGGTCTTGTCGATTTCCGCAAGCCGATTTCGTGCCACCTGTACCCGATAAGGACTAAAAGATATGCATCGTTTGAGGCGGTAAACTACGATGTGTGGAATATTTGCAAGGATGCGGTAAAACTTGGCAACGAGCGAAATATCAAGATTTTCGAGTATTTGAAAGAACCGCTAATCCGCAAATATGGCGAAGAGTGGTACAAGGAAATGTGCGTTGCCGCCGACTATCTTAAGACCATTGATTTTGGCGACAGGTAGAGCATCGTAATCTTTTCCAGATAATTTTTATCAATTTTGTCAAATGTGGACAGTTTTTCGCTGTCGATGTCGAGTTCTGCAATTACATTTCCATCGCTGAAAATAGGCACAACAATTTCACTTTTAGATGCACTGCTACATGCTATGTGTCCGGGAAATTGTTCAACATCGTCAACGATAATAGTCCTTTTTTCTTTCCACGCCGTTCCGCAGACTCCACGACCGAATTTTATTCGAGTGCATGCGACAGGTCCTTGGAATGGTCCCAGAACAAGTTCTTGTCCTACAACGCGGTAGAAGCCAGTCCACCAGAAACCCATTGTTTCGTGTATAAGTGCAGCCACATTTGCCATTAGTGCGATTTCGTCATTTTCTGCATCTGCGAATGCTTTGACCTGCGCAAGTAGGTTTTCGTATTTTTCCTCTTTTGTCATGTTTGACTAAAGTTTTATTATGAACGGAGCAGTGAAATGCATTCCTGCCATTGGCTTGTGAGTGTCGCGGATTTTTTCTAACATCGATATTCTTGTTTCTCTGGCCTCTAGCGGATTAAAATCATATAATGCAGAAAATTCGGGATGCTCGATTTGTAGGTCAACTGCGTGTAGAAGGTCACCAACAATTATTGCATCGCCAATATCGAACAATGTATGTCCTGGCGTGTGTCCTGGTGCGGCAATGGTTACGATTCCGTCAATAATCGTATCGCCTGCATGAAATGTTTCATAGCGGTTTGCGTATGCAGTAAGCATATTTTTGACAGTTTCGTCCCTGTCTTTAAAAACGCCAACAGTCCAAGTTTCCAATTCCAAATCTGAAAAGTGCAATTTTGCATTCTTGAAAACCGCCTCGCCGTTTGCTGTGAGCAGTCCACCGATGTGGTCACCATGGAAATGTGTGATGCAAATGTCGGTAATATCATCGGTCGATATTCCTATTGAATCCAGTTTTTCCCGCAGATGACCGTTTTGCGACTCGCCTAGTCCAGCATCAAAAAGCACCATTTTGTCGCCTCGCTCAAGCAGAAATGCATTAATTGAAGATTCGACTGTTCCTTCTGGCAAAATCTCATTCAGCAATTCGTCATATTGTCCTGCAAAAAGATAGGATGGCATTTGTTGCGGACTGTCTTGTATTGCAATTAGAGTGTCTATTTTATGATTTTCGGCTTCGGATGTTTCTGCAGTGACAGGTTTGTCGCCATTCGACGAGCATGATGCAACAATAATCGTAGCAATTATGATAGTTGCGGTTTTAAAAAAGCAGTTTTTCATTGTTAATGGTATTTGTTAGAAACAATTTTTTAGAACTACAAGTATGTCATCTGCTTCCATTTTCTTGTATCCGCCACCCGGAATTGTCGATTTTGCAATTAGCGGAAGCATATCCTCGGTGGTTCCAACTTCGCGGAGTGTGGCGGGGATTCCAAGTTCGCGGAAGAACGATTCGAGGCATGCAATTCCTTCAAGGGCAATCTGTTCATCGGTTTTGCCAGTTGTGTTTACATGCCAGATGTTCTTCGCAAAGCGAACGAACTTCGGCAGACCGAATTTATATATGTAGCGGTAGTATGCCGGTGATATTATAGCCAATCCTATTCCGTGAGGACAGTCGGTATATGCTCCGAGTTGGTGTTCTATCATGTGTACTTCCCAGTCCTGCATTTTCGACAGAGCGAGGATTTTGTTCAATCCCATTGTTGCACACCACATTATGTTGCTTCGTGCTTCGTAGTCGTGCGGATTGACAATTGCCTTGCGCGATGAGTTTATGAGCGACAGCATCACGCCTTCGAGCAGATAGTCGCTTGTGCAGTCGTCATCGCCACCGAAATATTGTTCCATGAGGTGAGAGAAAATGTCGGCTATACCACTGACCATTTGAATCTTAGGAACAGTATATGTGTATTCTGGGTTAAGAATCGAGAATTTGGGGCAAAGGTCCGGGAAGGGGAAGACGCGGCCTAATTTCAGCTTTTTGTCCTCGTTGGTGATTACCGAACCTGTGTTCATTTCCGAGGCGGTTCCTGTCATTGTCAGCACCGATGCTACGGCTACGACTTTGTTTTCGATTGGACCTTGCTGTTCCCAGTAATGCGCCCATGCATCACCGTTATAGTATGCCGATGCGGCAATTCCTTTCGAGCAATCGACCACACTTCCGCCACCAACGGCAAGAATGAGGTCTATGTTGTTGTCGCGAACGAGTTTTGCACCAGCCATTACCTGCGAGTAACGCGGATTGGAGTTTATGCCTGCAAGTTCCGTTACATTTTTATCGCAGTCAGTTAAAATCTTCATAATCTTGTCGTACAGACCAGTAGCCTTTATTGAGTTTTTGCCATAAACGAGCAGTATGTTTTTGCCGAATTTGTTTAGTTCTTCTGGAAGTTTCTCGAGAGAGTTCTTTCCAAAATGTATTCTCGTTGGGTTTTCGTAAGTGAAATCGTAAATCATAGTTTTAAATTTTTTGCGAATATAATGAATTGTTTTTGCTTTTTTGTTTTTTCGTAAAAAGATATTTGTTCGTTACATCAAACCAGAAACTTAGAAACGGCGAAGCCATTGAACGGCGAAGCCTTCAACGAAGTTAAACCTAGAAACAGCGTAGCGTAGAAACCCAGAAACACAGAAACGCCGCAGGCATAGAACGGCGAAGCCCTCAACGAAGTTAAACCCTGAAACAATTAGAAACGGGCGTAGCCCATAGAAACGCCGTAGGCATAGAAACCTAGAAACTTGAAACTAAGAAACAGCGTAGCGTAGAAACGCCACAGGCATAGAAACGGCGTAGCCATAAAAACAATAAATTTGTCAATCGTAATTCGTAACTCGTAAATTCTCTTTACCTTTGTACCCTATGAGGTTTGTACTCGTAATATCAATAGTGGCGGCACTTCTCGTCTCGTGTGCTACGGCAACCGACAATGGTGGCTTTTCGCTTGAAAAGGTCAACGACTCATTGTATAATGTCGTCTTGGAGACAGACTGCAGTCGCGATGTGTGGGAGTTGCGTTTCCCTGTATATCGTTTTTGCACAGGCGACATGGACGGCGATAGCATTGTAGATGCCATTGTCGGTGTGGAGAAGAAAACTCGTTTCGATCCGGTTGTACGCAAGCGCGTTTTCATGTTTCGCAATCTCGAAGGCAAGGTGCGTCCGCTGTGGATGGGGTCGAGGTTAGGGCAACCTGTTGTCGATTTCAATGTGGTGGTAGTTGATGGCGAGACAAGGCTCAGAAGTGTGGAGGAAGAGAAAAACGGAAAATTTTTGGTGGCAGAATACCAATGGAGTTCTTTCGGTGTGAAATTTATTAGGTATATTTGCCGTGATTTTGAATTTGACGACTCAATGGAAATTTTAAACGAAAAATAATATGAAGAGACTTAGTATTAGTGCGTTATGCGTGGTGTTCGCTGTTTCGATGATAGTATTTGGATGCAAGTCCAAGGATAACAAGGATGGCGAAACCGCTAAAACAGAAGAGGTTGTAAAGAAGGAAAATCCTGATGCTCCGAAAATGACGTTTGACTGCGATTTGCCAACTTACATTTCCGGTTGCCATGTCGATATTGAAAACATGAAGAACAAGGTTGACTTGGACATGGATATTTCCAAATTCAATCTTGCCGACTTGCGCATTTTGCGTAACATTTTTGCTGCTCAGCAGGGCTATTGCTTTACCGACGCTTTTTTGAGGCATGTCTATGGCGCTACATCTTGGTACTATGATATTGCAATTGAGAAGGCTTATGGCGATCCTGTGAAGGTGAAATACACCGATGAGCAGAATAAGTTTATCGAAAAAATCAAGGCTCGTGAAGAGGAATTGCAGAAGTCAAACTTCAATCCGCTCGAAGGCTATCTTGTCAATTACAACAATGTTTGTAATATGTACCAGATGAAGGATGCTGAAAATGGTTTCAAGGATCTGATTTCGAAGAACGGTTTTGCCATTGTCGAAGGTACAGACGAGCAGTTGTTCCACATTTACGAGAAGAACGACTACTCTGATTTTCCGAGCTTTGTGACTACTGATATGTACTTGCAGTTGTATCACATGTATTTCGATTTTCTGCTTCGCGACCTTGAGCAGACCAAGCTGATGGGCGAACTGAAAAGTTTTGCCACCACCATGCATTCCGAAATGCTGAAGATTGCAAAAAGCGCTTCCGACCCTGTAATAAAGGATGCAGCCGAATACAATGCAACTTTCTATGCTATAGGCCTTAGCCTGTTGACAGACAACAAGAATTATGAAGTTCCTGCCAAATACAAGGAGTATTTTGATGAGGAAATCGGCAATGTAAATAAGGCATCCGACAATTTTTCGGAATTTCTAGGATGGGAAGATGTTATGTTCCCATATAGTTTGTTCCGTCCGCGTGGTCACTACACTCGCGACGATGCCTTCAAGCGTTACTTCAAGTCGATGATGTGGTTCCAGTATGTTTCGTTCTGTCTTGATGATGATATTCAGTTCGGCAGGGCAGTTCTTAATGCCGATGTTATCAGGAAAAGTGCCGACTTGCAGAAAAGGTACAAGGGCATAGTCGAGCCTATTACTTTCATCGTTGGAGAGCCTGACAATGTGTCGGTTATGCAGCTTACGCAGGAAATGGCAAAGTCGAACCTGACTGCCGAAAAGATTATTGGCAATGCTTCCGAAATGAAGAAGTTCCGCTCTGTAATTCAGAAAATTGCCGACCAGCAGAACCGCATTTCGCCAAAGCAACTTGTTTCGTGCAAAGATAAGATTAATTTGATGCCTCAGAGGTATCTTGCAGATAATGAGATTCTTCAGGAACTTGTTGATGTTACTAGCAAACCTACGCAACGTGCATTACCCAAAGGTTTGGATGTCCTTGCAGCTTTCGGTAGCGATGATGCATACAAGATTCTTATCGATGAATATCAGGAAGATAAAAAATGGTCGGATTATGTGGCTGAGTTTGAAAAAGTAAAGAAGACCATGAAGACAGTCAACTGGGACGCTTCGATGTACAACAAGTGGATGCAGTCGCTTAACACCTTGTTGGAGAAGGATTCGCGTCAGCCGTACTTCATGAAGACATACCAGTGGGCAAAGAAGAACATAAACGCTGCACTCGCTTCGTGGGCTGAGCTAAAGCACGACTGCATACTTTATGGAGAACAGCCTATGGGTGCTGAGTGTGGTGGTGGCGAAGATTTGCCTGATCCTATTGTTGTTGGATATGTAGAACCTAATCTGGCATATTGGAACAAAGCCCTCGAATTGCTTGACAAAACAGAGAATGTGCTGAAGGCCAATGGAATGCTTACAGCAAAGGCTCAGGATATTACTGATAATATGCGCGAAAAGGCTCAGTTCTTGAAATCGGTGAGCGAGAAGGAGTTGGCTGGCAAGAAATTGACTGAAAACGAATACCAGCAGATTCAAATAATAGGTAGTGATTTTGAATGGCTTACGCTCGATATGCTGAACGCTGGTGCTGATGAAAGGATTTATGATTGGTACGAAGTTAAAGGCGCCGACCGCAAGGTGGCTGTCGTTGCTGACATTTATACCGCAAATTCTGGCAACAATCCCGAAAAGTCTATATTGTATGCCGCCACTGGAAATGTCAACACAATTTATGTCATTGTGGAGATTGAAGGAAAACTTTGGTTGACTCGCGGTGCTGTATTGTCGTACAGGGAGTTTGATGTTCCGTTAGGCAATCCTAGACTTACTGATGAAGAATGGCAGAAGATGTTGGAGGAAGCACCTGGTTATGGTGTTCCAGAATGGATAAAGGAACTATATGCTCCGGGTAAAATGCCGAAAGACAACGAGATAATATTCTATAGTTCTGGTTGCTAATGAAATTAGTTCGCGAAAATAAGAAAATGGAAGGCATGATATATCGTGCCTTCTTTTCTATTTTATTGTTGATATGTCTGTTGGCTTGTTATAGTTGCAGAAATGCTTCAACTGAAAAACAAGTCATTAACATTCCACACTACGACACTTTGCGCATCGCTTTTACCGGTGATATTTTGCTCGATAGGGGTGTTCGCAAGTTCATAGAAAAGCATGGTGTTGATTCGCTTTTCCGTCCCGAGATAGATTCGGTGTTTGCTGCGAACGATTTTGTCATTGGCAATCTCGAGTGTCCAGCAACTAGCATTGTCGCACCAATAAACAAACGCTTTATATTCCGAGGTGAACCTGATTGGTTACAAACACTTTACGAACATGGATTTACCCATTTGAATTTGGCAAACAATCATTCGATGGACCAAGGTCGGCGTGGACTTGCCGATACGCAAATGCAGATACGCAAGTATGGTATGATTCCGCTTGGTTATGGAAATTCCATTGCCGAATCCATTGAACCTCAGTTGCTTGCCGAAACTCCGCGAAAGGTTTATTTGATAACATCTTTGCGTGTTCCTTCCGAAAACTGGGAATATCTCGACAGTCTTCCTTGTGTTTCGGAAAGCACCATTGACGACATCGAATCGCAGATTGATAGCTTGAAACACCATGATTCAAATTGCTTTGTGATTGTAATGTTGCATTGGGGCGTGGAGCATGTGGAAACACCTTCCTATTATCAGGTGTGCGATGCTCATAGACTTGTGCAAGCAGGTGCCGACTGCATTGTCGGACATCATCCTCATTGCCTGCAGACAGTGGAGACATACAACGGCGTTCCAATCTATTACAGCATAGGCAATTTCATTTTCGACCAGAAAAAGCCGATAAATACACGCACTGCAATTCTCACCGCCGAAATTACCGCAGATACCGCATATTTTGCCTTGTTGCCCGCCGAAATAGAGAATTGTGTTCCGAGGTTGGTGAGTCCTAACTTATATACAACATCAAACTTGTAAACCATTTCAAACCTTTTTGAACTTTTGAATTAAAAAACATTTATATTTGCATCATAAAATTTCGTTACAATGAAGAAATTGTTTTTATTGGCGGTATTCCTGATTATAGGTATGGCGTTGTTCTCGCAAAATGCTGAGGATGACGGATATATAATCGGTTACGACAAGTCGGACAGCGTGTATATGGACTTCAAGGTCGAAAGGACTGAGTTCGGCGGTTGGCACAAGATTGGAACCATTTTTAACGAATTGTATGGTTTGGAACCCAAGGAATTGAGCGAAGCAACTGTTATTTGTGACAAGAAGTTCCGTGTTTACGAAGGTTGGAAGAATGTTTCGGAGATTGACCTCGCAAATCCCCAATCGACAATCGCAGGGGGCAAGGACAAGTACATCGTTCAGGTGAGATACCGCAAGGGCGGTAGCGAGGATTTTGCCGACCAGTCATCATCTACGACATCAAATGTTATAATGATAAATGTCGAAACCGTTAAGGACGGAGTAGGAGAGAAGATGGTTACGGTTTGCTATCCGTCATCAAAATATGAGTACGAAGTCGCTGGCGACCTTTCCGCTGATCGTATTTATGCGTTGCCAATCCACGAATATCCTATTTTTGTCAACATTTATGGTATTCCGTTAGGATTCGATGCTGCAAAGAATTTGCACGACCTTAATGTTCATTGGGATGCATTGTACATGAATAAGGCAATTTATGATTATTTCAACAAGAAGGGCGCATCCATTACCCTTCCCGAAAAGGTTATGCTTTTGAAGGCCGCTTATAATATCGGCAGATGCTATATGACTATGGGAATATATCATAGGGCTTTGCCTTACCTTGCTTTTGTTTCCCGTAATTCTACTGGCGAAAAATACCAAATTACATGCAAGGTGAAACTTGCCGAATGCCTTGATAAACTGAACATGGATAATTCCGAGGTTTACGATGAGATGATTCTTGCTCAAAAGAACAATCCGAAAATGGATGCAAGGGATTTGGATTGTGTGATAAAGGCTTGTATCGCACGAGGCGAAATTTACGCAGCTCAGAAAAAGGTTGACAAGGCAAAGGAATGTTACCAGAATGCAACATCTCTTGATACAGCAAAGCGATACACTGCAAAAATCTCGGAGTGCATGGAAAAGCTGAACAAAATGTCGAACTAAAAAATGCCAGCAATGAAAAGATTGATTATAGTTTTTGTTTTTTCTGCAGTTTGCTTTTTCGCAAACGCTCAGCAATATGATGCAGTAGATAAGTATTGGTTGCCGCAGGAGTGTTCGTTCAATTTGCAGGATGCATCGTTGAGATTTGCTGCTAATGGTTCCAAAAATGTGACCTTGGGCGATATTTTCGCTGTTTTGTTTAAGGGAAAGAATTTGGAACTCACAAAAATGTCTTTGTTAAGCAAGTCAAAGGTGACTACCGTTGAAGTCGCTGATGAAATACGCGGATTTGACATTTTGTCACCAGTAAAAATCGTTTCGGGCGGTGACATACGTTTCGATATGGCTGATTTTATGCTTGCAGTAGAAGGTACAGATGCGGGAAAGCCTTTCGGTGATATTCTGATATATGTATGCAATGCATCTGGAGCAGCAGGAAAGTCTATGTACAGGAATGTTACGGTAATGTCTGATTTGTGGGGCAAGGCATATTCCACCAAGAATTTCCTTGTTGCCTACGACTACCAGAATAGGGCAGATGCAGAAAAGAAGTTCAGAGAGGTTTGTGCGCCTATGCTGGCAAAGCAAAATGAGTCAGCCGAAGGTTTCACTGAATCGGAATTTGCAATTCTCGACAATCGTAATGCAAACCTTCTGTACAATCACGGACAAAATTTCACCGAATTCGACCAGAACCGCGATGCTATTGCAGCCTTTGGTGGAGCTTACAGGCGTTTGGTTGCCGAACTTAAGTCGAAAGGCTACAACGATGTCGAAAAGAAGCGTTTCTCTATGCAGTTGGCATCGGAAATTGCCAAGAACTATATTAAGATTGGTAAGCCAGAACAGGCAGCGCAGTATTTGTACTATGCGCAAAGCATGGCTCGCGAACTTAATGAGTATAAGTATGCCATTGACTATGTAAAGTCGCTCAATAATTATGAAAGAGGACTTTATGCATCGAAGTTGGCAGCCGAAATGAAGTCGAAGGGTTTGGATGTAAGCGATGCCAATACCTACAAGACAATTAATGGAATAAAGTAGAAATTTTATTCTATTGTAAAAATATGCCTGCGGAATTTTCGCAGGCTTTTTTTTGTCATTTGAATCCAGTTGTCATTTTATTGTCCGCTAAAAGTTTCTTTAGAACCCGCAAGTCTCATTGTATCCAAAGCTATAATAACCTCGGAGAGGTTACATATATGTAGCTGTAATGCATTTTATAATAATGCATTGGCGCATGTTTTTGCCAGAAAAACTGCAAAAACTGTGACAATGCAAAAAAAAGCGAATTACGATTATATCAGTCCTCCAAAAGTATTTTGAATGTCCGTAAATCTCATAATATCCAAATGCTATAATAACCTCGGAGAGGTTACATGTATGTAGCTATGATGCATTTTATAATAATGCATTGGCGCATGTTTTTGCATAAAATTTGCAAAAACTGTGACAATGCAAAATATAGAGGACATTGATTAAACAAATGGGCTTAGCCTTGTTTGGTCATGCATAATATATATGTATATAAAAAAGGACACTTTTCAGTGCCCTTTTTTATCGTGTGTTTAGCATTCTAGTATAATTCGAGTATCGGGTAGATGTTCTTGTCAAGCGAAAGTCTTATGAGTTTTATCTTTCTCATATATTCGTTTTGAGTCTTGTTGATTTCATCTACTTCCTTCTGGTATTCGCTCTTCCAAGCATCATCAGCGAAAGTGAAAGTTCTAAGGATTGTGCCGCTGTCTGGGTCGCCAGCTGTTGGACTTACAATCCACGAGTACTTTTTACCCTTCTGATAAATCTTGTCGTCATACTTTACAATGAATGCGCTGTCGGTAGTAGCGTAGTTGTCGATTATAGGTTCGCCCGATTCCTCGTCGTATATCTTGAGGTACAACTTTTTCTGCTTCGAGTTAGCCCAGTTGAGTACAACATAATTTTCGATAACCATTGCATCGTCGAACGGGTCTCTGATGATGTCGCCTACTGCACGGTAAACGCCACCGCTCTTACGTTCCTTCTGCGAGTTCTGAATCATGTTGTTTGCGATGTAGTTGAAGAATTCCTGTGTGAGGTTGCTGTTTCCTACATCTTCGTAAATCTTGTTGAGATCCGACACCGAATATGTTCCCGGTGTGTTGATTCCCATTGGCACATCACTCTTGTTGGTAAGAACGACATACGAACCTGACGGAACCTTAAGAGAACTTTTCGATGAGATATAACTGTCCCTTACAAGGTTGGTCTCAACCTTCTTGTCAACTATCTTTGGATTTCCAGAGAAATAGAAGACTTTATACTCACTTGTTTGAGCGCTTAAACTTATTGCGAATAAACTCAAACCTAACAATGCTGCGTAAAACTTTATTCCTTTCATCTTTCGTGTATTTAAATGTTTGCGTTATAAATGAATCTATCTTAAATAATTCTAATGTTTCTTCGTACAAATACAGAACCTCGATACAGAATATCAGCATGATTCCTGTTGGCATCATATCAACTTTTATGCCAAACTCTTTCATTACATAGTATGAAATTAACAGAACCACTGCAATCAATAGGAATTGTATTGGTTTTGAAAGTATATCGAAGAATTTTGCACCGAACACATACCAGTAGACCAACCACAAAACAAAGAAGAATGTTATTATGAATGCCAGTAGGTTGTTCTGCCAGTTTTCAAAGGTAATCAGACAGTCGTCGTTCATTATCATGCTGATGGCGTGGGCATGTATTTCTATTCCTTTGGCATCATAACCATCGCATCGTTTTAATGGTGTAAAGAACGCGTCAATAGTATCCATTGGTGCTCCCTTGTACAAGCCAAGATAACCCATTAGCACGATGTTGTCCTTTAGCATTCGCAAATCGCATGAGTCGTTTATGTCCTCGTAGTCAATCTTAATGAACGGCATGCTTCCGCCTCGGTAGTTGATGCTTTCAAGTTGCTTTTTGTTGCGTTTTGCAAACCGCATGAACATGTCGTTGTCGTACATTCTAACTATTGCCGCTGAGAAAGCATTTACAGTTACCGTATCATTGGTAGTAGAGTCGGTAAAACGGATGAACTTGTCAAATTCGCGGCAGGTAAGAGGCTCGTTTTGTAATTCGCAGTGTCCGTATGGCAGGTCTCCAAAAAATTCGTTCGTGCGAATTATGCCAACGGCTTTGTCGGGGTTTTCCTCGTCGTATATGCCGAAAGAACCCATTATTATATTGGGCTTAGCATTCAAAGCCTGCTTCAGAGCCATGTCCTCCATGATTTCTTGGATGTTTCCTGTTTTTGGTTCTCTGAATACAGCATCAATACCTATGACCTTCGGCTCGAACTTCTCGATTATGTTTATTTTTTCGGCAAGTTCACCTCTGCTCAAATCACCAATGTTGACTATATATATATTGGTGTCGGTCTTGTATATGTCGTCCTTGCGGCTCATTTCCGAATACACAAGGTCGCTGTAGTCAAAGTTGTCGATGTAGTCATCGAAAGGATTGAAAAGGTCAACCGAATCGATGATACCCCATAGGAAGACAACGATAATTGCTGTAAATATTGTAATTAATCCTGCATCAAGCACTAACAGCGGACCATATTTTTCTGGATACTTTCTTGCCATATTATTTATAATTTGTCGCAAAGGTAGCAATAAATATTTTTTCTTGCTCTATGTTGGCTAAAAAACTTTTACAAAAGTTATGTGTGTGAAGTTCCAATGATGTTTGCCTGTTGAAATCTTTAATGTTTTGTCGGGAAATGAAAAGGCGTTTTTGTGTAGTTTTGCAAAAAAAATATTTGATGAAAAATTACATTTTATCGTTTGACCAAGGAACTACAAGTTCGCGTGCAATTCTGTTTGACAGACATTTTAATATTGTAGGAATCGAGCAACAGGAAACTACTCAGAATTTCCCGAAACCCGGTTGGGTGGAACAGGATGCCAACGAGATTTATCGCAATCAAATCGCCACAGCGAGGCGACTGATTAATAGGTGTGACATTTCGTTTTCTGATGTGGCTGCAATAGGAATTACCAACCAGCGCGAAACAACAGTTGTATGGAACAAAAATACTGGCAAACCGATATATAATGCCATTATTTGGCAGGACAAGCGTACTGAGAAGTTATGTTCAAAAATAAAGGAAAGTGATTTCGGAAAGTATGTGAATGCTGTCACAGGACTGGTCGTTGATTCGTATTTCTCTGCAACAAAGTTAAAGTGGATTCTCGATAATGTGGAGAATGCCAGAGAAATGGCTCGTCGTGGCGATTTGCTTTTCGGTACAATCGATACTTGGTTGATATGGCGCTTGACAAGTGGAAAGTGCCATGTTACCGATTGCTCGAATGCTTCACGTACAATGATGTTCAACATTAAGACTCAGGAGTGGGATGAGAACATTCTTGACGAGTTTGGCATTCCATTGAAGATGCTCCCCAATGTCGTTGATTCATCGTGCGAGGTGGGATTTACGGACAAGTTGGTCTTCGATGAGGAAATTCCGATTTGTGGAATTGCGGGCGACCAGCAGGCAGCTCTTTTCGGTCAGGCATGCTTTAACGAAGGTTCGGTAAAGAACACATACGGAACAGGATGCTTCATGTTAATGAACACAGGTAGCAAGGATGTTCGCAGTAAATGCGGTCTGGTAACCACCATTGCATGGAGGATAGGAGGTAAGGTTTCGTATGCGCTCGAAGGCAGTGTGTTTGTTGCTGGTGCTGCAATACAGTGGCTTCGCGATAAGCTTGGCGTAATAAAGACAGCTGCAGAAACCGAAAAGATAGCATCGGAGGTAGATGATACCAATGGCGTATATTTTGTTCCGGCATTTGTTGGACTAGGTGCTCCATACTGGAACATGAATGTGCGCGGTTGCATAAGCGGTATAACTGGCGGTGCTACTTATAAGCATATTGTCCGTGCAACTCTTGAGTCGATGGCATACCAAACAAAGGATGTGCTTGATGCAATGGAGAAGGATGCTGGAATGAAAATTCAGTCCATAAATGTAGATGGAGGAGCCGCTGTAAACAATTTCCTCATGCAGTTCCAGTCGGATATTCTTCAGATAAATGTGATGCGACCAAAGGTAGTCGAGTCGACATCGCTTGGTGCTGCATTTCTTGCCGCCTTGGCGGTTGGGTGGTGTACTATTGATGAGTTGACAAAGGTGCGCGAACTGGATTGCAGGTTCAAGCCATCGTTAAGCGCAAGGCAGACCAAGGAAAAATACAGAGGTTGGAGTAAGGCTGTTGCTGATCTTGAGAGAAACAGCAAGTAATAAGGCATAAAAAAAGCGGATTTTATCCGCTTTTTTTTGTTTTTTAGAACATTTGTTATTCTTTGGTTTCTTCTGGTTCTGCTTGCTGTTCTTTTTCTGAGTTTGCCTTTTCTTCAGCGTATGCCTTCATTGCTTCTTCACTGATGATTCCCTTTTCAACAAGCAAGTTGTACCAAGAAATTATTTTCTTTATATCCGATGGATATACTTTTTCCTTGTCGAAGTCTGGCAGAACTTTCTCGAAGAATGCAAATATTTCATTCTTTTCGGATTTTGCCGTAACACCAGTTATTGCACCTTTGTATTCGTTGAAAATGTTTGCAAAAACATCCTTAAGTGGAGTGTCGTTGTCGTATGTGTATACAGTAATATCTTCAAGGGTGCTGATTCGCGAGGTTGAAAAGGCCGGCATGCGCTTGCCAGTTATTAACGATTCAACAATGACACTGTTGTTCTTCTTCGATACCAACTTCAATAGTCCAGGCTGACCTGCTATTGATAAAATTCCTTCCAAAAACATAATTTCAATATCATTAAAAATTTAGGTTGCAAAAGTAGTGCATGAATTTTTAAATCAAAGATTTTTTTTGCTGTTTTTCTTAACAGGCGTATTTGAAAAGTATCGTAAACATTTGAAAAAGTAGATATTGGACTTTAGTTTTGCTTGCATTATGTATGTAGTTTTTTTGTTAATTTTGCGCAGTTATTTCAATGGCATGAAACGAATTTTCTGCATATTTTTAGTGGCGTTGTTCCTGATAGTCGGGAGTTTGGATGTATTTGCTTGGGGGCAGAGGGGACACGACATTATTGCTAGCATAGCCGAAAAGCATCTTACGCGCAAGGCGAAAAAGAACCTGAATGCAATTTTAGGAGGCAGATCACTTGTTTACTATTCATCGTGGATGGACAATGTTCAGAACTCTCCATATTGGAAAGATGGTTACGACCAAACAAAGACATGGCACTATTTCAATGTTGATGAAGAATATACGCCACAAACTATGTCTCGTAATCCTAAAGGTGATGTGCTTTCTGCTTTGAATATGGTGATTGATTCGTTGGAAAACCATAGAAGCGAACTTCCTGATAGTGTTTGCTTTGATTATACCAGAATGCTGATTCATCTTGTCGGTGACATGCATTGTCCGATGCATGTCGGCAGATTGTCGGACAGGGGAGGTAACGAGTTGAAGATTAAGTGGTTTAAACAGAGTACAAATTTACATACGCTATGGGATTCAAAATTGATTGAAAGTGTACATTCCTGGTCGTATACAGAATGGCAGCAGAATCTTGATCGTTGTAAGAAGTCGGAAGTCGCACAAATGACATCTGGAACTATTGAGGACTGGCTGAACGAAACATGGCAGGTTACTGTTGGTATATATGAGTATATAACGCCAGATGAGAATTATTCATATAAATATATGTTTGATTATGGACCTGTTGTCGAGCGGCAGCTGTTACTTGCTGGATATAGGCTTGCTGCGCTTTTGAATAGGATTTTTGGATAATGAGGGGACTTATAGTTATATTTTTAATAATTGCAGTAGTAGCCTACGGTTGCGTTTCGAAGTCTAATGGGGCTGACAAACCGGTAGAGACTGTTTTATGTCTCAATTATGAGGATACGATTCCTATTAATGATGATAGTACATTTGTTTTTGTCAACGAAAAACCTTGTGTCAAGGAGCATTGCTTCATTGTTGTGTCGAAAAAGGAACGGTTGCTTAGCGTTTACGAGGCAAGGTTGAACGATACGGTTTTGATTGCTCGTTTCGACTGCTGTCTGGGTAAAAACTATGGCAACAAGCAGAAGCGAGGAGATATGCGTACACCAGAATCATCTTTGCTGAAACCTTTCAAGATTACAAGCATAGAAAATTCATCTTGGTGGACTCACGATTTTGGCGATGGACGAGGTCGCATCAAGGCGTATGGCAAGTGGTTCATGCGGTTGTCGTATGGTTCTGGAATTGGCATTCATGGAAGCACCAACAATGAGAATTCTGTTCCTGGTCGCCAAAGTGAAGGCTGCATACGGCTTCGCGATGACGATATTGATTTGCTGAAACAGCATTATGCTTTTGTTGGCATGAAGGTTATTATTAAAGCCGAAGATGAAGGTGAATTGAATTTCGAACGATTGTAAAAAAAACATTGAAATTGTTTGTTTTGCT
>JAFZLK010000027.1 GCA_017551515.1 Bacteroidales bacterium | reverse complement strand
TTTCCTGTCCCTTCTTTATTGTCTTATTTGACCCGCAATGAAAGCATTTTTTTTGCCATGAAACTTTTGACCGCCATAATACAAATAAAAATCAATAACTTACAAGGATTTTAGGTCTCTTTTTGAGCATTAAGCCAAAAATCGTAAATCCCCTTTATGCTCTTGCCAGCACCGCAATGCTCAACCTCAAACCCTCAACCGACAGCAAAGTCGAACCGCAAGCCTCAGTTGTTGCACCAGTTGTCACAACATCATCGACAAGCAACACATGCTTACCCTTCAGCACATCTGCATCCGTAACGATAAATTTCCCCGAAACATTCTGCCAACGCTCCTCCTTGTTCATCTTGGTTTGCGTCTTAGTATCTGTATTCCTGATACGTACATCTGTCAGCACAGGAATTTTTGTTATCTCCGAAATCCCCGCAGCAATCCTTTCGCTCTGGTTGTAACCGCGTTTTTTCTGCCGGTTTGGATGCAACGGAACAGGAATAATATAATCAATGTTAGAAAAATTACCCGATGCCAGCATTTCGGCACCAAGCTCCTTGCCGAGCAGTACTCCAATTTCAGGTTTATGCTTATACTTCAGCGAATGAAGCAACTTTCTAAACTTACTACCCTTCTGAAAATAAAACAAAGCAGTTGCACGCTCAAGCCTAATGCGACCCTCGAACAGTTGCATAATGGGATTATCATCTTCCTTACAGAAATGAGTGCGCGGTAGTTCGTACAGGCAATCGAAGCACAACACCTCCTCGCCACGCGAAAGCGCACGACCACAAGCCTCGCAGTTCTTAGGGAACAGCAGGAACCAGAAATCAGACAAATATTCAAGCAACTTTTTCATTGTCGTTGCAAAGTTAAAGAAAATTGTCAAGCACAAAAAACTGACACGAACAAAAAAAAACATGACAAAATTTCATAAAAATACATTACCTTTGTAAACTTATTTCGTATCAAGATGGAATTGAGTTTAGACGAACTTCAGAAAATAAAGAATAACAGCGGGATTATCGGCAATTCCGCTGGACTTAATCGTGCAATAAACATTGCAGTTCAGGTTGCAGTGACCGACTTGTCGGTTCTTGTTCTGGGCGAAAGTGGCGCTGGAAAGGAAAAAATTCCGCAGATAATCCACCGCTACAGCCGTCGTGCAGGAAAAAACTACATTGCCGTTAACTGCGGTGCAATTCCCGAAGGCACAATCGATTCCGAACTTTTCGGTCATGTGAAAGGCGCGTTTACAAATGCAATCACCGAACGCAAAGGCTACTTCGAAGAAGCCAACGGCGGTACAATTTTCCTCGATGAAGTTGCCGAATTGCCACTGCCTACACAAGCACGACTTCTCAGGGTACTGGAATCGGGAGAATTTATGAAAGTCGGTTCTTCAAAAGTGGAAAAGACCGATGTAAGAATTATCGCTGCAACCAATGTCAACCTGCAGGAACGCATAAACGATGGCAAATTCCGCGAAGACCTATTCTATCGACTCAACACAGTACCTATTTTAATACCGCCACTGCGGGAACGCAAAGAGGACATACTTCTACTTTTTAGAAAATTTGCACGCGACTTCTCCGACAAGTACGGTATGCCAGCAATAACGCTCTCATCAGATGCAATTGCACTACTCGAAAACTACAGATGGCCGGGAAATGTCCGCGAACTGAAGCATGTCGCCGACCAGATTTCAATAATAGAAAAGGAACGCACAGTTTCGGCAGAAACATTGAAGCGATACCTTATTGATATTCATTCGACATCATTGCCTGCCATTATCGGAGGAAACAAGACAAACGACTTCTCCACCGAACGCGAAATACTCTACAAGGTGCTGTTCGACATGAAAAAGGAAATGGACGAGATGAAAATCCTCCTCAACGACATTATCAACCAGAATCCAAACATTAGATATTCACTCAACAACAACGACAACAGAATCATTACCGACCTGTCAGACACCTTGAAAATTAATACTCAAGTAAAGCCAATATTTAGCGAACCCGTGCAATATCACCAGCAAGAACAACATTCTGGCGATGAAATTGTAGAAGAAGTCGTATCGCTTGCCGACCAAGAAAAAGATCTTATTACTAAAACACTAGCAAAAAACAACAACAAGAGAAAACGTACTGCAGAGGAGCTCGGAATATCCGAACGCACATTATATAGGAAAATAAAGGAATATGGAATAGCCAAATGAAGTTGAAAGTTGAACGGCGAAGTCCTCAACGAAGTTAAAATTGAATGTTGAAAAACGATAGTAGCTGCGCAATGCTTTGCGCAGAGAAACGGATAACAAAAATTAAGTAGTGAAAACAAAAAGGATACATATTATATTACTAATCGCATTTTGCATCGCTCTATCTGCCTGCAAGGGCGGATATTCGTTCACAGGTGCTGACATTAGTGCCGATACGAAGACATTTACCGTTGAGTTCTTCCCTAACCACGCAAGCCTCGTGCAACCAACACTAAGTAATGTATTCACCGAAACGCTGAAGGACAAGTTCTTGTCACAGACAAGCTTGAACCTTGTAAACGACAACGGCGACCTTTACTTCGAAGGCGAAATCACAAGCTACAATGTCACAGCTCAAGCATACCAAGGCAACGAAACATCGGCACTCACAAGACTAACAATCGGTGTCAAAGTGCGATTTACCAACAATGTAGAACCATCCAAGAGCTTTGAATCATCATTTTCACGATACGCTGACTTCGAAAGTTCGCAAAATCTATCCGCTGTAGAAGGCGAACTCATGCAACAAATTTGCGATGAACTCGTGGATGACATTTTTAACAAATCCGTAGCAAACTGGTAATATGAACAAGGAAACTTTTGCAAAATACATCAACAATCCCTCGCTACTCGATAACGACAGCTTGCCCGAAATAAAGGCAATGCTCGATGAATTTCCATATTTTCAATCCGCTTGGGTGCTGTATATCAAAAACTTGCACGCAACAAAGGACATCCGATACGAAAGCAAACTAAAGACAGCCTGCGCATACATATCCGACAGGAAACACTTGCACGACATACTAAAAGGAAACTATAGCATTGTACAGGCGCAATTCATTGCGTCTCAAACGGAAAAAACTCTCGAAGAGAACGCCATAGTACAGACGCAAAATATTGCGTCTAAAACGGAAGAAACCATTGAAGAAAATCCTATTGTACAGACGCAAGGCCTTGCGTCTCAACCCGAAATCATAGATACTGATATTACAGAATCTTCAAATCTTCAAATCTTCGAATCTTTGAATCCAGAACCCGAAGAACCAGAAACCCAGAAACTAGAAACCAGAAACATAGAAACTGAAGAACCCGAATCTTCAAATCTTCAAATCTTCGAATCTTCGAATCCAGAACCAGTAGAACCAGAAAACCAGAAACTAGAAACCAGAAACATAGAAACTGAAGAACCCGAATCTTCAAATTTTCAAATCTTCGAATCTTCGAATCCAGAAACAGAGAAACCAGAAACCAGAAACATAGAAACCGAAGTACCTGAATCTTCAAATTATCAAATTATCAAATCTTCAAATCTTGACCCCGACAAACCAGAGAGCCTAGCCGACAGAATCTTACGCCAAGCCGAAGAAATGCGCAGAGCAAAAGCTGCCGCTCAAGCCGAAATTAATGCAGAGACGCAAGGCCTTGCGTCTCAACAAAAAGAAAACGCAGAAGATAATACCATAGTACAGACGCAAAATATTGCGTCTCAATCAGAAGAAATCGCTGAAGAAAATCCTATCGTACAGACGCAATTCATTGCGTCTCAACCTGAAATCCAAGATACCGAGATTCCCGAATCTTCAAATAATCAAATTTTCGAATTATCAAATCTTGAAACCGAAGAACCAGAATCTTCAAATCTTCAACCTTTAGCTCGACGAAGCCAAATTATCGAATCATCGAATCAAGACCCCCAAAAACTAGAAACAAGAAACATAGAAACTCCGAAACCAGAAACCATAAACGCCATTGATCAGTCCCAAATTCGCGAACTCATCGAAAAGCAACTTCATTCACTCGGCATAACCGCCAACATAACATTCTCTGGCAACAGAGCAAATATCCAGTTCGAAAACCTTGCAACAGACGAGAAGCCTAATCAAAATCCAACTGACCTGCCAATTGTCGAAAAAGAAGCACCATTAGAAATTCACCCAACGCCTAACATCGAAGAACAAATCGAAAAACGCAAAAATGACCGCAACAAAAAGGCAAATTTGATTGACAAATTCATCGAATCGAAGGCGAGAATAGTACCAAAGAAGGATTACCACAGCGACAATAAACTGTCAACCGAATCAATTATCGAAGACGAAGAGCTTTTTACTGAGCAACTTGCGAAGATTTACATCAAGCAGGGACATCTTGAAAAGGCGTTGGAAACTTATGAAAAATTATATTTGAAATATCCAGAAAAAAATATTTACTTTGCGACCCGAATTGAATATGTTAAACGTTTAATGAATAAATAAAAAGTTATGTACAGTTTTTTCTCTGTAATGATTCTAATTTGCGCCGTATTACTTATATTGGTAGTATTGGTACAGAACAGCAAGGGCGGCGGTTTGGCATCTAATTTCAGCCAGGGTAACCAGGTTATGGGCGTTAAGAAGACCACCGATTTCCTTGAAAAGGCAACTTGGACTTTGGCAATCTGCCTTGCAGTATTCTGCCTTGCAGCTAGTTTCACTATTCCTCACGAGAAGGTTGACAAGCCAAATACTGAACAGGCACAGGAAGCAGCAGAAGACGCTCCCGCTGAAGATGCAGCCGAAACAGAAGCTGCTGCCGAATAATTCAAACAAGGACACATTTCTTAAAAATGCCTGCTTCCGACCAATTTGTTGGGGGTAGGCTCTTTTAATTTATAAAGGTATGAAACCAATAGTTAGCATAATCATGGGGTCGGCATCAGACTGGAAAGTTATGGAAAAGGCGGCTAACCAACTCAACGAATTCAAGATTCCGTTTGAGATAAACGCCTTGTCAGCCCACCGTACCCCAGACGAAGTGGAAAAATTTGCACGCGAAGCCGCACCACGCGGAATCAAGGTCATCATCGCAGGCGCAGGAATGGCAGCCCACCTTTGCGGTGTAATTGCCGCTGTAACTCCAATACCAGTCATAGGCGTTCCGATAAACGCAACATTCGATGGTATGGACGCTCTACTCGCCATTGTACAGATGCCTCCGGGAATCCCTGTTGCTACTGTTGCTGTAAACGGTGCGCAAAACGCAGCAATTCTCGCCGCACAGATGCTCGCAACAGGCGATGCCGAAATAGCTCAGAAACTTATCGAGTTCAAGGAAAACCTGAAGCAGAAAATCGTTAAGGCAAACAAGGAACTCGAAGAGTACAAATTCGAATATCGCGTAATCTAACACGATGAAAGTCAAGTTTGTCATATTGCTCGCACTTGGGATAGTCCTTTCGGCATCCGCTTTCGCTCAAATCGAAACAAACAATGCTGGTGCTCGAAGTGCAGGAATGGCAAACAACTCGCTTACAATACGCGACACTTGGGCTGTCTTTAATAACCCAGCCGCCACTTGCCGACTACAACACATCAGTGCAGGCATATACTACGAAAACCGCTTCTTACTGAAGCAGACTGGATACGGCGCACTTGCCTTCCAAATGCCAGTTCACAAGTCGGGTAACATTTCTGTAGGCATAAGCCATTACGGTTACAAATACTACCAGTACACCCGCGCAACGATAGGCTACTCGCAGCAATTGTTCACAAACCTCTACATGGGTCTGAACATCAACTACCTGCACCTGTCGCAAGCCGAATATTACGGCAGAGCCAACGGAATGACTTTCGAACTTGGACTATACTCGCAACCAGTAAAAAACTTCTCTCTCGGCGTATATGTTTTCAATCCAGTAAATGTCTCATTCTTTGAGGACAAGGATTTGAAAATGCCAGTAACCATGAAACTCGGTCTCTCCTACCTTTTCAGCGATGCATTGCTTCTTGCTGTAGAAACAGGAAAGTCGATAAACGGCTATACATCAATATTCAAGGCAGGAATCGAGTACAACCTGCGCAAGCATTTCTCCTTCCGCGCTGGCATTTCGATGCTTCCAATCGAATATTCGGCTGGACTTGGCTACAAGGTTGCCGGCGCAACTTTCGACCTTGCCTTTGCATACCATCAGATATTAGGTCTAAGTCCGAAAATATCGGTGCAGTATGAGTTCTAATGCCCTACTGAAATATTTCATCACTATTGCATTTATTTTCAATGCATTTATTCTACACGCGCAAGTCGAAAATGCAATTGTTCTACAGGACATTGTGGAGGAAATAGCCGAAAATTCGGAGGACGAACTCGACTACACAACCCTGTTCAATGCACTTGAAAAACTTGCCGAGAATCCACTTGACCTCAATACCGCCTCAGCCGAAGATTTCCGCGAAGTTTTGTTCCTAAGCGAATATCAAATTTATTCAATTATAAGATACAGAACAAAATACCATGGTTTCCAGACAATTTACGAATTAGCATTTGTAGAAGGTCTGGATGAACTCACAATGAAATACCTCTACCCTTTCGTCACCGTGAGCGGAGAAAAGCCAAAGGAGAAAACAAACTGGAAAAAGGTATTTTCATACGGAAAACATACTGTGCTTGGTCGTTACCAACGAGTTTTGCAAAAAAAGGCTGGCTACAATATTTCCGACAGCATTCTCCAAATCAATCCCGACAAATCGCGCTATCTCGGCTCGCCTGACAAATACTACCTTAAATACAACTACGCCTACAAGAAAAAAGTTTCTTACGGATTTACTGCAGAAAAAGACGATGGCGAACAATTTTTCCGTGGTGCGCAAAAATACGGATTCGATTTCTATTCGGCTCATTTCCAACTGAATGACATCAGCATTTTCAAAAAAATTATCGTTGGAGACTATGTTGCACAATTCGGACAAGGACTTACGATGTGGACGGGAATGGCTTTTGGAAAAGGATCAGGCATAGAGGGAATCATAAAGAAACCTCGTATGGTTGACCACTACTCATCGGCAAACGAATCTGCTTTTATGCGCGGTGAGGCTACAGTAATAAAACTCAAAGACTTCACTATCACCGAATTCGTGTCGTACAAGTCACTTGATGCTGGAATTGCCCAAGCCGACACCCTCACCGAAGAAGAAGACCTTGTCACCAGTTTCCTCGAAACTGGCTACCACCGTACGCCAAGCGAAATTGCAAAAAGACATACTTTAAAGGAATTTGTAACCGGCGGAAATGTAACGTGGCAAGGCGAAAAAATGAAAATCGGTGCTACCGGCATATATTATTCGTACTCCAACCCCATCAATACCAACGACAGAGCCTACGAATATTTCAATTTCAGCGGCAAATCTAATTTCAATTTTGGAGTTGACTATCTCTTTAACTTACACAAAGTTAACATCTTTGGAGAAACATCCATAAGTCCCAATGGCGGAGTGGCAACTGTTGATGGCGCAACCTTCGACTTTGTACCCGAATTTAAAATGTCGGCACTATACCGCTACTACAGCCCCAAGTACCAAAACATGTACGCACAAGGCTTTTCGGAAGGCAACAAGAATTACAACGAATCGGGCTTATATATTGGTGCAGAAATACTTCCAGTAAAACATTTGCGACTGAATATATTTTTCGACAGTTGGAAATTTCCATGGCTTAAATATGGAGTAAACGCCCCATCGATAGGTCACGAATGGACAGCCGAAGCCACCTACACGCCCAAGCGCAACATCGAAATGATTTTCCGTGCAAAATACGAAACCAAGCAGAAAAATACCACCGAAGACGCGAACATCAAAGAGCTAATCAATTACAACACATCGAAGTACAGGTATCAGTTGAATATTACGCCAAACGCAGAATGGAAACTTAAGAGCAGAATCGAGGTTTCTCGTTACCATCGTCCCGACAGCACAAGCTGGGGATTCCTCGTCTGCGAAGACATTCAGTACAAGCCAGCAAAACTTCCGCTGACATTCACTGCAAGAATAGCCTTGTTCGACACACAAGACTATAATTCACGCATTTATGCATACGAACAAGATGTGCTTTACGCATTCACAGTTCCAATGTTCTACGGTCGTGGTACTCGTCTGGCACTTGTCATAAAATACGATGTCACCGACAACATTGACCTATGGTTCAGAATTGCAAACACATATTATGCCGACAAAACCGTATTAGGTTCTGGACTTGATGAAATTCAAGGTCCAAACCGCACCGAGGTGAAATTGCAATTCCGCCTAAAATTTTAAAACCTTCGCAACATGCTGATTACAACTAAAGAAGAACATATTAATTTTCTGAACGGCATATTCAGCCAAGCCAAGACGCTTGTTGGCGAAGGTAACAGCGTTGTCTCCACACTTGTAATGTCGCAACTGATTGAAATCATGGGCAGTTATTTCGATGCAAAGCCAATTCGCTCACGCGAACAGTCTGCAAATCGCTTCAACACAGCCATATACAAACTGTTTCCAATAAAATACTCGAAAACCAACCGCAAAAGTTTCCTCTACTACCAGTTGCGCACCTCAATAGTCCACACCCTTACGCCAACTTGCAGTATCACATTGAAAAGAGGAATCTCCGACCAGCACCTCATCGAAAAGGATGAAATTACAGAAATCTACATAGGAAACCTCCTAAACGATACCGAAAAGGCATTACAAATCCTCATTCGCCTCATCAACGAGGACAAGGTTAAGTTGAAAAAATTGGCGACAGGGGAAATTGAATAGCAAAAAAACAGGCGGGAACGAATCCCGCCCGCCAACAAAATATATAAAAGGAAAACAGAAGATTTCTAATTTCAGCCCAGCCGACCTTGCCGATACTGGATTACGAGAATCTCGAGCGCCTTGTCGGAAATGTCTGAATCGTACGACTTCTTCAGGTCGTTGCCAAACATACATGCAAACAACTGACATGTACCCGCATAAAAACCACCCTTCAAAGTCTTGATGACCTCGTATGCCGTACTACCGCATTCACGGTCAAGCAACTTCACGAACATTTTCGCCTGCGATAAGCTAAACTTGCTCATAATCGGTTTGTAATGAGCCATTATCTGGTCTTCGCGCATATTCATATACTGACGGCGCTGGCGTTCGGAATCCATACGGGCAAGACTATCATCAATCTGGCGATATATTGCCGAAACTTCCAAAGCATACGGGTATACCTTCTTGAAATTACTTACCGTCTTATCGTACTTCTTAGCCGCTCTTGCAGCCTTACGCTTATTAGAATAAACCTTTACCTCAGGCAAAAGAATAAGGTTTTCGGTAGCCGCTATCAAACTATCGACATTTATTTCGGAGTAATACGGCATATCTTTCTGCGCAAAAGTAACTTCCGAAAAACAGAAGGCTGCGACCAATATTGTTAAACAAAACTTTTTCATGTCCGTAATTTTTTGAGTTCTTGGCACAATTGACAAAATCCGTTCCAAAAAATGCTCAATAACATTTATTTAACATTTGCTACACCAACTAATCTCTGTGTATCAATGTCTTAATTAATTTATGCGACATCAAAATTGTTATTACTGTGGAAAGCAAATCGGCAATCGGAAAGGCATACCAGATTGCATCTTCTCCCCAAAACGAAGAGCAATAATGCGGCAAAAGTATCACTAGCGGAATAAGGAAAATCATCTGTCGCGCTATGGAAAGGAAAAATGCTGGTTTGGCTTTTCCCAATGCTTGAAACAATCCCGAACCTATCACCTGACATCCCACAACGGGTATTGCAAGCACGAAAATTCGAAGTCCCCTCGCTCCTATTTCAACAAGTTCGTTGTCGTCGGTAAACATTGCCAATAACGGATGCGGGAACAACTCGAACAAGATGAACGCAAAGACGCATATCGCAGTCGAAAATATAATTCCCATTTTTAGCGAGCCGATGACACGACCATATTTTTCGGCACCATAGTTATATCCTGCAATTGGCATAAAACCTTGGTTTACACCGAAAATTGGCATAAAGACGAACATCGTCAAACGATTTATGATTCCGTAGGCAGCAATCGACAAGGAACCGCCAACCAAAAGCAAGACATTGTTAACCACAATAGATGTTGACGAATGCGCAAGTTGCCTTCCAAACGATGCAGAACCAAGCGCAAGCGTTTCGCCAACAACCTTTCCATTGGGCAATTTGAAACATTCGCGATACGACAATGAAAGCACTCTCTTTTTGCCTCTGCGGAAATACCACAAACCGAGAAATGCACTTACAATCTGCGAAATGGAAGTTGCGATGGCCGCACCCTTCACGCCCCAGCCAAAAATAAATATGAAAATCGGGTCTAGTACAAGATTGATTACTGCCGTGAGAATCTGGCACCACATTGCAAACTTGGTATTGCCCTCAGCACGAATTACATTGATAAAAACAAAGAAAATGTTCATCGCGAAACTTCCCGGCAGGCACCAAGTTGCATATTCCATTGAATAAGGCAGAATGGAATCATCTGCACCGAAAAGCACAAGCAGTTCTGGCAGAAATACCACAACCAACGCAAATAGCAACACATTGAGGCACAATATCATAAAGACGAGATTGTGGAGAACCTTTTCGGCAAGCTCTCGATTTCTTGCGCCGAGCGCGCGAGAAATTATAGATGCACCACCTAGTCCTACTGCCTGACCGAAAGTATTGTTAATGACAAGCATCAGTGGCAATGTGACCGACAAGCCGGCGATTGCCTCCACTCCGACTGCCTGTCCCACAAAAATCGTATCGGCGACATTATATATGGTAATGGCGAGCATCCCCAGCACCGAGGGCAACGACAACCGCATAAGCAAAGTGCTTATCCTTTCAACTCCTAATCGTTCCGCATTATCCATACAAGTCGCAAAATTACAATTTTTTATCACATGTCGACATGTTGTGTCGGATTTACTGCTATGGCAGTGAGCTAAAGGTTGCAATCCGACACTAATGAATATCAGCATTTGCAATGCGAAACAAAAAAAGTCCGACAAACGCCGGACTTTTACAACGACCGCGCCCTTCGACAAGCTCAGGGAGCGGAATTATTTCTCGATAAACTTAACCTTTTCAGTGGAATTCTCGCAATTTACTTGCAAGAAATACAATCCTTTTTCCAAATCGGCAACAGAAATACTTCCGCAAGTTGAACCTGTTTTAACCTCCTGTCCCAAAACATTGAAAACAGAATAATCCACCTGTTCGCCAGAGAAATTCTTCAAATATAGCACATCGGAAACAGGATTAGGATAAACTTCGAGTGGCCGTTGGCTAGGTATAATATCGGACTGAGTAATAGTAGGGATTATATTCACAATAATGCCCTCAACCTTGGTCATCCCGTAATAAAAATTATCGTCGGGAATGTCGTACCAATCATCCAACGAACCGCCATATCCAAAATTGATATGGAACTTGCCATCCGATTCGCGATAGCCATCAACAACAACATTGTGCCCGACTGTTCCCTCTGGATTTTCAACAGCCAAGTGAGCTGGATAACCAGCTTGCAAATTGGAAATCAATGTAGCATACATTTCCTCAGTTGGTTCGCGATACAATTGGCATTCTGTAAAGCCAAACCGCTGGTAAGCCGCAAACGCCTGGTCAACATAAAAAGTGCCAGAACCTTGCGAAGTATAAACTTGCGTGCAGGCCGTACCACAGGCAAAAACCAAAGCGGCAGCCAACATGTCGGGAAGCTCCTCGCCACGCTGGAAAGTGGCATCAATGGAATCCAACAGCACATTCAACTGTGGAAAAGAAGGAAATTGCAATGTTTCCCAGTCGTCATCGATTCTGTAGTTGCGACCTGCATAGTTGTGTAAATAGTCATCGTCATCGGTAAAGCGAGTGTCCTGTGTAGTCCGCAAATAATTGATAATCTGCCCCATGGCAATAGCAGGACAGCCGGCATAACTATATGAATTACTATTTGACGGGTCTCTTGGACATAACTGGTTGTATGGATAATCCTGTGCCCAACTCGACGAAAGCAGACCCTCATTGCTTCGCGACTGCGTTGTAACATTCGGAATATCCGCAATTTTAAGTATAGTATTCTGCGCCCATCCGCTCGATGCGGCGAACATAATCAACGAAAAAAGGACAAATGACTTTTCCCATAAACGCCAAGATATTTTTGTACTCATTTGCTATAAATTTTAGTTAAACTTTATTTTAGTTGTCGCAAAGATAAGAATATTACCAATAATTCAATGCTTATTTCTACAAAAACAATTCAATTTCATTTACTTTTTTCAAACAAATCGTCGAGTGTAATTTGTGCAACAATGTGTTCGGAGTAAGAGTTTCGTTGCAATCCGTTGACTGTTATAAAAGTTGGGACTATTCCACCCGCAAAACCTGTTTGCTTCTTGAAAAGTGCAATGCGATTTTTAAATTTCTCATATTCGTCTTTATCAAGCATATATGGATCTTCGCTATATTTGACTTCACAAATGTTTATCATACGGTCGGCACGTTCAATCACAATGTCTATCTGGGCGTTTTCGTTACGCCACGAATAATATTCTGATTTTATACCATTGATACTTAATGCATTTTTGATTTGTGCAATGTGTGTCAAGCAAATCCGTTCAAACGAAAGCCCCATCCACACATTTATTTGGGAGGTGTTAAGACCTTGTGTCCAAAAATGTTCGTTTGTAGGATTGCTTTTCATAAAATTAAGGTAAAACAAAGAATAAAAGTCAAGTAACTGGTATAATCCATTGCGTGCTGAAATCGTTTTGTTTTTCACGTTATAGAAGCGCACAATGTCGCAATCGACAAGGCTTTGCAACATTTTTGTAAGGCGGCCATTTGCATTAGTTCCTATGCTTTGTGCAATTTCGTCCCGCGTCATACCTTTCTTTTTTGAAAATAGTGCTTCGACAATGGCAATGTATGGTTCCGGGCTGTCAAACAAAGTCTTATAGAGCCGACGAAATTCGCGGCGCATTTCTCCATCTACCTTGAAAAACAGGCGATCGATATTCTGGGCAAGACTCTCGGACGGATCAAGAAGACTTAAATAATAAGGTATGCCACCGATTGCCATATAGGTTTGCGTTATCATAATCCTATCCCACGGAAAGCCATACGCGCATAGGTATTCTTCTGTTTCGTACAGGCTAAATTCCCTAAGATGTATTTCGTGGGTAATGCGGTCGTGCAGTCCGCCGTGGTTGTCAATTATATTCTTCATCATCCACGATGTTGCCGAGCCACAGACTATAAGCAACATATTGTTCTGCAATGATGCCCAACTGTTCCAAAAATATCCCAATGCACTTACAAAGTCCGACTTACGTGTTTCAAAGCAAGGCAATTCGTCAATAAAGACTATGCAAGGCTTGTTTTTTTTCATCTTACTGGCAAGGAAATGGCGCAACATCTGAAATGCCTCGTACCAATTCTTAGGTTGCTTTGCCACTGGTTGCCCATATATGTCCAAAGCATCTGTAAAGGCGTGGACTTGGGCATTCTTGTCTCCTTCCATAACGCCTGTCATAGAAAATGTTAACCTGTCTTTGAACACTTGGTTGACAAGAAAAGTTTTGCCCACGCGTCGCCGACCATAAATTGCAACAAACTCAGCCTTACCGGATTCGGCATACTTGTTTAACAACTTTATTTCATCTTCTCTTCCTACAATTTTATTCAGCATTGTCCAATATATTTTTTCGCCACAAAGATATACAAATCTTTTTGGATTGGTGTGCTAAAACGCCAGAAAAATCTTTGTTTTAGCACTCTAATCACGATAAGTGTGCTAAAACGCTTTATTTTTAATCGTTTTAGCACTCAAATATTAGACGTTTTTATTATTAACAATCAAATTATCAACATATTAAAATATAACATACAATCTAAAGCACCCTCATTGCTCATTATTTTAAACTAATATTCGCTCCTTATAACAAATTGAACATTTTCCTCCTTCATTATTCTGACAAATTCATTTACTTTGCAAAAATTTTGAATGATGAAACAAATCATAGTAACCATAGCATTTATCCTGCTGTTCACCACTGCATTTGCACAACAACCAGACAAAGGAGAATACAAAAGTCCGCAATCGGGTTTCATGCAGAAGGAAATAATGAAGGACATCACTGGCAAGGATGGCGATGCTCCAAACGGAAAGTCGTTTGTAATGGACTTCAACGGCAAAACCTACCCAACCGACCCGACAAAATACACCACCGTATGGCACAACGACCCAGTCTCACAGGGACTGAGCGGCACCTGCTGGGCATACTCGGCAACATCGTTTATGGAAAGCGAAGCCTACCTCAAGAGCGGTCATCAGGTGAAACTGTCGGAAATGTACACCGTTTACTGGGAATATGTTGCACGCGCAGAGGAATTTGTCCGCACAAAAGGCGAAACCGAACTTGGTCAAGGCAGCGAGTCGAACGCCATAAAGCGCGTTATGAGCAAACACGGACTTATGCCATACTCGGCATACACAGGTCTGAAGGAAGGTCAGAAATACAACAACCATGTGAAACTTTTCAATGAGTACAAGGCTTATCTGGATGAGGTTGCAAACAAGAACCTCTGGGACGACGATGTTGTCGGCAAGGTGAAGGGAATCCTCGACAGGAACATTTGCACGCCGCCAGAAACATTCACCTACGAAGGCAAGACCTACACTCCGAAATCGTTCATGGATGAATATCTGAAACTCAGGCCAAACGACTATTTCAGTTTCATGTCGAGCAAAAAATACCCGTACAACCAGCGCCACGAACTCGAGGAACCCGACAACTGGTGGCACAGCAACGAATACTACAACGTTTCGCTCGATGACTACATCTGGATAATCCGCAATGCACTTGCAAACGGCTATTCGGTAAGTCTCTGCGGCGACACATCTGAACCCGGCTATGTCAAGGAAAACGAAGTCGGCATCGTGCCAACATTCGACATTCCTGCCAAGTACATAAACGCCGACTCGCGCGAAATGCGTCTTGAAAACGGTGCCACCACCGACGACCACTGCATACAGATTGTTGGTGTACAGAAGATTAAGAATCAGTACTGGTACTTAATCAAGGATTCGGGTTCGGGCGGAATGGACGGCGAACATCGTGGCTACCGCTTCTACAGCGAGGACTACATAAAACTGAAAATGATAAACATAATGGTAAATGTAGAAGCCGGAAGAAAAATTCTGGATAGAATAATAAAATAAAGTAAGATGACAGACGAATTCATAAACGAACTGAAAAACGACAAAATTCCCGTATTGGAGGAATTCTACACCATACAAGGCGAAGGCTTCAACAGTGGCAAGGCAGCCTACTTCGTACGCTTGGGCGGATGCGACCTTGCCTGCCGCTGGTGCGACTCGAAGGAATCGTGGGTTCCCCGCCTCGACCAGTTTGTAAAGATAACCGACATAATAGACCGTGTAAAACAGACCACCGCCGATACCATTGTCGTAACAGGCGGAGAACCACTAATCTACAATTTCGATAGATTCACCGAACTTTCGCGCAAGGCAGGCATAACAACGATGATAGAAACCAGCGGTGCGCACTCGTTTAGTGGTGTGTGGGACTGGATTTGCGTGTCACCCAAGAAGCAGATGCCTCCGCTACCCGAGTTCTACCAGCTTGCCAACGAGCTAAAAGTCGTCATATTTGACGAAACCGACCTCGAATGGGCAGAAAAATGCTCTCAAAAGGTCAGCGGTCGCTGCGAACTCTACCTCCAGCCCGAATGGAGCCAGTTCAAGCGCACCGGCGACATGGTTGTCGATTATGTGAAGAAAAATCCGAAGTGGAAGGTTTCGGTGCAGATGCATAAGTTTTTGAGGATACCGTAAATGGGCAATGAACAATGGATAATTAATAATTGACAATCCACACCCTCGGTGTCATGCTGAACTTGTTTCAGCATCTATAACAAACGACTATAAATAGCATAAAAACAATAGACTCCTCATTTTTTGACATAATTTTCGTTGCGTATTAATTTATTTTGTAAATTTGTGTCACATTTTGGTACACAAAAAAATAAGATTATGGAAGTAGTTTCGACAAGACAATTTAGGGACAACATGGCCACATATTTGGGGCATATTACTGACGGACAAGAACTTATACTCAAAACCCGTGACAAAGGCAGTTTTGTCATCCGCAAGGTAAAAGAAGACGACACTCTGATGACGAAGGAAGAATTTTTTGCAAAAATCGAAGAATCAAGAAAGCAAATCGAAAGAGGCGAATACACTGTTATTAACACAAAGGAAGAACTTGACAATTTTTTTGAATCGTTATAATGTACTCAATATTTTTAACAGACAAAGCAAAGGAAGACCTTGCAAAACTAAAAAGGGACGAACTGGCTGCATTTAAGAAGGCTCAGAAGTTAATCACAGAACTTATGGACCACCCGACCACAGGCACTGGGCATCCCGAACAGCTCAAGGGCGACAAATCGGGGCAATGGTCACGACATATAACCAGCAAACACAGACTCATATACGAAATCAAGGAAGAAATTGTCATTGTGAATGTCCTTTCCGCATACGGGCATTATGGGGATAAATAAAAAAATCGCCCTCCAAACCGCAGTACAATTCCGCGGACGTTGGAAGGCAATTCAAAAATAATATCATTCTCAATACCCTACCTTCACTTGCGAATTTACAATCTGCTCGTCATCACAATATTCACATAACTTTTCGAAAGAAAAATCATCACCATTAAGAATGTAATTGATTGCTTTCTTACGAGTTACATTTTCAATCTGACCACCGCTAAAAAGATATTTCTTTGCAATAATGTCAAGTTCTGCAGGTTGCAATTCGGGCAACATCGAATGCCAAATCTTCTTGCTGGTCTTAATGTCGGGCTTTGCGAATTCTATCTTGTAGATAAACCGCCTTTCAAAAGCCTTGTCAAGATTCTTGGTCAGGTTGGTTGTCGCGATAAGAATGCCTTCTAAGTCTTCCATTTCCTGAAGAATAATGTTCTGAATGGTATTCTCCATCTTGTCAACGGCATGCTGGGTATTTTCCATTCTTGTGCCGAACAAAGCATCCGCCTCATTGAACAACAATATCGGAGCGACATCCGACTTGCGAACAATACTCTTATAATTATCGAACAACTTCTTGACTATCTTTTCACTCTCGCCTACCCAACAACTTTTCATGCTCGCAATATCCACCAGCATAATGTTTCTGCCAGTCTGTCTTGCTATCTGCATGACAGATTCAGTCTTTCCCGTTCCGGGTGCACCATAGAACAAGCAGGAAAAGCCTTTACGCAAGCCCTGTTTTGCCAATCTATCCAAAACATTCTTGTAATTGTCTGGTTGCAAAAGTTTCACCAGTTCGGAAATTGAAGCCGAATTCTTATCGTTAAAGAACAATTGTTTCTCCTGAATATTATTGTGTAATAGCAAACCCTTTGTTGGATTCCTAATGCTTTGCAGATTAAGCACATCCGACAAAAGTTCCTCCTTAATCCTTTCGCCAAGCTTAAAATGGCATCTGTCGGCAAGACCTTCCTGATTTACATATTCGATGTAGCCGTTTTTAATCAAACTGCTATCACCTTCACGCATATTCGTGACAACCCAATTCAATATCCAGTGACTTTCGTAAATGTCCTCCAATTCTGAATCCTGAATGTCGTCATCGTAATAATACGCATACTGAATTACAAATTTCATAAGCAAAACTTTCTCCAACTCAGACAGTTTGTACCCTATGAATTTTGTCGCAAATGGCAAATGCGAATTCTTTTCGAGCAAGTTCTTCACTTGTTCTACCATTTCATCATATTCAATGTCATCATCCGCCCTTTGTTCGTACAACCTTTTGATTTTGTCAAGCAATTCCGTTACTTTCAAGTTGGTAATCGGCTTTGGAACATACATTTTATCTTCCTGAAAAGCTTGTATAACCTTGCTCGGCACAGAAAAGCCAAATGTGTCGTCCTCATCGTCCTTTTTCAATAGTTGTCTCTGAACCAAGACATTGAACTCGCTTGAATAACGAAGAAGATGTATGTGTCGGCATCCGAGATAGTCCAGCAAATCGGTCATAGTTTCGTGCGACTCCTCGTTTTCGACCCACAACGAAAGCAATACCGACTGACGAGGTGTCAAATCGCACTTCTTACCTATAAAATCGGTATATTTCTTAATCTTTCTGTAGAAACTTTCACTCAGTTTCGAATCTTTCGCAAAATCGACAATGTTTTCCATGCAAGAAAGTATTGTCAATTCTTCCTCCTGAACCTTCTTTTTCACTGTTTTCTTTTCCATAGCACATAAGTTTTATCAGTTCTACTAAAAATTTCGCCACAAAATAAACATGCCACAATGCAACCTATTTGCGCAGTCGAAAAATATTTTTCTTTTTTTGAAAAAATTTATGCAAACATATAATACATAGGCACATACAATATAAGTATTGTAACTATTACACCATCTTTTGTAAAAATTGAAGGAAAATATGTAAGGAAAATTTCGGGGTCGTGTTGCATTTATTCATGTTGAGAAATCGCGACACAGCTCAATTCCACTACGGAAAAACACACAATCAACCTCAAAGGCTTATAATCGACATTTTGGACTTTCAGCCTTTTAGCCTCTCTTAACCTCCAAAAATCTGCATCTTCACCAAAAATAACCTCCGAAAATCTGCATTTGTCACAAAAATAACCTCCAAAAATCTGCAAGTTATAACTTAATTCACTAATAACAAGCACATTGCAAAATCATCAAAATAAGCATTATTTCAAACAATTTATGCCAGCGAGGCAATTCTTTCGAAAAAAATCGCTACTTTTGCAAAATAAAATCATTCAGATGAACAATAAACCATATAATAACGCTGACCATCAGGACGATATATTGTCGGAACCTGCAGTTGCCTATGGCAACAAAGTGACCGAACACCCAAAGGAAAAACCTGCTTGGTTTGATGAAAACTTTGAAAGATTAAAGGCGGAAGCAGACGCAAAATTCGGTGATAAAGAATACATGTCGGTTGACGAATACTTTGGCAAGTTGCGTTATATTGTAGATGGTTTGTATGAAATACAAAGTCAACATTAGCAGTTCGGCAGAATCAGATTTGAAGAATCTTGCGCTGTTTCTGTTGCAAATGATGTCAATTGAAGGAGCGTATAAATATCTTCACGCAATGCAACTGGAAATAATGTCGCTGTCTGTACTTGCCGATCTCTATCATCCGAGCAATTTTATGGATGTCCGCGCATATAATCCAAAGGCTTGTCACATGGTTTCGCATAACAAAAAGTGGGTTTATATATTTCACATCGAAAACGACACCGTTATTGTTGACCGCATACGCCCTGCGAAACTTATAACCAAATAATTATAAAATACTTATATTAAAGAATTTGGGTGAATATAATGATTTTAATTGCTTAATTTTGGTCTATTCACAAGCCAAAATGCAAACAACTCGAATATTGGTCTATTGACAAGCCAAAATTTATTATATTTGCGACCTAACTCGCACTAATGGTGACGTTTCGGACGTTTTGGCAGGGTCTTAGGGCATTGGCAACGTTAGAGAGTCAACTTTCATCAATTATCTTCCCTATCAGCCTTCCATACTCTTCGCCAAGTGGCAAATCGTAATTTGCCTGCAACTTTCTTCGTGTTACTATGGTTTTCTGCTTTGTCAGCGGATTGAAACCTTCCTTTTCCTCATCGACAAACCAAACGCCAACGCCACGCTTTTGCCACGCAGGAAGATCATTGTAATTTATGCCGTTGGAAAACAGCAGTTCGTTCTTGTCGGCAATAGTTTTCCTGTTTATCTGTGCCTGAGCCGCCGAAGGCTTTACTCCTTGCTTACGCAACATCCAATAACAATGCGAGTTAAGTGCGTTACGGTTGGCATCCTCCTGCCTCCACAAGAAATAGTCAACAACCAGTTCCTTGTTCGGAAGCGGTATTATCCTGCAATCGAAAACTCCTATTTGTCCGAGACGCATAGAGAAAAATGCGCTGGCAGTACCTGAAAGTATCGAATTGTACTTGCGCACTTTTCTGGCAAACGAATCCTCGTCAATGTGAAATAGCAACGAAATTTCATCGCTTTCTGTAAAGCCGTAAATTATGCGAAATCCGCAATCCATCAACTTTTTTAGTGTTTCAACCATCATATCTCTGAAACGAATGTCAAACGGTGTCTCGAACTTGCATTTTTCCTTTGTCAATTTCGTAAAGCCCCTGCCGTCAAGACGAGCAATCATATAGGTTTCTGGCACAATAATTTGGTCGAGAGACTCTTCGTACACTCTCATTTTCTTGTCAAATACATCAAAATCCATAGCAGTAAGTTTTATTCAATCCAATTTTCTATTACAAAATCACCTCTTCCGTCTAATTTTTTGTTTCTCTAAAATTCAGTCAACCGCAAAATTAATCAAAAAAACTTGGCAAAACTTAGCGCTTTCTCGCCAAGTCCTGCCAAGAAATCTGCATCTCAAGCTTGAAGCCTCGAAGATGCAGATTTTTTTTGAGTTGTGTTGGATTCGAACCAACGAATTCATAACCTCACTGACCTTTTCAGACCAGCCCATTTGACCACTCTGGCAAGCAACTCAAATTTTTCGCCGCAAAATTACAACCCTAGTACGCAACCTATTTGCGCAGTCTGATTTTTTTTTCATTTTTTTTTGAAAAAAAGTTGTATTCTGTAATTTCATAGAATTGCAAAATTAATCAAAAACTTGGCAAAACTTAGCGCGTCTCGCCAAGCCCTGCCAAGGAAATCTGCTTCCGGCGTCCATATCGCCAGTCGAAGCAGTTTTTCAAAAAAGTGCTCTGCGCTGTGAAGCACCACCGAGTCGAAGCCAAAAACAAGATCAAGAACCGGCACGCCCATCAAAAACAAAAGCAAAGTCATTCAAATAATTAAACTTGGACGCACCGACATGTTTTTTAGGTCTTGCTACCCAATTATGCTATTAATCCCGTCCATTTTCATTTGGACCATCATAAAACATGTACCCACAGCGCAGATTAAAAAGGAACGCCTGAGACAGGCTCCGCGCCCCCTTAAACACTTTATTTGTTCTTCCCAACAGCTGCCACAAACTCGTAAGTTTCCTTCAAACTGTCGGGAATAATGATTTTCAAACCTCTAATGCGTTGCAACTCCTTGTCCCTTACCTCGTCAACCTTGTCAGTGACAATCTTCATGGACAGCGAAAATTCCTCAGAAGCCTTATGGTTGGCAATCCTAACCTTTGTATTATGCTCCTCCATCGCACTTTCAATCTTATGCTTGATGCCGTTCAACTCGGCTTGCAGACTGCGGTGCAACTCCTGCATTTCCATAAACTTCTTGTCAACCATATCCATATCGAGCGAAGCAGTGTATTCCGTAATTGTCATGTCGCGACCTTCACCGCTTGTCGAAAGCCCTGTCCGAAGCGATTGCTTTGCCTGCTTGATGCTGTTGCTGAAATCGCCAGACGGATGTATCAGTTTGCCGAGATTTGCACACTGTGCCTCAAGGTAATAGTAACGGCAACGCTCGGCAACCGACATTTCAGCAATTACATCATCTTCGGTAATTGTTCTCTGCATTTGCGTCCTCTCCGGAAGTTCAATCCCCAACTCTTCTGCATAATCCTCAGCATCAATGTTTTTAACCGCATCGACCATAGTCTGCCTTGCCTTGATTGCCTCGCGCAACCAAGCAATCAGCGACTTCAACTTGCCGACATTGGCGATTTCCTCAATCGACTTGTTGAATTCGTCAAAGGTCATACCCTTGTGCGAAACGACTTTCCTGTCCATGCCAATGATACTGACTTCGCTTGTCACAAAATCAAAGAAAACATTGTTGCTGTTTTCGTACATTTCCTTCGCCTTGTTTGCGATAAAGTTGGCGCTGGTGTTTGTAAGGCCTTCAGCACCGAAAAAGGCATCGAGTTTTGATGAATAAATTGCCATAATTTTTCGTTTTTTCTGGTTTATTAAATAGTGTCCTTTTAAAAAATCGCCGCAAAATTATAACCCCAGTGCGCAACCTATTTGCGTAGTCGAAAAAATTTTTCATAAATTTGCAAAAATTTTCATTTTTCTCGATTATGCCAGCAAGTAAAAACGCGTTGATACGCTACAAAACCATTGACCAGTGCCTGCAACGCAGAAACCGTCTGTGGACTCTCGAAGACCTGATTGATGCCTGCTCCGATGCTCTGTACGAGTACGAAGGAAACATGAACGGAATAAGCAAACGCACCATCCAACTCGACATCCAGAACATGCGCAGCGAAAAACTTGGCTACAACGCACCTATCGTCGTCACCGACCACAAGTACTATTCGTATTCAGACCCGAAATTCAGCATAATGAACTCGCCAATCACCGACTTCGACATGAAAGCCATGACCGAAGCAATGACCGTCCTGAAACAACTGAGCGGATTTTCGGAGTTCGGCGAACTGGAGGACATCGTCAACCGCCTGAACGACCATGTATCCTCGTTGCAACACAAAACCCAACCCGTCATCTTCTTCGAGAAGAACGACCGCCTTCGCGGACTGAACTATATTAATATGTCGTACGATGCCATTGTTTCGAAACGCACCTTGAATATTATGTACAAGTCGTTCAAGTCGCCCAAGGCAAATGCGCTCTGCTTTTCGCCGTATGTCCTGCGCGAATACCGCAACCGCTGGTTCCTGTTCGGAAAGGCAAAAGGCGTAAATATGATTCTCAATTTGGCTCTCGACCGCATAGAATCGATGGAACTTGGCGACACAGGCAACTACATTGAAAACACCGACTTCGACCCTGCGGCATATTTCGACAAGATTGTCGGCGTAACCCTCTACGGCAAAAGCGAAAAGAATGTGGTTTTCTGGGCGAGCGCAGACGACACACCATACATCATCACCAAGCCGTTCCACAAGTCGCAGCGACTAATAAAGCAATACGATGACGGTTCTGCCGACTTTGTAATACGAGTAATCTGGAACAGGGAACTTATCCGCGAACTTCTTGGTTTTGGCAGCGGCTTGGTCGTAAAATCGCCTCGCCAACTGGTGAAAAAATTCCAGGAACATGTGGAAGGGATGTATAAGAATTATGGATGCGGGAAGAAGGAGAATGATTTAACATGACCAATCACATCTTTTAGTTGTTCTTGTTGATGAGATTGACAACGACTTTTACCATTATATCCTTTTCTTCGGTCTTGCTTTCGGCAATCATAAGAGTAAGTGCCACTAAAGTGTTATCGGCAATACGTTTGCTCCCATCCGGATTGTAAAGTATATGGTTGCCATTGAGAAACCACAAAAACAAGGTGGCGGCAATACGCTTGTTGCCATCGCTAAACGAGTGATTTTTAGTAACCAAATAGAGCAACATTGCTGCCTTCTCCTCCACTGACGGATACAATTCTTCACCATCGAAAGTTTGATATATCTGCCCTATTGAACTTTTGAATGACCCATCCTTTTCATTGCCGAACAATGCCGAGTGACCAAATTTTTGCTTCAGCAGATTTATTTCCTTCATTGCATTCTCGTAAGTGGCGTGAAACGGCTCGTCGGATGTTGTCTTTTCTATTCTAAGCCGCTCGTAGTCGTAGTTATCGAGAATGTCAAGTGCGTATGTGTAATCGACCACAACATTTAGCAAATCTTGGCTTTCAACCGTATCGGCAACCTCTTTGTTCTGCAATGTTCGTCCTACAACCTGCACCAATTGGCGTAGTTCCGAAATTTGTTTTTGGTGAATGTGCTCGTTGATTGCATAGCCTTTGATAAGATATTGCTTCAATACGCGATTCGCCCACTGGCGGAATTGAACACCGCGCTGGCTCTTTACACGATAGCCGACAGAGGTAACTACTTCAAGATTGAAATAGTCAATTTCGTGCGTTTGTGTTTTGTCCGCTATAGCACCATGCTGAGTGGTATTCGCAAATTTTGCGACTACCACAGAATCTGCCAACTCCTCCTTAAGAGCATTGTTGATGTGCTTACTGATTGTTTTATAATCGCGGTCAAATAACACAGCAATCTGCTGGCGAGTTAGCCATATCATTTCGTTCTCCATACGGACATCTATCTGCGTCTGTCCGTCGTCGGTTTGATATATTATTATTTTGTCATCCATTATTTTCTATTATTCAAAATGCGTTGCTTTCGACGCCAAAATCCGACTATAAAATTACAATAAATTTCCGATTTGGCAAAAAGAAATCAGAAATCATTTTGCAATGACGAATCATACAAATTCCAATGTCAACAATCAGTTTTTTATTGCCACTATATTATTAGTATTCAACATCTTGATTCTGTTCAAAAAAATCCTCAAAATAATATTCGATTCCCAATAAAAAAACTATATTTGCGGTCTATTAATATTAGTAACAAATTTTTATAATTTCTTAAATAACAAAAGTTTATGGCAGAAAAAAAATTCATGACATGTGATGGTAACTGCGCAGCCGCTCACGTTGCCTACATGTTTAGCGAAGTTGCCGCTATCTATCCTATCACCCCGTCGTCACCGATGGCTGAATACATCGACGAATGGAGTGCAGGCGGCAGAAAAAACATCTTCGGTGAAACAGTAAAAGTAGTAGAAATGCAGTCGGAAGCTGGTGCTGCAGGTGCTGTTCACGGTTCGTTGCAGGCTGGTGCCCTCACAACTACCTACACCGCATCTCAGGGCTTGTTGCTTATGATTCCGAACATGTACAAGATCGCCGGCGAATTGCTTCCTGGCGTTTTCCATGTTTCGGCTCGTGCTTTGGCAGCTCAGGCTTTGTCAATCTTCGGTGACCATGCCGATGTAATGAGCGCTCGTCAGACTGGTTTCGCTCTCTTGGCTACAGGTTCGGTTCAGGAAATCATGGACTTGGCTCCAGTTGCTCACCTCGCAGCTATCGAAGGACGCGTTCCTTTCCTCCACTTCTTCGACGGTTTCCGTACATCCCACGAAATCCAGAAGGTAGAAGCTGCTGATCAGGACGAACTCAAGAAGCTCGTTAACTGGAAAGCTTTGAAGGAATACCGCGACCGTTCGCTCAACCCAGAGCACCCAGTAACACGCGGTACAGCTCAGAACCCAGACATCTACTTCCAGACACGCGAAGCTCAGAACAAGTACTACGACGCTCTTCCTGAAATCGTTGCTAAGTACATGAAGGAAATGAGCAAGATCACAGGTCGTGAATACGCTCCTTTCACATTCTACGGCGCAAAGGATGCTACCGACATCATCGTAGCTATGGGTTCAATCACCGATGTTATCAAGACAGTTATCGACAAGGAAAATGCAACCGGAAAGAAACTCGGTCTCATCAGCGTTCACCTGTATCGTCCATTCAGCGTTAAGTACTTGATGGAAGTTATGCCTAAGAGCGTTAAGAGAATCTGCGTTCTTGACCGTACAAAAGAACCAGGCGCAAACGGTGATCCTCTGTACTTGGACGTTGTTGAAGCTCTCAAGGACTGCGCTGAAAAGCCAATGATTATCGGCGGACGTTACGGTTTGTCATCAAAGGACACAACTCCGGCTCACATACTTTCTGTTTTCAACAACTTGGCAGCAGACAAGCCTATGAACCAGTTCACAGTTGGTATTGTTGATGATGTTACTTTCCGTTCACTCCCGATACTTCCGGAAATTTCAATACTTCCGAAGGGCACTTTCGAAGCTAAGTTCTACGGACTTGGTGCTGACGGTACAGTAGGTGCAAACAAGAACTCCATTAAGATCATCGGTGACAACACCAACAAGTACAGCCAGGCATACTTCGACTACGACTCGAAGAAATCGGGCGGTTACACCTGCTCGCACCTTCGTTTCGGCGACCAGCCAATACTTGCTCCGTATTTGGTAGGTACTCCTGATTTCGTAGCTGTTCACGTTCCATCATACCTCCGCAAGTACGACTGCCTGCGCGGTTTGAAGGAAAACGGAACTTTCCTCTACAACTCACCATGGTCGGTTGAAGAAACCAAGAAGCACTTGCCAGACAATGTAAAGAAATACTTGGCTGAAAAGCACATCAACATGTACATCATCGACGCTACTAAGATTGCAATGGAAATCGGTCTTGGCAACAGAACCAACACCATCCTCCAGAGTGCATTCTTCAAGATTTCGGGCGTTATTCCTTACGACCTCGCTGTTGAGCAGATGAAGAAGTTCATCGTTAAGTCGTACGGCAAGAAGGGTGAAGACATTGTTAACAAGAACTATGCAGCAGTTGACCGTGGTGGAGAAATCCAGAAGGTTGAAATTCCTGCTGAATGGGCTAACTTGAACTGCACAACCGAATTCAAGTTCGAACACAACGACAACGATCCTGAATTCATCAACAAGGTTATGCGTCCAATGGTTGCACAGTGCGGTAACGACCTGCCTGTAAGCGCATTCAAGGACATTATCGACGGTACTTTCCCAGCAGGTACAACAGCATACGAAAAGCGCGGTGTTGCTACTTTGGTTCCAGAATGGATCGAAACAAATTGTATCCAGTGCAACCAGTGCTCGCTCGTATGTCCTCACGCTGCAATCCGTCCGGTAGTTATGACCGACGAAGAGCTTAAGAACGCTCCTGCATCAATGAAGACCGCTGACATCAAGATGCCGAAGGAATTCGCAGGTATGCATTTCCGTATGCAGGTATCGGCAATGGACTGCACAGGTTGCGGTAACTGCGCCGACGTATGTCCTGCTAAGGAAAAGGCATTGGTTATGAAGCCTTTCGAAAGCCAGCTTGGTGAAGTTGACAACTGGAACTACAGCCAGAAGAAGGTTACTTACAAGGACAACCTCATCGATAAGTATGCAAATGTAAAGAACAGCCAGTTCGCACAGCCATTGTTCGAGTTCTCGGGTGCATGTGCAGGTTGCGGTGAAACTCCGTACATCAAGACCATTACCCAGTTGTTCGGTGAAAGAATGCTTGTTGCAAACGCTACAGGATGTTCGTCAATCTATGGTGGTTCGGCTCCTGCTACTCCATACTGCAAGAGCAACCGCAACGGCAAGGGTGTTGCTTGGGCAAACAGCTTGTTCGAAGACAATGCTGAATTTGGTCTCGGTATGGCAACAGCAACCCGCCAGATGCGCGACCGCGTAGAACGCATCATGCGCGAAGCTATTGCTGAATGCAACTGCTGCAGCGCAGAACTCAAGGCTATGTTCCAGGAATGGATCGACAACCGCGAATGTGGTATCAAGACTGCTGAATTGGCAGACAAGATCGTTGCTGAATGCGAAAAGTGCGGATGCGACTACTGCAAGCAGATTGTTGACCTCAAGGATCACCTTGTAAAGAAATCGCAGTGGATATTCGGTGGTGACGGCTGGGCATACGATATAGGTTTCGGCGGTCTCGACCATGTATTGGCAAGCGGCGAAGACGTTAATGTTCTTGTTCTCGATACCGAAGTTTACTCTAACACAGGTGGACAGTCATCAAAGGCTACTCCAGCAGGTGCTGTTGCTAAGTTTGCTGCATCTGGCAAGAAGGTTCGCAAGAAAGACCTCGGTATGATTGCAAAGAGCTACGGCTATGTTTATGTTGCACAGGTTGCAATGGGTGCAAGCCCAGCACAGTACTTCAAGGCAATCAAGGAAGCTGAAGCTTATCACGGACCATCATTGGTAATCTGCTACGCTCCATGTATCAACCACGGTATTAAGGTTGGTATGGGTCGTACACAGCACGAAGAAAAGCTTGCTGTTGACTGCGGTTACTGGCACTTGTGGCGCTTCAACCCTGCTGAAGAAGAAGCTGGACAGAACGGATTCCACCTTGACAGCAAGGAACCGAACTGGGCTGAATTCCAGAACTTCATCATGGGCGAAGTTCGTTACAACTCGCTTCTCAAGACCTTCCCAGAAGAAGCTAAGGAATTGTTCGCTAAGACCGAGCAGTTTGCAAAGCTCCGCTACGAAGGCTACAAGAGACTGAGCGAAGGAAAATAATTCATTTGAAATTATTTTTCAAAATAAATATGATGCGCCTCAACATGGGGCGCATCTTTTTTGTATCACCTCTGAATTTACATTCCCCCAGTTCCAAAATTTTTAATAATTTTGCAACCTATGCGTAAATTGGCGGTTATAGTTATTTTATTGCTGACTGGAATAGTCGCATCTGCACAGCACGAAGGTATTCGGCGCTATTTCTCGTCATATACCCTTAACAACGACACTACTACCGACATGCGCTTCTACAACGATACTACCCTCGACGAATTCTACAAATTCATGCCTCAGCAAAAAGTGTCGGACAACACGCTCGGACTGATGAATCCGGGTAACCCCTACCTCACCGCAATATTCTCTAAGAAATGGAAAAATCACGATTTCTATTTTCTCAATAACTATCAGGCTTTCATAAAGTCGCATAGCGATGTTATATATTTCGATGCACAAAAACCATTCACCCGCTTTGACTTCACCGGAGGAAACAAAGGACTGGAACTAGTAAAATTCATATATTCGCAGAATTTCTCACCATATTTCAACCTGACATTCAACTACGACATTTCCAACTCCGACGGTTTCTACCTGAACAATGCATCAAAAGTAAACGCACTATATTTAGCCGGCGCATTCACAAAAAAGAAATACCAGAACCATTTCAACTTTATTTTCAACAAGATAAATAGCAACGAAAATGGCGGTATAGCCAACCCCGACAGATTCAGAAGCGGTGACATCCGCGCCGTGGACAACAATGTGCAACTATCCAAAGCATCAAGCATGATTTCGCAACTCGGCGCACAATACAACCATGAATACAGGTTCGGACACTATACCATCGATACCATAATCCGCGACGAAAAGAACGATACCGCACTAAACAAGAATCTTCACAGCAAATTCTCAATCGTCCACGACATAACTTTCGACCGCTACAAACGCGAATACAACGACATCGCATCAGCGTTATACACAAACTATTACAATGATTCAACAAACACTCTCGACTCGACGACATACTACCAACTCACAAATAAGTTTTTGTTCTGCCTGAACATTCAAGACGATTCCACCGATAACCGTCTAAAATTATACGCCGGACTAAAAAACAAATTGTACATCTACGACATCGACAGCTCATACAGGAGCATTTATAATTCAACCTATGTCACTGGAAACTTAATTTTCAAGCATAACCGCACCGACTTGCAGGCAGAAGCCGACTACTGCATCTTTGGGAGCGACGCTTTCGACTTGGATGTGTATGGTTCGCTCAGGCAAATGTTCGGCAAAGAACTCGGAATAAATGCAAAAATCGGATATTCACTTTGCAACGCAAATATATATGAGCTTTATTATTCCGCCAACAACTTCAAATGGGAAAACGACTTCAAGAAATGCGGTATCGCTACCGCACACATCGACTTTTTCTACGAAAAATTCCATATTTCAGTTGGTGCAAACCTAAACTTATTGCACAACTATATTATATATAACTATCAAGCATTGCCCATACAAATAAGCAAATCCAACCTTATTGCCGATGTTTACATAAACAAGACTTTCAATTTCTGGAAATTCCATTGGTTCAACGAAGTCGCCTACCAGTACATCAGCGACAAGCAATATGTTCGTCTGCCAGAAGTAGTCGGATACACAAGCCTATACTTCATGACTGGCATGTTCAGCAATGCACTTACACTTCAAGTAGGATTTGACGCCAAGATGAATTCCAACTTCTACGGATACGCATATATGCCAGCCACAGCTGCGTTCTACCTGCAAGACAACGAAAAATTCGGATTCTACCCGAACTTAGGATTTTTCGTAGGCGCAAAAATCAAAAGATTCCGCATTTTTGCAAAACTATCGAACTACGGCTCTCTTTTCATGAAACCGACATATTTTACACTATACAGACTACCAGACAACCCCTTCGCATTCAATTTCGGAATATCATGGGAATTCTACGACTAGGATATGGACACAAACGCCAGAATATCACGACTTATTGTTGTGTCGGTATTGTCAATACTGGCAGTTGTCTCCTTTGTTAAGATTTTCATTGACGAGAGCACAGAAGAACCAACTGAAATTATTTTTCACGATTACAACGAAATTTTAGAATCTGGCATACTGAATGTAGCTCTTTCCGAAAATGCTACCGAATATTGCATATTCAACGCCAATCCTCGCGGGTTCCAGCTCGAAGCATTTAACGACTTTGCTACCGCTCACGGACTAGAACTTAATGTAATTATCGCAAACACCGAAAAAGAAGCAGAAAAACTTCTTGCCGAAGAACAGTGCGACATCATAGTCAAGCATACCACTCTAAGCGACAGTTGTTCATCAGAACCACTTCTCAATTCAAATCTTGTAATTCTAAGTCGCACAAAAGAAATTTCCGACACACTATATATAATAGGTATGCAAAATTTTTGCATTAAGAACAAAGGGAAAACAATAATCAGCATCGACAACATTTCGTCTGAAAAACTGGCTCGGAAAATCGCATCTGGAGAAATTTCTTCTGCTATCTGTGACTCGGCACTTGCCCTAACCTACCAGAAAGCGTACCCACGATTAGTCATCGACACATCAATATGCCTAGCAAGACAAATCCGCTGGAAAACCCGCCCTGAATCCAAAGCGCTTCTCGACACCATAAACTCATGGCTTTCGCGAGAAAAAGAAACCAAGCATTTCAAACTGCGGCACGAAATATACTATTCGTATATAAACATTAATGTATCAGGGAAATACTACTCAGGAAACAACGGTCAAATAAGTGCATACGATGAACTTATAAAAAGGCACTCGAAAAAACTAGGATGGGACTGGCGGCTTATTGCCTCGCTGATATGCGAAGAATCGCGCTTCAACCCCAACATTAGCAATCCATCAGGAGCATACGGGCTTATGCAGTTGATGCCATCGGCATACCAGAAATTTGCTCACGACAGCGCCGACATATCAAATCCTGATGTACAAATGTCCGCAGGAATAAAACATGTCGATTATTTGAAAAAACACACACCGGAAACAATAACCGACACATCTGTAATAGTTCGCTATGTACTAATGGGTTACAATGCAGGGCACGGACATTCCGAAGATGCATACGCACTTACAATGAAGCATACGGGTAACCCAAACTCATGGAAAAACCTTGCCAAATATATGGAGCATCTGAATGACAGGGAATTTTACACCGACCCCGATGTCAAATGCGGAAAATACAAAGGAAGTCGTACCGTAGCATTCACCAATAGTGTAGTGAGCAGATACAAGCATTACAGAAACTTAATTATTGAATAACAATAAATTACCATGATTTTTAATTCATAAAAATTATGATATATGCAACCAAAACACACTTTACAAAGATACTTTTGGTTGCAAGTAATTAAATAATTGCGACCAAAAGTTATAAAAAATATATAGATTTGGTTGTATCTAACAAAAAAAGTATTACCTTTGTGCTGTGATTTTTAAAGGCATACGCAATGGACAAGCTAATCGGAAGGCAAAAAGAAAAAGACAGACTCAACCTGTGCTATGAATCAACTCAATCCGAATTTGTAATAATTTCGGGCAGGAGACGCGTTGGCAAAACATTCTTAATCAACAACCTATACGGTAAGAAGTTTGCATTCTACTATACAGGCGGACACAACCTATCCAACAGCGAACAACTGATGATGTTTGCAGAAAAGCTCAAGGATTACACGAAAACACCATTGAAAATAACACTGAAAAACTGGTTTGAAGCATTTCTGCAACTGCAAAACTATCTCGGTTCGTTGCCTACCAAAAAGAAAAAAGTGATATTCTTCGATGAATTGCCGTGGATTGACACGCACAACTCCAATTTTGTCAAGGCATTGGAATACTTCTGGAACTCTTGGGCTGCCCAACGCAACGACATTATGCTTATCGCCTCCGGTTCGGCAACATCGTGGATGAACGACAAGCTGCTCGAAAACCAAGGTGGACTGCACAACAGAATCACATGCCAGATATTCCTCGAACCGTTCAACCTCAAAGAGACAGAAGAATTCCTGAAAAGTCGCAAGTTCATTTGGGACAGATACACCATCCTACAAACATATATGGTCATGGGTGGGATTCCATTCTACCTAAAACTGTTGCAAAAGCAATTTTCACTTTCACAAAACATCGATGAATTGTTTTTTTCGAAAAACGGCATCCTAAAAATGGAATTTGACGAACTATACAACACTCTTTTCACAAACTCAGACAAATATATTTCCATTGTCAAGTCTTTATCTGACAAGAATTCCGGACTTACACGCAAAGAAATTTCCCAAAAGACGAAAATACAAGGCAGTACGCTTACCAGAATGCTAAGCAACCTCGAAAAATGCGACTTTATTATCGGCTACCAACAGACCGGAAAAGTTTCAAAAGATGTCATATACAGGTTATCTGACTTTTACACCCTATTTTATTTCCGCTTTATCGAAAACAAAAACTACAGGGACAACGACTTCTGGAGCAAAAACATAAACACGCCCAAAATAAACACATGGCAAGGGTTTACATTTGAACTGATATGCCTTACCCACCTGGAACAGATAAAAAAAGCGCTCGGAATTTCTGGCATTTCAACAAAGTCAACATCATGGCGCAACAACGAATCGCAAATAGACCTAGTAATAGAACGAGCCGACCGCATTATAAACCTTTGCGAAATAAAATTCTCAATTGAAAAATATCAAATAACAAAAAGCTATGCCGAAAAATTGCGCGATAGAATGTCTTCATTCAAAGAAAGCACGAATACCAGCATTACTCCAACAAACACATTCATAACAACTTACGGCATAAAACAAAACAAACATTCCTCTATTTGCCAGAACGAAATCACCATGAATGATTTATTTTCATAAACGATAGATGCAACCAAAAGCACATAAAAATATATAGTTTTGGTTGTAACTATTTTTAAAACATCAACCAAAAGTACATAAAAAAACATAGTTTTGGTTGCATCTAACAAGTAATTTTTAGCAAATTTCAAACCGAACCAAATGACAAAAAATCAAAAACTCCGAATATAGCAAAACAAACAATTGCAAAGTATATTTTACAATCGATCGAACTTCAATACACATTCATCTTCGG
>JAFZLK010000026.1 GCA_017551515.1 Bacteroidales bacterium | reverse complement strand
CCCTTCTTTATTGTCTTATTTGACCCGCAATGAAAGCATTTTTTTTGCCATGAAACTTTTGACCGCCATAATACAAATAAAAATCAATAACTTACAAGGATTTTAGGTCTCTTTTTGAGCATTAAGCCAAAAATGTAAAGACACAAAATTTTGTGTCTCGATAACAAAATGATAAACAATTAAAATTAAAGAACGATGAAGAAAAATTTGATTTTGACAGTATTCTGCCTTATTATCAGCGCAATGACATTTGCACAAGTGCCGCAAAAGATGAGTTATCAGGCGGTGGTTCGCGGAAGCGACAACAATTTAGTTATTAACAGCGAAGTTTCGGTGCGTGTAAGCATTTTGCAAGGAAGCGTTGACGGAGAAGCCGTATATACCGAAACCCATTCTGCAACAACAAATGCCAATGGATTACTGACGATTGAAATCGGAAACGGCACAAGCAACAATGATTTCTCCGCCATCAACTGGGCAAACGGACCATATTTTGTAAAGACCGAAACCGATGTGAATGGAGGCGATGACTATGATATTATAGGAGTAAGTCAGTTGCTTGCAGTTCCGTATGCAATGTACGCCCAATCGGCAGGCAATATGCCTGATGTAAGTGGGTTTTTGACGGAAGAAACACAAACTTTGGCAGATGTAGTTTCTGTTGGAAATTCTGCAAATGCACAATTAAAGGATGTTATAGACCCAACTGATAATCAAGATGCGGCAACGAAGAAATATGTTGATGATATTATTGTACCTATACTTGCACAAAATGCAGAATTGCGAGCCAGAATTGAAGAAATTGAACATTTTAACTATATGGTCAGTTTGAACGCACACGAATATGTTGATCTTGGTCTGCCTTCCGGCACCAAGTGGGCTACCTGCAATATAGGAGCCATCAGTCCAGAAGATTACGGCGACTACTTTGCTTGGGGCGAAACCACATCAAAGGACATCTACAGTTGGGCGACCTACATCCTTTGCAACGGAACAAACAGCACTCTGACAAAATATTGCAACAACTCAAGTTACGGCAACAACGGTTTAACCGATGCCTTGACCACTTTCGAAGCAAGTGACGACGCAGCTACCGCCAACTGGGGTTCTGCTTGGCGTATGCCGACAAAAGAAGAATTTGAAGAATTGGATACCAATTGTACCGTAACTTGGACAACCCAGAACGGCGTAAAGGGACGGCTTTTCACAAGCGATATTAATGGCAATTCAATCTTCCTGCCTGCTGCTGGCCGCTACGATGGCAGTAGTCTCAACGCTGCTGGTACCGACGGTTACTACTGGTCGAGTTCGCTCGATACGGACGGTCCACGCTTCGCGTTGTACCTCTACTTCTATCAGAGCGGTTGCTACCCGAACAATAGTAACTATCGCTACTATGGGCGATCTGTGCGTGCTGTAGTGGTGGAATAAATGTGATTTATGGTTTTAGATTTACGGCAGTCGGCAAAGGTCGGCTGCTGTTTTTTTTGTACGATAACTGTAATATGACCTTTTATGTTTTTTTGATTACATTTGCAACAAATAACACGCATTTATGCCATTCGACCCAAATATACACCATCGCAGAACAATCCGCCTAAAGGAATACGATTATTCGAATAATGGATTGTATTATGTAACAATATGCACCAAGGACAGGGAATGTCTGTTTGGTGAAATTACCGATGGCAAAATGAATGTAAATGTATATGGAGAAATTTTGGAATCCGTTTGGAACGGTTTGCCGTCGCATTATCCGAATGTTGTTTTGCACGAACATATTGTAATGCCCGACCATTTTCATGCGATAATACAAATTGATAATGAACGCAATGTAGGGGCAGGTTTCAAACCTGCCCCTACAGATGCGGGACAACCACCACGAAAACATGGTTTGTCTGAAATTGTTCGTGCATTGAAAACATTTTCGTCACGAAAAATCAACGATTTACGCCAAACACAAGGCACACCCGTATGGCAACGCAATTATTACGAACACATCATCCGCGACGGCGATGAATATTCCCAAATCGCAAATTACATAATGGAAAATCCTTTACGATGTGGAGAAAATAATGTGATATGATTTACAGCAGCCGTCCAATAGTCGGCTGCTGTTTTTTGCATATAGAATATCAATGATTTTATGTTTTGTAGTAGCGCAATGCTTTCGCTTTTTCCATAATTTTGGTAACACAAATTCCATAATTTCGGGAATGAAAAGTCCACAATTTCGGGAATGAAACGTCCATAAGTTAGGGAACGAAAAAGTCATAAGTTCGGGAATAAGTAAAAATAAATTTTTGAGTTTCAAAAAGTTTGTATATTTTTGCGACGACATAAAAACTATATAAAAATGAGCGATTATAAGGAACGGATTTTTGACCAATTATTGCGGAGAAAATTGGAAGGTATGGGTGCGGTTCTAATAGAAGGTCCCAAGTGGTGCGGAAAGACAACTTCGGCGGAACAGCAGGCTGGAAGTGTCCTATATATGAACGACCCCAAAATGTTCGCACGCAACCTTCAGATTGCCGACCAAGACCCGCAGGTACTGCTGGAAGGCGCTGCGCCACGCCTTATCGACGAATGGCAGGAAGCACCAAAACTATGGGATGCCGTGCGCTATGAAGTTGACCGTCGCAATGCTGAAGGCCAGTTTATTCTCACTGGGTCAGCCGTTCCCGCCGACATGAGCGAAGTCCATCATACTGGTACTGGAAGAATTGCCCGTATGCAAATGCGAACAATGAGCCTTTGGGAATCGGGGGAATCCACAGGTACGGCCAGTCTTTTGTCGTTTTTCGCAAATACAGCAAGCAATGTTGTTACAATGGACAAGACTTTGCCCGAAATCGCCTATCTTGTATGCCGTGGTGGATGGCCGCGTGCCGTATTGCAGAAACCGTCGGTGGCATTGGACAGAGCATACGACTATCTGTACGCAATTGTTACTACCGACATTTCCCGCGTTGACGGTGTTAGCCGCGACACCGAGCGTGCCCGTCGTCTTATGCGTTCGTATGCCAGATTTCAAGGAGCACAAGCTCCGCTATCGAAAATCCGCGAGGATGTCATTGCTGGCAGCGACAGTTCGTTTGATGAAAAAACTTTGTCGTCGTACCTTAACGCATTGAAGAAGATGTTTGTTATAGAGGATATGCCGTCGTGGAATCCCAACCTAAGGTCGAAAGCTGCCATCCGCACTTCCGAAACCCGCTATTTCACCGATCCTTCGATTGCGGCTGCAGCACTTGGCATTGGTCCTAAAGACCTTATGTTCGACCTTGAAACCTACGGTCTATTGTTTGAAACAATGTGCGTTCGCGACTTGCGCATATATGCACAAGCCATCAATGGTCTGGTATATCATTATCGCGATTCCGATGGTTTGGAGTGCGATGCCGTTATACACATGCGCAATGGCGACTACGGGCTTGTCGAAATCAAACTCGGTGGCGACCGATTGATAGAAGCAGGTGCACAATCGCTACATAAATTGCGCAATAAAATTGACACCGACAAGATGAAGGAACCTTCGTTCATGATGGTTTTGGTTGCAACTGGCGACTATGTATATAGGCGGACCGATGGTGTATGGGTTGTTCCAATATGCAGTCTGAAACCATAAATTGATTGGATTTACGATTTTGCTGACAAGATGCAAATGGATTTACGGTTTAATGATTTGTATTGGTGGAATGCTTTGTATCTTTTTTATAATTTCGGGAATGAAAAGTCCACAAATTCGGGAACAAAAATCCAATAAGTTCGGGAATGAAAAGTCCATAAGTTCGGGAGTTGAAGTGGGTAAGTACTTGATATTAAAGAATGTATCATATTTAGAGTACCTAGTCGTGTCGGATTTTCACTCCGACACGCTTGAATATTAGCATTTGTAATGCCTTTTACCATTTTGTCGGCAAGGATATAGGAATTTGGAATGTCGGCAATTTGGTCGAAGGTTTTGCCTTGTCCGCCAACTTCAAGCGTGATTTTGTCGTCTATTAGGAAATCACCTGTGTCACAAATCGTTTATGAAAAAAATGCAGGAAATAGGATGTTTTTTTTGCTATTCAAAAAAATAGCATTATCTTTGCATTGTCAAAGACAAGAAGCCATGAAATATTCTGAATTAGAAAGGCAACTAAAAAAAATCGGGTGCTATTCCACAGGCGGAAGCATTAACGGACACCCTGAATGGTATAGTCCCGTGACGGACAAGTACTTTCCGATGAGCCATCACCAACATCAGGAAGTCGCATCAGGAACATTAAGAAAAATTAAAAGGGACGCAGGGCTTAAATAACCCAATGCCCCGTAAAAACAGGAGGACACAATATATGGAAAAAAGACACATCACAGCGCACATTGAATGCAATAGCAACGGTTTCTATACCGTATATTTTGACGATGAACTCCCATTCGGCTGCTATGGCGAGGGCTATTCTGCGAATGAGGCAAGGGAGGATTTTCTTAAGGTGTACGAAGGCATGCGCCTAAAACATTTGGAACGTACTGGTGAGAATGTGGAGGTTGAATTTGACTTCGTTTACGATGCTTCGGCTTTTTTGCAGCACTACAAAGGCTTGCTGACACTTGCGGGTTTGTCGCGCATGACTGGAATTAACAAGGCGCAACTCTCACAATATGTGACTGGACATCGCCATCCGTCGCCAAAGACACAGGAAAAAATCAAGATGAGTGTACAACAATTCGCGCAAGAATTGAGTTGCGCGATGGCTTGACCTTTCTTTGATACAGATATAATTACTGCATAAGCACAAAAGAGACCCTTGTTGTTTCGGATTTACTGCCTTAGGGCAGTGAGCTAAAGGTTGCACTCCTAAACGCTTGAATATAAGCATTTGTAATGCGAAAATATTTACAGCAGTCGGCAAATAGTCGGCTGCTGTTTTTTTGCATATAGAATATCAATGATTTTATGTTTTGCAGTAGCGCAATGCTTTGCGCTTTTTTTATAATTTGGGGAACAAAAATCCCACAAATTCGGGAATTAAAATCCCACAAGTTCGGGAATAAAAGTTCCACAAGTTCGGGAATTTAAGTGGATAAGTATTTGATATTAAGGTGTGTATTGTGATTTGAGTAAAATCAATTTTTACTATCTATTTTGCATTATGCAAAATAGATAGTGGATTTAGTTCTCTTCAAGCCATCGCGAAAGGAATACATCATATACGAAATATTCAGTTTTATTAATGCTTAATTCTTTTAATATAAGGTCTTTCTCTATAAGAGAAGACAACAACCGTTGAGAATTTGCGGATGTTCCTATCGCATATTTTGATAAAAAGGTGCTGGACATTGGCTGAGAAATTGAACCTTCTTTCGCAATCGCCCTTAAATAATTCCATTGTTGTGTGGTAAGAAGTGCCCTGTATTGTAGGAATGTCGTTTCGTTGAGCGACAGAAGTTGTGCTGCCAATGATTTTGTTTCTGCGGTTGTTATTTGTCGCTTTGAGTGCTGAAATACATAATTGCAAAGCGATTGAGTGTAGAATGTGTGGCATCGCGTAAAGTCAATTATAAATTTTATGGCATCTGGCTCTATTGTTTTGCCGTTTTCAGTGAAAAGTCTGTTGATGAATTCGTTGTATTTTTCAGGGGCGATTTTGTCTAAATGTACATGCATGGTACTACAGTAGAATGGACTTCTGGCATTTATAAACATGTCTGCCATAATATGTCTGCGACTACCGCAAAAAATGAAGTTGACATTTTTAAGTGTTTGTATGTGTGTTCTCAGTACGGCTTCCATGTATATTCCTTTGTATTCTCGTATTTGTTGGAATTCGTCGAATGCAACTATGACTGGTTTGTCGTGGTTTTCAAGAAAATCGAATATGCTTTTCAGCGTATTCAGCTTTTCGTTGTCGCTGTTGAATGTAAGCGAGAGTTCGGGACTTCCTGTTAGTTTGTCAAACGAAAGAGTTGGTTTCATGCCGCCTATTGCTTTTAAAAATTTTTTCGGAAGCGGAATTTTTTTCTTGTATGTGTCGATGATTGCTTCGGCGAATGCTGTAATGAAATCTTCGGTCGTTTGTGTGGCGTATATGTCAACATAGAATGTGTCTATGTCCATTTTTTGTTCTTTTATTTTATCGAATAGGCGATAAATAAGACCTGTTTTCCCCATTCTTCTTGGCGAAATAAGTGTGGCATTGGCTCCGTTTGTTACGATGCGCAATAAGTCCTGCAGTTCTTTCTCGCGGTCACAAAACAGACTTTTGTCAACCTTTGGCGATAGTACGAAAGGGTTTTTCATAAGATTATTTTTTTGCAAAAATACTATTCTTTTTGCATTATGCAAAATAGATAGTGAATTTTTTTGAGTTTTACAAATCGGAGATGCTTCTTGCTGCTCAAAATGTGTCGGATTGGGGTTTAATTTTCTTTCGTTGTGAGCCGCAAATTGCGAAAAAAGTTGTATATTTGCACCGCAAAGAAAAATTATAGGTCATGGACACTAACAGGGAATTGTTGCAATATCTTCATTATCATCCGTTGTCATCGCGTAAGGACATATCGGAAGGTATGCCGTTTGATGGTAGTGATGCAACACTAAAGCGTAAGCTTGCAACGGAAATAGAGGCAGGAAATGTTGTCGTAAGCGGAAACAACAAATCTACTCGTTATAGTCTTTCGGCAAAGGCGCAACTGCTTATGCCATTAAATCTTGATACATATTTTGCAAAGGATATTGACGAACGCCAAGTGCAGACTTCCTTTAATTTTGAACTTATTAGGGAACAATTGCCGAATGTCAAATTGTTTTCGGATGAGGAGTCTGCGCATCTTAATGATTTGCAGGGAGTATTTCGTAAGCATGTCAGCGAGATGACCGAAAACGAATATCGCAAGGAAATGGTGCGACTTGGCATCGATTTGAGCTGGAAATCTTCACAGATAGAGGGCAATACTTATTCGCTTCTGGAAACAGAACGCTTGCTTCGCGAAAGCAGAACCGCCGATGGTAAAACAAAAGAGGAGGCTGTAATGCTGCTTAACCACAAGGATGCATTGCGATTTGTGCTTGACAATCCCGATTACCTGCAAAAACTTACAATAAATCGCATTGAGGATATACATGCATTGCTGACCAAAGAATTGTCGGTGGATAAAGGTCTTAGGCATAGGCGTGTGGGTGTGACAGGCACAAATTACCATCCGCTTGACAATGAGTTCCAGATTAGGGACGCAATGCGCGACACTTGCGACCTTATAAACAGTAGGGCGGATGTGTTTGAAAAAGCATTGTTGGCATTGCTTCTATTCAGTTATATTCAGCCGTTTATGGACGGAAACAAGAGAACTGCCCGTATAACGAGCAATGCATTGCTGATTGCCAATGGCTATTGTCCGCTTTCGTTCCGTACTGTAGATTCCATTGATTATAAGAAGGCAATGCTGATATTCTATGAGCAGAATAACTTGTTCGCTTTCAAGCAGATATTTATTTCGCAGTTTGAATTTGCCGTGCAAGAATATTTCTAACCTTTACTTGATAATCTCCTTTATTCTTACCTGCTTTTCTATTATTGGAAGTGTTTTCTTGACTGGTGCTGGTACATTGAAAGCACGCACCAGAAGTTGTTTGTCAAATTCGGATTGGGAAATACTAGTCCTAACAAAGATTTTTACTGGTTGGTTGGGGAGAATGTCGAAATAGTTGTCGGAGAATGAGTTGTCGATGCCAGTGATGTTTAGGTATGCGCCACGGACGAAGGTTTTGCTGCTGAGCGTTACATAGTATCCTCCATCTGCCTTTTCGGATTTCCAGCCAACTTCGGATTGAGGAAAATTCATTTCCTTCATTGTGCAGAGGAAATAGTTGCTTTCGGCGGTGTAGCCATCGCGTTGGGGAATAAATTCAGCCCTGATGAATATTTCTGTTCGCTTTTTGTTGCCGATGATTTCTTTTGTTGGACGGCTGAAATATATCTGCGAAGTGTTTGCCTTGGCGGTTATGTTTTTGGTTTCGTTGAATATGGTGTCGCCGTTGAAGTTGAGCACGCTTACCGAAAGTTTTCCGTTGCAGTCGCTGAGACTGTCTGAGACAATGTAAATATTTAGTATTCCGTTCTTTTCGATTGGCGAAACTATTATGTTGCGATATGCTTTCTTGGCAAAATAGTGCTGTGCTTTCCAGCGTCCGTAGAAGTCCCTGCTCGACCATGATGCCACTGGCCAGCAGTCGTTGTGCTGCCAGAAGAGAGTTCCCATGCAGTAGGGCATGTCACGGCGGTGTGCTTCGATGGCTGTGCGTATAGCATCACCCTGAAGCAACTGACTGAGGTACAATGTTTCTTCGAAGTCGCGAGGCTTGCTGTATTCGCTTTCCAAGTACCAGAGTATGCGGTTATTGGCGTTGCTTCCACCGCGCTGGTGCGACATCATCACCTCAGAATGTATGTCGTGGTCTTCGGGGTTGGGAGCGAACTGCATTACACTCTGCATGTCGGGGAAGGACTGGAATCCGTATTCTGAGAAGAAACGGCATCTTACATCGTTGAACATCGTGGTTTTGCCTTCTGTCTGCCAAACTCCCCAGTAGTGCCCGTCGCCGTTGGGATTCCAAAGCGTGTCGCCAGTTTCGGGCTTGCTGTATGGGTCGCCGTTGAATGGCGAGGAGGGCACATAAAACCTGTTATCGTACTTTTCAACCACATCGGGAAGCGTGACAAGGTAGCAGTCGGTATATTGCTTGAGAATCTTTTCGGAAATTCCCTTGCCCATTGCATCGTAGCGTTTCTTGTATCCCCAGCCGTACCATGCCGCCTGACATTCGTTGTTGCCGCACCACAAAGCAATGCACGGATGATTGCGCAGGCGTATTACATTGTCGATGGCTTCCTGCCTTATGCTTTCAAGCAGTTCGCCTTCGGTGGGGTAGAGACTGCAAGCGAACATAAAGTCTTGCCATACAAGGATTCCGTACTTGTCGCAAAGGTCGTAGAAGATGTCGTTTTCGTAAATTCCGCCACCCCACACGCGAAGCATGTTCATATTTGCATTCACGGCATCGAGGATTGTGCGCTCGTACATAGAATTGGTGACTTCGGTTAGGAAACTATGCTGTGGAATGTAATTTGCTCCTTTCATAAATGCCTTTACACCATTTATTTGCACGGTGTATGTTGTTCCGAACTGCTCTTTCTCGCGCAGAATTTTAATGTCGCGCAGACCGATGTTTTCGCTGTCGCTTACTGTAGTTGTTCCGAGCGAAATGCTTGTCGTGAAGTGATACAAATTCGGTTCTCCAAGTCCGTTGCACCACCAAAGTTTAGGATTGCGGATGCTAACGGGAATTTCGATTGTGTTTTTGCCCTGCTTCAGTTGTGCTTTTGTTGTCCATTTCTGCTTCAGTTCATTTGCCGTGACGGTCATTGTGGCGGTTCCCGATTTGGTTGCTTCCACTTCGGCAACGACTTTTAGCGATGCGTTTTTGTCGTTAATACTTTCCTGAATGTATCTTACATTGTTTATTTTCAGGTCGTTCCAAGCAGACAAAACTACAGGTCTCCAGATTCCGCTAGTTACAAGCCTTGGTCCCCAGTCCCAGCCGTAGTGGTAGCCGGCCTTTCGTGCAAAAACACCGACCTGCTTGTCGAAAATTCCGCCGTTTGCCGACTGGTCGTTGTCGGATGCATATTGGAAATCAAGAGCATCGAACTTTGGAATGTCAACCTTGATGGGCGAATGTAGGTAAACGCGCAGTTCGTTGCCTTTTTGCTTGGCGATTCCTTTCACATTGACAGTCCAAGTGCGGAACATATTGTCGGCTTTCAGGATAAGGCTGTCGTTGAGATACACATCAGCGTAGGTGTCAAGGCCGTAGAATGTGAGTTCAATGTTCTGGCATCCAAACATTTCGGGACTGATGTCGAATGTGGTTTTGTATTCCCAGTCTTCCTTGTCAACCCACTGCGCACCGCGCTCGTTGAGGCGGAAAAAAGGGTCTTCGATTATTTTATTGGCGATGAGGTCGGTATGTACAACTCCCGGGACGGTTGCCTTATGCCAAATGTTGTTTCGTACTTGGCGGAATGTCCAGTTCGACGAAAGCGTGTCGGTTTGCGCGAATGTGATAATGGCGATTGTTGCCAGTATTATTGTGAAAATTAGTCGTTTCATTGAAAAATGTTTTTAGGTGTTGCAAACATAGTGATTTTTTGCAAGATGGGGAAATTGGAATGGGAAATGTTTTGTGATTCAGGCATTTATAAATACAATGATTTATGGGATAAACTTTGCTGAGCTGAAGATTGATTGTGCTAGCTGAAGATGCAAAAAATCAAATTAATAACCCTTGTAATACAATTATTTGGTACATTATTTGACATTTTTGTTTGACAATTTTTGCAAGTAACTAAGACTGATAGTTTATTCTTCATTTATCTCCTTCCATACAAAAATATCGTACTTTTCCTTGGGGCGTACGCTGTCGAACCACTTGAAATTCTTCAGGAAAAGTTTGTCGGGGGTAATCTGGTCCATTGGCAGGGCAAGGCCGTCGGGCTTCTCGAAGAACATAATGTCCTTTATGGTCTTGTCCTCGTAGAATACACGCATATTGCTGCTAAGCAGTTTGTTCTGCGCCACGAACTCGTTGGCATCCTCGTCCTCTATATAATATATGGTCTGGCAGTCGGAATAAAGGTCGGTGCGGTAGAGTTTCTTGTCCTTCAGGTAGCCGTTGATGTTCTTGCAGTTAATCTGGTTGTAGTAGTCGTCCTCGATGTGCTGGCACAGGAACGACGAGTTTTTCATCACAAACGAATCTGGCTCCTTGTTCACAAACTTCACCGAAATGTACTCGGCGGTGGCCTGCATGTTGTCGCTCCACATTATGGGACTGTAGAACATTTCGGCAATGGAGTCGTTGGAGTGGAAGGCAATGGAGTCGCACCGCGCCTGTCCGTCGGACTTGAACGCCTGCACCTTGTGGAACGCCCGCATCAACTTGAAGTCGAGCGTATCGCCCTGCTTTTCGGTGGTTATGAAAATGGTGTCGGCGTGGATGAACAGCGAATCACCGTCCATAATGTAGGTGAGCAGGGTGCTGTCGGTCATAAACGCCTTTTCGGGCTCCTCGTAGAAATATCCGTAGTTTCCGCTGGCAATCATATTGTTGGATGTGTCAACAATCGACACATTGCGGAATCCCTCGCCGAAACGAATCTTGCGGTCGTAGTACAGGCTGTCGCCGTAAAGGAAGTTGCTTCCCGACTGTAGCCAGGCGTTATTGGTAAGGTTTGCCTCGTCGGTAACTGTGTTGTAGCGACCGTATTCGCAGTAAAGGTAGTTGGAGTCGGAAACTATCTCGGTAGGACCGAAAAAGTCGGCGATTTCGGTTTCTGTGTTGTAGCGCAGGGTGTCGCTGGCAATCGAATAGTCGGGATTCTTGAGCACCACGCCCTCGACTGCATAGTAGTCGTAAGTCTCTGTGTAGTAGTAGCCCCACTGACTGCGCAGGCGGTTGTCGCCATCGTACATTCGTCCGCCCTCGAAGTAGTAAATTAGGTTTTTGTCGCGGTCGTAGTCAAGGGAGTCGGTTATCAGGTACGACTTGTTGTGTTGCATAATCACCGAATCGCGCATCTTTGCCATTCGGATGTCGCCGTCGTACTCGGCGTATTTGCCGATGAGCAGAATGGTGTCGCCCTGCTTGAAGCGCACATTGTTGTATGCCTGCACCGAGTTGGTCTCGTCGTAGAAGTAGGCGGAGTCGCAGAACATATAGATTTCATCGTGGCGGAAAACCACATCGCCGAGCAAGCGTTTTGCCTCGATGCCCGACTTTTTGCTGTATTCAAGGGTGTTGGCGTGCAGAATCTCCACTTTCTTCTGCGCCAGTGCAAGCAAAGTCGCGAAAGAGAGCATCAATATAAGCACAACCCTTTGTCTCATCAGCCGTCGCTTTGGTGAAACTTAGTCTTTTACAAGTTCGTCGATGATGTCCTCGATGGAAAGACCTTCGGCTTCGGCCTTGTAGTTCTTTACAACCCTGTGGCGCAGAACAATCTTTGCAACTGCCTGAACATCTTCGATGTCGGGTGAATATTTTCCGCCAAGCACAGCCACGGTCTTTGCGCCAATGACAAGGTATTGCGAAGCACGCGGTCCTGCACCCCAGTGTATGAACTTGCGTGTGATTTCGGGTGCAATCTCCGAATCGGGGCGGGTCTTGTTGACAAGGCGAACGGCATATTCAAGTACATTGTCGTTAATCGGAATCTTGCGGATAAGGTTCTGGAAATAAATGATTTCCTCGGCACTGAGTATCTGCTTGATTTCGAAATTCTTGTCGGCTGTGGTGTTCTTCACTATGCGGATTTCGTCGTCGAGACTTGGGTATCCGACATTTATGTTGAACATAAAACGGTCGAGTTGTGCTTCGGGAAGCGGATATGTACCTTCCTGCTCGATTGGGTTCTGGGTTGCCATTACGAAGAACGGTTCATCGAGTTTGTAGATTGTTCCCGATGCGGTTACCGAGCGTTCCTGCATTGCCTCGAGCAGAGCGGCCTGAGTCTTAGGCGGGGTACGGTTTATTTCGTCGGCAAGGATGAAGTTGGCGAAAATCGGGCCTTTTATGAACTTGAACTGTCGGTCTTCGCCAAGAATTTCGCTACCTATGATGTCGGATGGCATAAGGTCGGGCGTGAACTGGATACGCTTGTTCTTCAAACCGAGAACTTCGGCTATAGTGTTCACCAACAAGGTTTTTGCCAGTCCAGGCACACCCACCAGCAGGCAGTGTCCACGGCTGAAAATAGAAATCAGCACTTCCTTCACAACCTGATCCTGACCGTAAATCTTCTTGCCAATCTCGACAAGCATCTCGTCATATTTCGACCTTAAGGCGTTTGCCGCCTCCACATTGTCCTTGTACTCAATCATACTGGTAAAAATTAAAATGCAAAAGTAGGAAATTATTTAATGATTTAAAGATTTAAGGATTCAAAAATTCAAAAAAACGGAATGTCATGTTGAACTTGTTTCAACATCTGATTCCGTTTTTTATGCATTGTGTGATTTTTTCATTGAGACGCAAGGTCTTGCGTTTGTACGAGTTATGATTCAAATTTTCTTTTGGTTTCCCACAAGCGAAGTAAGTGCATACAAAGGAATGTTTTCCATCCAGTCTTGATCTATATATGGTTTCATAGAAAGCCTAATGCCTTTCAAATCTGGATGCTTGTCAACAAATGTCCTGAGCGATTTTGAATGTACATTTTCTTCTGCTTTTACCTCAACAGGCAAAACTTTGCCAGAATCCTGCAAAACAAAATCAATTTCCACCCGTGAATCATTTGTGCTGTAATAATATGCCGTTATGCCTTTCGACACAAGCTGTGTGAGAACAAATTCCTCAGTAAAAGCGCCTTTATACTCTACAAATATATCATCGTTTACAATTACATCGGCAGCCCTCACATCCATCATAGCGCCCAAAAGTCCCACGTCAAGCATAAAAAGTTTGAATACATTATCTTGTGCATAAAAATGCAATGGCAGACACGGTTCGGTAATACGCTGTACCTTATATACAAGCCCCATATCTACAAGCCATTGTATCGCCAGCTCAAATTCGCTTGCCCTGCCACCTTTTTTGATTTCGCTGTATTGAAATTTCTTATTTTCCTTTGCAAGCTGGCTTGGAATGCCACTCCAAATAAGATTTATACGTGGTATTTCTTTACTGCCGGTATGCTTTGAAAAGTCGTGCGAATAGTCAAAAAGTATCTGCTTTTGTATTTCACGAACTTGCATAAGACTTGCATTTTCCGTGTAAGATTTCACTACAGCAGGCATACCACCCACATAATAGTATTGACGAAGCAAGTCAATATACATAGGCGCCAATGCATTTATCAGTTTCCAGTCACCGCTATACAAAGCCTGCAATGCTTGTTCCTTACCCATCGCCATCAAAAACTCTTCAAAGTTCATCGGATAAAGGTTTAGCATATTCACTTTGCCCACTGGAAAAGAAACCCCACTATGCAACATTATATCAAGCAACGAACCGGCAACTGCCACATGATATTTTGGAGCATCCTCACAAAAATATTTCAAAGCAGTCAATGCTCTTGGATATTCCTGAATTTCATCAATAATAATCAAGGTTTCGCTAGGAAGAATATCTATACCCGACATTGCCGACATTGCCATGATAATACGGCGCGTATCAAAATCTTCAAACACAAAATCAAGGTTTTCTGCTCTCTCACAATTAATATACGCTACAGATTTATATTCTCCTTTGCCAAAATTCTGGAGCAACCATGTCTTTCCAACTTGCCGAGCACCATTTAAAATTAGTGGTTTTCTATCTGGATTATTTTTCCATTTTAGCAAATCGTTGATTAATAGTCTTTTCATTGAATTTTTACATTTTTTTTAACGAATATCTGTTGCAAAATTACATTTTTTTGAACGAATAATGCTATGTTTTTTACATTTTTTTGACATTGCAACTTCTATTCATCCCTTACATACCTAACCGACAATCCGCATATTTCAGGCATACTCGATTCCATTTCATGCATTCTGAAATCTATCTGCGTTGGTGTGGTGTCGTGTTCTATCTGCAATGCGGACAAGTAGTTTTTTTCGCGGCCTCTTTTCTTTTCCCAAATGGAGCACAATGTTCCTATGTTTTCGAATCCAATACTGTCTTTTTTTTCACCGCTATACATATCGTATGGGTGCTGTGGTTGCATAGCCCCTCCCGGAATCATTGTCAAACCAGATACATTAAAAAGCGTGTACGTGCTATCATCCAATCCCCATAAATTCCTGTCACCGCAAAGCATGAGAATAGTATAATACTCAAAACAGCCGTACTTGTCTTGTTTATCATTGTTGATACTTTTTATCAATTTTTCAAAATCGTCCTTTGTGGGCAATCGCCAGCCGTCAGGACAACATTTAACCGCTGCATTGTAATTGTAGAGTACGCCATATTTTTTGTATTCGTCAGTGGCTTTTGCCTCGTTTATATTGGTGCCATTGTAGTTGTAAACATAGTAGCGAGGTCCGTCAAACAATACCGAATCGACATCGTTGCCATCTACCGATGGAAGATACCTGAAATTCTCGGCAAACCATGTGGTTCCGTCTATCGTCACAGTTTTATATTCGTAGCCGTCGCGGTTGTCTGTGTATGTTGAATATTTCTGGCTGAACTTTATTGGTCTGTCTTTTACACAAGAGCAAAGAGCCAGTAACATAATGATTATTAAAATTATTGTTGTTCTCATAGTTGTTTCCTTTTATTGTTGTTGAACCGATAACCTATGCTGGCGTGTATGTTTAAACTTGTGTGACACATATATATATCGGTATTATAGACATTCATTATCTCTCTATTTGCATCGTAGTAGTAATATGGCGAGTTATAGTCGGCTAGCCACATGGATGTTCCTATGCCGACAAGGAAATACAGTCCCGATGGAAACGAATGTCCACCCTTAAATTCCAGTCCACCACTAAAATTGTAGTTGACATCGAAATCTTTATAATGACGGCTGTGAGCAAAATTCATTATAAAGCCAATGCCCCACAAATTAGCATGACCATTGTTGCTTTTTTCTCGAGTCCAGAATATTCCAGGGATAAATGTCGTCCATGAGCGGTAAGAAGCATATACGCCCAATGCACTTTTCTCGTTTACAGGAAATGCAACATCCAAATCCAAGTTCAAGTCCCACGAAACTCTGTACTTGCCGATAGAACTGCCTGTGCCAATGTTTGCACCTATAAAAGATTTGCAGAGTTCTCTTTTAGTTTTTGTAGTGTCCGAAGGCTGCTCGGCAAAACAGGCAAAAGCGAAAAATGTTGATATGAAGATTATTAATAGTTTTTTCATGCAAAAAATTGAAAAATATGTTTTGCAAATCTATGATAAATATTTGAAAATTAAAGGTTCAAAAATCTTACAGATATTTAGCTGTCACCGATTCCTTACATCCAAGTATTTCGGTAGGTTTCCCTGCATAGAGCAATCGTCCGCCGGCTTCACCGCCTTCGGGACCAACTTCTATCATGTAGTCGGCTTGCTTAATCACATCGAGGCTATGCTCTATGAGAATTAGCGTGTTGCCGCTGTCGGTCATCTCGTTGAAAAGGTGTAGCAACTTGTGTATGTCGTCCAAGTGCAAGCCGTCGGTTGGTTCGTCAAGAATGAAAATTTCGCCACTTCGGTGAAGTTGGTCGGCAAGTTTTATGCGTTGCAGTTCGCCACCCGAGAGCGTTGTCATCGACTGGTCGAGGTGCAGGTAGCCAAGTCCGACCTTTTCCAATGCTTTCAGTTTCGGCAAAAATGGCTGGTCTGCAAAGAACTCCACGGCTTCTTCAACGCTCAAAGCCATAACTTCGGCGATGTTTTTGCCTTTGTAATGGTGCGAAAGTGCTTCATCGTTGTACCTTGTGCCGTGGCAAACGTCGCAAACCGTTTCAATCGACTCCATGAAAGCCATGTCGGAAATAATCACGCCTTTTCCTCCGCAGGCAGGACATGCGCCCTTCGAGTTGAACGAGAAAAGTTGCATGTTGCTATGGCTTGCCTGAGCAAACAATTTGCGTATCGGGTCGGAGATTTCGAGGTAGGTGGCGGGGGTTGAACGAAGGTTTATGCCTATGTTCTTCTGTCCGATGAATATGGTTTTGCGGTCGCATTGCTGCTGGAATTCCTCCATGAGCGACGACTTTCCCGAACCTGCAACACCTGCTATCACTGTCATTACGCCTAGTGGAATGTCAACCGAAACGCTTTTCAAATTGTGCAAAGTAGCATTCTTAATGCTTATAAATCCTTGAGGCTGGCGAATTTCAGTCTTGAACTGGCTTTTACTGCGGAGCATTTTGCCCGAAATTGTGTCGGATTTCAAAAGGCCTTCGTACGAACCTTCGTACATGATTTCACCACCATGCGCACCAGCCTTAGGTCCCATATCTATAATATGGTCGGCCATTGCAATTATTTCGCGGTGATGCTCCACAATAAGTATTGTATTGCCGTGGTCGCGCAGGTTGCGAAGCGAATCCTTCAGCTTGCTGATGTCCTGCGGATGCAGTCCTACGCTTGGTTCGTCGAGGACATACGCCATGTCGGTGAGCGGTGAATTTATGTACTTTGCAATCTTGATGCGCTGTGCTTCTCCGCCTGAGAGTGTTCCTGTGCCACGACTTAGCGAAAGATAGCCTAGACCAATCTGCATCAATGCCTGCAAGCGTTTCGCGAGTTCGCGTTTGATGTCAACTGCAAGCGGGTCATCGATGGCGGCAATGAAATCTACAAGGTCTGAAATTGGTATATCGCCTACTTCGGAAATGTTCTTGCCGTTGATTTTGCAAGAGCGGATTTTTTCGTTCAGGCGTGTGCCTTTGCAGTCGGGACAAGTTCCCATCGTAAGCATCGGATTTATTGCCGCTGCGTGGAGCAGACCTTCTTCCGAATTGATGATACTGCGGTACATTCGCGGTACAAGTCCTTCATATTTGGCTGTCTTTGGCCAGTTCGACGGCGGATTTTTCAGCTTTATTTGTGGAGAATACAGGAAAAGGTCGAGTTCTTCGGGAGTGTAGTCTTTGATTTTCTTGTCAAGGTCGAAAAGTCCGCTGTGTGCATAGCGAATCCAACGCCAACCACCTTTGCCAAATGCTATGTAATGTATGGTGTCCTCGTCGTTTAGCGACTTGTCGAAGTCAACGAGTTTGTGAATGTCGAGTTCGCGGATTTCGCCCAAACCAGCGCAACGCGGACAACTTCCTGCAGGGTGGTTGAACGAAAAAGAATCGGAATATCCGACAAAAGGTTTTCCTACGCGAGAAAACAGAAGCCTTAATAATGGTTGTATGTCGGTGTAAGTGCCGACTGTGGAACGGCTATTAGATGCTGGCTTTTTCTGGTCGATGACGATTGTGACGGGCATATTTTCAATCTTTCCCACCTTAGGACGACCGTATTTTGGAAGGTATTGCTGTACGAAACTGGGAAAAGTTTCGTTGAGTTCGCGACGGCTTTCGGCGGCAATGGTGTCGAGACAAAGCGACGACTTTCCCGAGCCCGAAACGCCCGTGAATACTGTTATCTGATGTTTTGGAATGTCAACCGAAATGTTTTTAAGGTTGTTTTCGGTGGCACCTATTATTGATATTTTGTCGGAGACCATGGGTAGGTAAATTCAAAGATTTGAGGATTTGCTTCTGGTTTTTATTGTCTAAGTTTATGGTAGTTTGAAGTTGTTTGAAATGGTTTATGGGTGTTTGGAATCGTTATATTATTGTAGGCTCACAATGCATTGTGTGCCTACAATTGTCCATTATTAATTATCAATTTTCACCATATCCTTTTCAAAGTCACTGTGGAAATTCATGTTCTGTAGTTTCCAAATTTTGTCTGGACGGTACATTGTAACGACAAACTCTACTGGTTGACGGTCGTACTTTAGCACATACACATACTTTGCATACGACTGTGCGAGGTAGTATTTCCCAGCAAGTTCGTAGCCGTTGAAGTTGCCAAGCAATTTGCGCGATGCCTCAAACTTTTCCTTCATTGAGGTAGTCCCTTCCTTGTTGGCTTCGAGCCATTCGTTTGTTGAAAACAAATAGTCGATAGCCTGATTAACATCCGTTTCGAACATAGTGAAGAACCTTGCCATTATGTCTTCTGGCGTTTCTTGTGCTTTTGCCGTCTTGCCTGCAACGAGCATTGCCGTTATGGCTGCGATTATGATTATTGTCCTTTTCATCTGCGTAGAATTTTTGTTTTGAAATGCAAAGGTAGAAAAAAATATTAAATGGTTTCTAAGTTTAACTTCGTTGAGGGCTTCGCCGTTCTCGCTTCGCTGTTTCTAAAAAACGCGGAATGTCATGCAGGACTTCTTTCAGAACCTTTAGCTCGGCGTAACCAATCTGATTCCGCTTTTTTTTTGTTTCTATGTTTCTCGCTTCGCTGTTTCTAAGTTTCTGGTTGTTTGAAGTTGTTTGAAATGGTTTGAGGTGGTTTGACCAACATTAAACATAGAAACGGCTTTAGCCATAGAAACTCAGAAACAATTAGAAACGGGCTTTAGCCCATAGAAACGGCGTCAGCCATAGAAACAGCGCAGCGTCAAACGGGCGAAGCCATATAAACAAAAATAGTCACACCCGAGAGCATGACCATGTATAATAATAAAAAGGAGGGCTTATTAGTCACCCAAGGTTGCTACCATGACAGCCTTGATGGTATGCATACGGTTTTCAGCTTCGTCGAATACGATTGATGCTTCTGATTCGAATACATCTTCGGTAACTTCGATGCCGTCGAGACCGAACTGCTTATTAACATCGCGGCCAACCTGAGTTTCGAGGTTGTGGTAAGCTGGCAAGCAGTGCATGAACTTGCACTTTGGATTGCCTGTCATCTTCATTGTTTCCTTGTTAACCTGGTAAGGTTTCAACAATTTGATACGTTCTTTCCATACTTCAACTGGTTCGCCCATCGATACCCAAACATCGGTATAGAGGAAGTCGCAACCCTTAACGCCCTTTGCAACGTCGTCGGTAACAGTTACCTTAGCGCCGGTTTCCTTAGCAATCTTCTTGCAGGTGTCGATAAGTTCCTTGCTTGGCTGCAATTTCTTAGGAGCTACGATGCGTACATCCATGCCCATCTTTGCACCACCAACCATCAACGAGTTACCCATGTTGAAACGAGCATCGCCGAGGTATGCGAAAGTAACCTGGTTGAGAGGCTTGTCAACGTGTTCGCTCATAGTGAGGAAGTCGGCAAGTATCTGTGTTGGGTGGAATTCGTTGGTCAAGCCGTTCCATACTGGTACACCAGCGTACTTAGCAAGTTCTTCAACGGTTTCCTGCTTGAATCCGCGGTATTCGATACCATCATACATTCTACCGAGAACGCGAGCGGTATCCTTCATCGATTCCTTAACGCCAATCTGCGAACCTGTAGGACCTAAGTAGGTTACATGTGCGCCCTGATCGTAAGCTGCAGTTTCGAATGCGCAACGGGTACGGGTCGAGGTCTTTTCGAATATGAGGGCGATGTTCTTACCCTTCATTGTCGGTTGTTCTGTTCCAGCATACTTTGCTCTCTTAAGGTCGCGAGCCAAATCAAGCATATACTGAATCTCTTTTGGTGTGAAGTCCAATAACTTCAGAAAACTTCTGTTTCTTAAATTAAAAGCCATAACTAATTTATTTAAAGTACTTTAAAAATTTATTTCACGATTCTTGTACCTGCATTCGGATTTCCGAGCTGACCTGCTTCGGTTATGATGCACGATTTTCCACCGTTTTCAACGAAGTACAAAGCTGCGCGAATCTTCGGAGCCATACTGCCTTCGGTAAAGTGACCTTCGGCGAGGTATTTCTTTGCTTCCTCAACTGTAATGGTGTCCAACTGCTTCTCTTCTGGAGTGTGGAAGTGGAGGCAAACCTTTGGAACATCGGTGAGGATGTAGAACTCGTCGGCACCAATCTGTATTGCAAGCAACGACGAAGCCAAATCCTTGTCGATAACTGCATCGATTCCGTGGTATTCGCCCTTGTCGTTTACATAAACTGGGATACCGCCACCGCCGACTGTTACAACGATGTTGCCTTTTTCTGCAAGGTCCTTAACGATGTCCTTGTTGTTGATTTCGATAGGCTTTGGCGATGCAACAACCTTTCTCCAGCCTTTGCCTTTCGGGTCTTTTGCATACGAATCCTGAGGATTCTTTGCCTTCAGAGCGTTCATTTCCTCTTCGGTGTAGTAAGGTCCGATAGGCTTGGTCGGATTTGCAAAGCCCTTGTCGTTCTTGTCAACTACAACCTGAGTTACCAAGGTTACGATGTTTTTGTTGAGCTTGTGGCTTGTGAGCACATTCTTGAACTGCTGTTCAATTACATAGCCGATGAATCCCTGCGAGTATGCACCACAAACTGCCAAAGGCATTTCGGGAAGTCCGTATACCTTTTCGCCGGCATTGTTCTGCAATAGGATGTTGCCAACCTGCGGTCCGTTGCCATGACCTATAACTATATTGTAATCGCGCTTTACGAGGTCGAGAAGACTCTCGCAAGTCTTGTAAACATTAGATTCCTGTTCTTCTATTGTGCCTTTCTGTCCGGCTCTCAAAAGAGCGTTTCCGCCAAAGGCTACAACTGCCAATTTTTTGTTAGACATAATTTGTTTCTTCCTTTTTTTAATTTGAAACCGCAAAACTATATCTTTTTTATCAAACGCCAATAGTGTTTTTCAGCATTGTTTTTTTTTGTATAGTCTTGCTGTAAAGCTGTCAAAAGCTTAGAGTTCTTGCAGTCCAGTCTATTCTTTCACAAACCTTTGAACAGATGTCAGACTTCCGTCCTCATCGTGCAACCTTACAAAATAAACTCCCGAAACAAGTCCTTCTACATTTATCTCTACTTGCTTGGTATTGACTTCGATTTGCATGACTGGCAGTCCAGTGTAAGTGTAAAACTCCACATAAGAGATATAATTCTCCGACGATATGTTGATAAAACTCTTGGCAGGATTTGGACTTATGTCGTAAGTTTCCGGCTCGTCAAGTATGCGGAGGTTCAAATCGAAAATCGTGTCACAGCCTATTTCTGAAGGGATTACAAACGAATACTGACCGCCAGCATAGAATGTGTGGTCGCCGATAGTGACGAATTTTGTTACGGTGGTGTCGATTGCAATATGCGTTGGTGCACTGAAATTTGCAATGAAAGTGCTGTCGCTTGTGACTGTTATTGTGCGCGGATTGTCGGCATTGTCATCATCCCACGAAGTGAAACAATAGCCTTCGTTCGGCATTGCCATTAATGTTGCATTGTTGCCCTCGTTGTATGTTCCGCCGCCAGAAACAAAACCGTATTCATCGTTGTTTGCTAAGACGGTAATCGTGTATTGCTGCGGTTGTTCCACATCGAAGATGGCGACAAATGTACTGTCGCTTGTAATAGTGATTGTCCTTGGATTGTCGGTGTTGTCATCGCTCCAAGAAACAAATATGTACCCTCCGTTTGGCATTGCCGTTATTACAACATCAGTACCTTCCTCGTATGTTCCGCCGCCAGAGACAGTGCCGTATTCATCGTTGTTTGACAAGACGGTAATCGTGTATTGCTGCGCCTGTTCTGCCTCGAAGTTTGCCACAAACGTGCTGTCGCTCGTAACGATAATTGTACGCGGATTTTCGGTGTTGTCATCGCTCCACGAAACAAAACGGTAGCCTTGGTTTGGTATTGCGGTAAGTGTTGCAGTAGCACCT
>JAFZLK010000025.1 GCA_017551515.1 Bacteroidales bacterium | reverse complement strand
TTGTCTTATTTGACCCGCAATGAAAGCATTTTTTTTGCCATGAAACTTTTGACCGCCATAATACAAATAAAAATCAATAACTTACAAGGATTTTAGGTCTCTTTTTGAGCATTAAGCCGAAAATGGTTATGAAAAGGAATGTAATTAAATTTTTATTGGTATTAGTGATTGCTTTGTTTGGCGTGCAGAGTGTTAGTGCGCAAGAAATTACAACAACACCCTACGAGGATCAATGTTTGTGGTTGGATGGAGAAACTGCGAAACGAATGGCAGATGTCTATAAGGAGTATGCAACTCCCGAGGAGCAGTTTGTGTTTGGTTTAATGCTGGCGAAATATTTGGAGCCAGTGATGCAAGCCAATAACGGTGTCGAGCTTTATGTCGCGTACGAACATTTTTTAGGGAACTTTTTGGGGATGAGTTTGCTTGTTGACCCGGGCACTGCCTACGAATATCAGTTGCAACTCATTGCCAAGTGGTATTTCTCTGAAAAGCAGAAATTGCAAAAGTATAGGACGGAGGTGGATGATGAAAGGGATAGAGAGCGAAAGTCTGAATGAATATTATGTGTATAACGAAGATTTTTGTATATTTGTTGTGTCGTTATCTTTAAATTCTGTTTAACGGACTTCGCAGAGTCTGGAGATATGGCATGTGAATGTTAAAAATAGAAGTCCATTAATAAAGAACTATGGCAGAAATGAGATTGGGTTATGGTAGCGAGTTTCAGTTATTACGCTATCTTGGGCATCATCGTAATTATTTAAACGATGCAATTAGAAAAGAAATAGGAGAGGGGGCAATTGAATGGTTAGATTATCCAATTGATTTAAATCGAGATTCTCGTGATGGAGAAATTTGTGGAATAGATTGTTTTAAAGGATTATCAGACTTTGAAAAAATTCGTGATGAATGGGAAAATACTGGCCACAAACAGGAAATTCACATAACTGGGATGGTATATTCATTCATAATGGAATATGGTATTTTGTTGAAGCAAAAGCCCATTTGGAGGAGGCGAATCAGAAATGTTCTGCTAAAAGTGAGAAAAGTATTGAAACAATCATAAATGCTTTCCAAGATACTTGCGGTGAATCATTAGCAGAAGAATGGCAAAAATCTAATTGTTATCAATTGGCAAACAGATTGGCTTTTATTAATTTTTGTAATAAAGTAGGAATTGATGCCAAATTGTTATATATCAATTTTGTCAATGGTTACGATGTTAATGGTAAGAAAAATGTTGATAATTTTGAAAAATGGAAAAGAAAGTGGCAAGAAGAGTATAACAATTTACAAATATCAGAAGAATTAAAAAAAAGTATTTATAATGTTTACATAGATTGTCACATGCCCCAAGAACCTTATAAATTGCCTAAATAAAGATTCTAATGAACCTCCTTCACCTTTCCGACACTCACGGTCTTCACCGAAAGATAAAAGATTTGCCAAGTGCCGATGTCATCGTTCATAGCGGTGACATCAGCAATAGTGGCACCGAGGAAGAGGTGCTCGACTTTTTGAACTGGCTGATTGACTTGCCGTATCCTCATAAAATTTTCGTAACTGGCAACCACGACCTCTGCCTTTGGGATGCGGAAAATATCGATGACCTGCCCGATAATGTTCATTTCCTGCAGGACCGCAGTGTTACCATTGATGGCATTAAGTTCTTCGGACTGGGGTACAACCATCCTGAAGATCGCATTCCCACAGATGCTGATGTGGTCGTCACTCACGAACCGCCAATCATGATACTAGATGAGTCGGCTGGCACACATTGGGGAAATGTCATGCTGCGGAACAGAATTTTGCAAGTCAAGCCTTGCTACCATCTTTTCGGACATGCACACAATTCTTACGGCACACAAAATCAAGATGGCATTGTTTTCTCCAATTCCGCCTTGCTCGATGATATGAATCGGCTAGTAAGGAAGCCGAGGATATTCAGATTGTGAATAATATCCATAGGGATTTATTTTCAAAAAAACTTGCTTTATTCCAAAAGCAATATTATTTTTGCTGCGGATTTGCAATGTAAATCCGAAGTACTACTGCGGATTTGCAAGGAAAATCCGAAGTGGTACTGCGAATTTGCAAGGTTATTTTTTTATAAAACAACAAAACTAACGGCGTATGATAACTCGTAAATATTTGATAAACAAAGATGAAGGAGTAAGTATGTTTTTGTTCGGAGCAAGGCAAACCGGAAAAACAACTTTGTTGCACCAGCAGTTTCCAGATGCAATATACATAGACCTTTTGGATACCGACACTTTGGCAAGATATTCCCGCCGTCCAGGACTGCTGTACGACAAACTTAAAAATGTTCCAAGAGGCACAACGGTAATAATAGATGAAATACAACAGGTTCCATTGCTGCTTAACGAAGTTCACAGATTAATTTCGCAAAGTGGTATTCGTTTTATATTGTGCGGTTCTAGTGCCAGAAAATTGCGCCGCAAAGGATACAACACCTTGGGAGGCCGAGCATTGCCGTGCTACCTATATCCACTGATTAGTGCCGAAATACCAGATTTTAGCATCGACAAGGCAGTAACAAACGGAATGATGCCCGCTTTTTATCTCGCCGATGATGCAAGTTCGGGACTGTCGGCATACATTGATGTGTATTTGCGCGAAGAAGTAAAGGCGGAAGCACTTGTAAGGAATCTAAATAGTTTTCAAAAGTTCTTGGATATGGCTGCAATCACAGACGGAGAAATTGTTAACTATAGCAATATCGCATCCGACTGCTGGGTTAGCGCAAACACAATAAAGGAATATTTTTCGATACTCGAAGATACGCTTATAGGCTATATGGTTCCTGCCTATACAAAGACAATAAAGCGAAGACTGGTAGGTGCTCCCAAATTTTACTTTTTCGACATAGGCGTAGTCAACCATTTGCTACATCGTAAAGAAATTGTACGAGGCACAAACGAATATGGTCACGCTTTTGAACATCTTGTTATACAAGAACTTGTCGCATACATTGGCTACACCCGGAACGAAAACAAGTTGTCGTACTGGCGAACAAGCACAGGAATAGAAGTCGATGCAATATTGGGCGACATAGTTGCAATTGAAATCAAATCATCGGACGACATACAAAACAAACACCTGAAGGGATTGCGTGCATTCCGCGAAGAACACCCCGATTTCCGACTAATCATTGTATCGCTTGACAATATTACTCGGCAGACAGACGATAACATTGATGTCATTTATGTTTACGATTTCCTTAAAATGCTATGGAATGGTGAAATAATCTAAAAGGATTATTTCCCATACAATTCGGAGTGAGTTCCAAGTCGTACCAATTCAATGATGTCATTTTTCTCATCAATCCAGATTAGCAGGAAATCGCCTTGTATGTGGCATTCTATGCAACCTTTGTAATTGCCTTGAAGCGGATGAGGATGGTATTCGGGAGGAATAGGGATTCCGTCTTTTAGCATAAGAATGACCTCTTTAAGAGCTTCCAATTTCTTTGGCTTGTTCTTGTATCTTTTTAGGTCTTTCTTGTATTGTGTGGTTGGTTGTATCTTTTTCATTCGTCTTCGTTAAGAATGTCGTTAATCATTTCGTCCACATCCGTATATACCTTATTTTTGTTTTTCCCTGACATCGCTTCCTCGATTGCGGCTTTTGTCGTTTCGTTAGGCTCATTATAAACAATGTCGAGTAAGACGCTCTCCACATAGTTGTTGAGAGAACGGTTTTCGCGTGCGGCATTGCGTTTCAAACCTTCCAACAGGTCTGTGCGCAAGCGGAATGATGCTGGTTGTCTGACAATTGTTGCCTCCATAATGTGCATTATTTTGTAATACTTTAGATCGCAAATATAATGCATTTGTATTACATGGCAAAAAATATTTTAGAAATTTAACAGTTCCAAATAACACCGCTTTGTTATTAACTTTATGATATGCCGATGCTTGATGTTTTATTTTGACCTAATTTTGTGGAAAATGGAATTAATATGAAATATTCTCTTCTGGCGGTAATGTTTGTGGCACTTGTGGTTTCGGCATGCGGAAATGCAGGTGCGCTCGAGAACCAAACCGTTGATGTTCCAGCCGAAAACCCAGATAGGGTGGAGGCTTTGCCGATTTTCCCTGGAATATATAATACAGATATGTATTTGCCTATGCTTGAGGAAAAAAGAGTGGCAATAGTGGCAAATCAGGCAAGTGTCATCGATACGCTTCATCTGGCGGATATGCTTTTGAAGGAAGGCGTGAATGTGGTGAAGGCATTTTGTCCCGAACATGGTTTCCGCGGTACTGCCGATGCCGGTCAGAAAGTGGATAGTGGAAAGGACGAAAAGACTGGTCTTGATGTGGTTTCGCTTTACGGAAACAACAAGAAGCCCTCCAAGGAGCAACTGAAAGATGTTGACATGGTGGTTTTCGACCTGCAGGATGTAGGGGTGAGGTTCTACACTTATCTTTCTACCTTGCATTATGTGATGGAGTCATGTGCCGAATCGAATATTCCAGTAATTGTGCTTGACCGTCCGAATCCGAACGCATCATACGTTGATGGTCCTGTGCTTGATACTGCAAATTATCGTTCGTTTGTCGGGATGCACCCGGTTCCGATTGTTTACGGCATGACAATCGGCGAGTACGCACAGATGATAAACGGCGAAGGCTGGCTGAAGGGTGGACTTGTGTGCAATCTAACCGTTGTGCCGTGTCAGAACTACACCCACTATCGCAAGTACAAACTGCCAATCAAGCCATCGCCAAATCTGCCAAACGCTCGAAGCATAGAACTTTATCCTACGCTTTGCATTTTCGAGGCAACTTGCATAAGCGTTGGTCGAGGAACAGACATGCAGTTCCAAGTTTTGGGACATCCGCTGTATAAGGATGTGATTGAAAATCCTTTTACATTTACGCCACAACCCAATGCTGGAGCTTCCAATCCTTTGCTTAACGGAAAAGAGTGCTATGGATTTAATCTTTCGGATGACGAAGCAATATTTGATTGGAGTGTTGACAAGTTCAATGTGTCGATGATAATCAAGATGTACGAATTGTTCCCCGATAAACCCAATTTCTTCAACAAGAACAATATGCTCGAAAAACTTGTCGGCACCAAGGAGTTCCGCAAGCAGATTGAAAACGGTGTGCCAGAAGAAGAAATAAGGCGTTCGTGGGAGGATGGACTTGAGAATTTTAAGAAAATTAGAAGTAAGTATCTTATATATAGTTAATTATGGAATTGGGCATTTGCGAATATGCATATCTTCCGTTGCGTGCAGGAATGTCGCACAGGTCTGAAATGGTAAGTCAGGTGCTTTTTGGCGAGGTGTTCGAGATTGTTGCAAGGTATTCAGACTGGACAAAAATCCGTCTTTTGCACGACAACTATACAGGTTGGATTGAAACGGTTACGATTTCGGCATTTGTGTGTGAAAATCACGAGGCTTCGTATGTCAACGAGTGTTATGTTGTGCGCGATGTGCCTACCATGATGATAAAGAACGAGAAGAACCAGATTTTTGTTCCTAAGGGTTCGCTGCTGCCTAAGTCGGCGTTTACCGACCGCAGTTTCAACATAGGCAACAATAACTACTATATACTCAGCGATATGACCGAGCGTACCGAAACCGACATCCGCCGTAGCATTATCCGTGATGCCGAGAACCTGATTGAAACTCCTTACCTTTGGGGCGGACGCTCGCAGTGGGGAATCGATTGCAGCGGTTTTGTGCAGTTGGTTTATAGAATGTCGGGTTTGCTTATGCCTCGCGATGCATCGGATCAGGTGAAGGAAGGCAAGACAATGAGTTTCGTCATGGAAGCCCGTCCCGGTGACCTTGCATTTTTCGACAACGATGAGGGCAATATCGTGCATGTCGGCATCGTGTATTCGCCTACCGAGATAATTCACGCGTCCAAGAAAGTTCGCATTGACCGCATCGACCATAATGGCATTTATAACGATGAACTAAAAAAATACACCCACAAGCTAAGGACGATGAAGAATGTGATAGGGGGCTAATGGCATGCAGTCTTGCGGAAGACCTGTCTGAAAAAATAGTTGGACAATAATATTGTTAGACAAGAAACTTAGAAACAGCGTAGCGAGAAACCTTAAACCTAGAAACGGGCGTCAGCCCATAGAAACGCCGCAGGCATAGAACGGCGAAGCCCTCAACGGAGTTAAACCTAGAAACAGGCGTAAGCCGTAGAAACTCAGAAACTGGCGAAGCCATTCCTCCATTAACTTTCATTTGTTAACAAAAAAACAAAAAAAAATATCAAATCTTTTGTCGGTACTAAAATATTTCATAAATTTGCCGACAATGAGAATTATTTTTTAATTGATTACTTCATAATAAGGAAAGTATGAGACCGATATTAGTACCGCATGACTTTACAGAGGTAGGCGCCTATGCTCTCGAGCACGCCTATATGATTGGCAAAACACACAACAATCCTATCAGTTTGATTCACATTGTCTCGAAAACGGATGAAATCGAACCCGCTAAGGCAAAGTTGCAAGCGATAGCAGACGATTTTAAGAAAGACAAGGAAACCTTGGAAATCACCGTTGAAGTAAGAAAGGGTGACATTGACAAGGAAATATATAAGTATGGAACTGAGATAAATGCCCACCTTGCTGTAATGGGAACTCACGGAATAAAGAACTTGAAAAAGGCAATCAAGATTGTCGAAAAGTTCGTCACTATTCCTTTTATTCTGGTGCAGAATCCTCCAATTTACGGAGAATATGACCGCATACTTATCCCGATTGATGCTGACAAGTCTTCGAGAATCAGGGTACAGTGGGTAAAATACCTGAATACATTGTTCGAAAGCAAGGTGTATATCATTTCCTATAGAGACACCGACGGTTTCAGCAGAAAGGACATTAGGAACACCATTACTTTTGCAGAGAACATGTTCAACGATTGCCTTATCGACTATGACATCAAATTCCTTGAAAGCAAGAAGAATTTCTCGGACGAAATGTACAAGTATGCAAACGAAGCAGAATGCGACTTGGTTATCTTCATGACCGACCAGTATAAGTCGTATATTAAGGATATTAAGAATCCTGAAAACGAGGCTCTTGCTGCCAAGATTCCTGTTATGTGCGTAAACAAGCGCATCGACATCATCAAGTTGGGCGGATTCAATTAATAGATAAAAACAAATCGAAATAAAAACAGCGGACATTGTTCCGCTGTTTTTTGGTTGTAACATAGTAAAATCGGTTTTGAAGTTTGTAATATGATGAAAAAGTTTGCCGCTATACTAATTCTATCCTTTTTTTACATTGTCGGTTTTGCGCAGGTTGAGGTCGATGAATATCAGCAGGGGGGCTTCTGTACATTTGATGGTCAGTTCTTCCCTGTGGAAAAAGGAATGTCGATAACGCTTGGCGGTTCGTGCGGTTTTATTGTCAAGGATTTCCGCATCGGTGCATATTTCGATGGAATGAGCAATACTGTCAGAATAATAGGAATTGATTCAAATCCATATAGCTTGAGACAAAGTCATGGCGGTATATATTTCGGCTATCCTTTTTTCAACGACCATGATTTTCATCTTGTTACTGATATAAAACTTGGTTATGGTTCATCGGCATTAGTAAACTCGGTAACCCGTAAGGGGTATGACAAGGCTGGGTTTGTCGCAATTGTTCCATCCGCAGCTGTAGAATATTCGATAACCGACATTCTTAAGATTTCGCTCGGAATAAATTACCAGTTCCACATTAAGGTAAAGACGCCAGAACTATATAAGCAATCGGTTCTTAATGCCCCGGGAGTTTATCTTGCTCTCACTCTCGGACTTTTCTAATTGTTAGAATTTCAGATAATAATCTTTTGTTAGAAGTTTGTACTTCTCGCTGAAGTCGTGGCGTGCTCCATTTTCAATAAATAGCGTATCGCAAATAGGTGTACATTTTTCCCTGCTCATTTCTATGACTGTGCGGATATGTGGAGTATCCGGATGCGATGAAACATATAACCTAGCGGCTGCATATAATCCCAATTTTTCTGTTTCTTTTTCGAATTGCAGGCATTGTTCGGTGGGGTAAATCACATAACAGCGACCATCGGATGACAAAAATCGACTCATTGCCAATGCCAAATCTGAGATATTTAGGCTTACATCGTGACGAGCAAGCGCTCTGCCTTTTTCTGGAGCAATGACATCGGTGGTATAGAACGGAGGATTTGACACTATTAGGTCGTACTTGGCATCTGGTGAAAAATTTTGCACCGATGAATGAAAAATCTTTATTCTCTCGCTCCAGTTGCTTTGTTCTACATTGTATTTTGCTACTTCTACTGCCTCTGCATTTATGTCGATACCATGAATCGTAGCATTGCATTTTTGTGCAAGCATAAGGCAAAGTAAGCCTGTGCCTGTGCCAATGTCGAGAATATGGCTTGCGTTTTTGCAATCCACATACGCTCCAAGCAATACACCGTCCGTGCCGACTTTCATTATCGATTTGCGGTGCATTACACGGAATTGCTTGAATGTGAAGAAGTCGTCACGCATCAGACAACTGGATTTTGGTTTACGCCAGAACCAAAAAGTGCAAAGTCGTACTTAATCGGGTCGGCTGGGTCGAATTTGCGAAGATTTTCTGTGAGTTCAAGCACCGATTTCCAGTCGTTCTGCTTGCGGGTGAGCAGGTTTAGGTCGCGGGCACAACGTCCGCAGTGGACATCGAGAGGAATTAGCAGATCGGCAGGGCTAATGCCTTTCCACAGACCGAAATCAATTCCGCGCCCGTCGTTGCGCACCATCCAGCGTAGGAACATATTGAGTCGTTTGGCAGCCGAGCCTTTGGTAATGTCGGAAATATGGCGCATGTTGCGCGCTTCGTGTGGAATCTCAAACAGCACAGAATGAACATTGATAAGATTCTTGTCCATTTCCTTGTATCTGGAAAAAATTGCTTCGAGTCCGCCATGATTGCGGTAAATGTTTGCCAGCGAGCGCACAAAGAAGCGCATGTCGTCTCCATTGAAAGTACGGTGTATTGCAGCATCTAGTGCCTTTAAGTCCTTTGCCTCGAAGTTCATGACGAAATCGTATGGCGCATTGTCCATAAGTTGCATGAAGCGTTTTGCGTTGTTTATTATCATCTTACGGTTGCCCCACGCAATCATCGATGCGAAAAATCCGCTAATCTCAATGTCCTCCTTGCGAGAAAATGAATGCGGAATCTGTATAGGATCGTTATCCACGAAGCTTGCGACAGCAAACTTTTCGTACCGTTCATCAAGTAAAGCTTTTGTTGACTGAAAGTCCATTGCAAAAAAATCTAAAAGTAAAGTTCTGATACTTCCTTCATAAAAAAACGAGGATATTATGTTCTCCTCGTTTTATATTGCCTTGAATCATCATCGTTACCGTCTTTTTTCTTTTTAAAGAAAGAAAAGAGTCCTTTTGCCTTGTCAACGGCAATATTAACAGTGCCTGATGATACTACACCTCTTGGAATTGCATTTAGACCAGGTACATTAGCGGTAGCTGAACCAATTGCACTGCCAATTACTGATGAGGCAACTGTAGCACCAATTCCACTGGCAACAGACGGAGCAGCTGCCGCTCCCATTGATTGTTGCATGTATTCTGTAATTGCTTGTGAGTATGAATTTGTAATATTACCATATAAATTTTCACTATTAACCTTTGTCTGGAAATCGGTCATGTCAGAACATTGTTCTCCTAATTCAATCATACGGTTATAACTTCGTTCTGCTTCATCATAGTGTTTGCCAGTAATATTCTTACTTTTCATGTCATCAACTAAATTCTTGTAAGCATTGGTGTATTGCTCAAGTGTAGCTTTATCTATAGCCATATTTTTATCCTCCTGTTTTTTGTTGATGAGGCAAAGTTAAGAAAAAAATCAATAATTCAATAATTCAATTGAAGTCAATGTAATTAAAATCGTACAAATAAAAATGCCCGATAATAGTCGGGCATTCCATATTATTAATCTAAACAAACCTATCCTTTTGCCGACTCTATCAATGCCTTAATCGGGGCAATACCAAGGTGAGAATTCTGTTCGATTGCCTTCAACACAGCACCACCACCTGTAAATATGTAGTAGTCCTTGCTGTCGAGTGCCATGATGTACAAACCAGGCAACAGTCTCTTTAGCTCCTGCATTGTATCACCACCGCCATACAGCTTCACAGCCTGCGGATTCTGGTCGATAATCGTATCAAGTGCGATTGTTCCCTCGTTGAAATGCGGAACAAAGCCCATAACTGCATTTACGAATATCGTCTTTGCAGAGTGGAAAACATCGATGATTTCTGGCTCATCGTAGCAACGCGGGTCAACATCCATAACCCAATTGAATTCAGTACCGGGAGCGACCTTACGGATGTCGTGGATTCTATACTTGCCCTCGACTCTCTCGCCAAATACATCCGATTCGCAGATAATTGGCATTTCAACAACCTTACCGGGGTACTGCTGAGCGAAATCAACAAATTCCTTTGCAAGTTTCACATCATCTTCCTCAACGCCCTTAATCTTGAAGCCGTATTTTGCACACAGGTATGCATTATAAATGACACCGCCAAGTACCAATTTATCTGCTTTCTTCAGCAGAGCATACAAGGAATCAATTTTTGTGTCAAATTTACTACCTGCTACAACTGCTACAAACGGGCTTTCTGCATCGAAAATACGATTCAAGTTCTCTATTTCCCTCTGCATCAGGAAACCAGCATACGACGGTAAATACTTTGTAACGCCAACCGTAGAAGCATGCGCTTGCCAGCTACCGAATGCATCGTTTACATAAATGTCGGCTAGACCTGCGAGCTGATTAGCAAACCTGTCTTGTTCCTCACCCTTTGCCTCTTCGCCAGTAAACCAACGCGTATTGGGCAAATAAATCATATCCACATCGTGGTTGCGCAAACGGCGTATGCTGTGGTTCACATTGGTCTCGATGCTGAGATAACCGTTATCTTCGTGCGAATAGAAATCAGGAACTTCTATCTTAATGTGCAACTTATCCTCTAGATAATCGACAATCGGCTGTACGGATGTCTTGGCATCAATCGTAATCTTGCCAGTCTTTTTGTCCTTTGGACGACCGACATGCGTCATGAGTATTATCTTTCCACCCTTGGAAAGTATGTAGAACAAAGTTCCGAAAGTAGCATCAATTCTGTAGGGGTCGTGTATTACGCCCGACTTAACTACGTTATGGTCAACCCTGACAAGCACAATCTTGCCTTTCAGGTCGGCTTCTTGAATCAAAGGGAGTCTGTTATCCATATGTAAATTTGTTTTAAAGTTTGATGGCATAAATATAAACAAAAAAGCGATACAAAAAATTTTGCATCGCTTTTTTTATTATCGGATTAGCATCACCGTTCCAATCTTTTCATAATCAATTCCAAACATATCCTTGAAGTATGCCCGCCAAGTATAAACTCCTTCGGGACATGGACGAGTTCCATCCGTTCCGTCCCATTCTTCTTCCATGTTTGTTGATTTGAACTGTACTGCACCCCAACGGTCATATATTATCAAGGTATAATTGTTGGGGTCGATTGAAGTACCAAACAGTCGGAATGTTTCATTTATTTCATCGTTGTTTGGAGTAAATGCCGTAGGTGCGAATATGTTGTATTCATTGCTTACCTGAATATCAACGCCTGCCGTATCGGTACAACCATACAACGATGTAGTCGTCAGCACTACATGATAGGTTCCAGGCATCGTATATGTATGAACAGGACTTGAAGACGCGGATGTGGAATGGTCACCGAAATCCCACATATTCCAGAAACCACCATGCGAATAGTTGGTGAAATTGACAATCGGACTCGACATTGAAATGTTAGCCCTGTCAACCCTGAAGTCGGCTTCAGGAATTGAGAATACTGTAATCACAATTGATGTGTCGCGTCTGCAACCCTGATACGAAGCAACTTCAAGTCTTACATTGTACAATCCAGAATTATAGAAGGTATGCTTAGGATTCTTTGCAAACGACATGTTTTCAAAGTCACCGTCAGCAAAGTTCCAGAGATATGTCTGACCAACATCAGGAGTATTTTCCCTAAACGAAACTTGCAACGGAGCACAACCTTCAATAACATCAGCAGTGATATTTATCGGAACTTCCTCAAATGTATGTACTTTAATAGGTATTACAACACTATCGTAACGGCAACTGTCGTATGCAACAAAATTGAACACTGTATCAAAATCAACTATCGGTTCATACGGCATCTTCAACTGCTCGCCATTTACATACAAATCATCGACAGTAATGCCTCCTCCCGTCACTCTAATATCAAACTCTGACCTATCACCTGGACATACCAAAGTATCAGACAGCAATGTAACATCTAGCGTTATCGGGTCGAGAACAGAAACAGTTACTGACATTTCTGCGCTAGAGCAATTCGTTGCGTCAACAACCGAAGCATAGTAGGTTGTTGTTTGAGTCGGGATAACTTCGGTTGTCATTCCGTTTTCACCGTTACTCCATGTTATTGTATATGGAGGTACTCCGCCCGACACAATGCCAATACCAATCTGCGTAGGCATTCCATGACAAATTGTAAAGTCGTCCATCATCTGTATGTAGAATGGTTCAGGTTCGCCTACCACATACGAATACTCTGCATGACAGAAATTGGCATCAGTTACAGTCACCGTATATGTTCCAGCAGGAACACCGACAAGGTTCTGCTGCCATAGTCCGTTTGACCATTCGTAATGGTAAGGTTCGTAACCACCTGCGGCTGTAAACATTACACTTCCATCTGTATAACCGTTACACGAAGCATCCCGACCCGAAATCTGACCTGTCAACGGGAACTCCGACTGATAAATATGTACGGTATCATAAGCAAGACATCCGTTTTCGTCATTAATTGTCACAGAATACAATCCAGGTACAAGATTGTCAATATCCTCGGATATAGCTCCAGTGTTCCATGTATAATAATAAGGTGGAGTTCCTCCGAATACATTCAGGTCGCACACGCCGTTACCCTCACCGTAGCATCTTACATCGGTTGGTGTTATGTCGCCATGCAACGGCAAAGCCGGCTGGTGTATCTGAGCCATGGCATATTCAACACAGCCATGAGCATCTGTTACTGTTACAATGTAGAATCCTGCATACAATTCCGACAAATCCTCGGTTATCTCTCCATTGTTCCACTCATATGAATAAGGTTCTGTTCCTCCTGTCACAGTCAAGTCGATGCTGCCTGAATTTTCGGCATAGCATCTGACATCGCGAACATCTAGTGTAAGTGTTAGCGGTTCGGGTTGCTCGACAATATAGGTTGAAATTACGAAACAACCGTTTGCATCAGTAATCGTAACCGTATATGCACCTGCTGGAACATTATGCAAATCCTGAACGGTATATCCGTTTGACCAATAGTAGGTATAAGCAGGCGTTCCGCCTTCAACAGTTATGTCGATTGAACCATCTCTGAATCCGAAGCAACTGATATTCATAATATAAACATCGGTTATCTCAAGAGGAGCATCCGGCTCATCTACATAAACTTGGTCAATGTGTTCGCAACCTAAAACATCTGTCACCGTAACCGTATATAAGCCTGCAGGAACTCCCTGCGGATTCTGCTGTGTGCTACCATTTGACCATAAATAGCTATAAGGTGGTACACCACCATATGCCGTAACATAAAGGTTACCTGTCGCATCGCCATGACAAAGCACATCGTCAGACCTTGTCATGCTCTCCAATGGTGAGTTGGCTTCGAGAATATTCGCTTCACCTGCAGCCGTACAACCATATACGTCTGTCAATGTGACATAGTAATATCCTGAATACACATTTATTACATCGGTTGGACCAGCATGAACATTAACAGTTCCTTCTGAATACTCCCATGTATAGTTAGGAGCTCCATTAATTGCAGTGACTTCAATAACACCAGAATTGTCGCCATAGCAGATTACATTCGAAGAATTAACTTCAATGTCGAGTTCGGGACGAGGATACAGCCATGTGCCAGGGAATGTCACATTGTACTGGTTAGCAGGGAACTGCAAATCCCATTCACGATCTATACCAAGGAAACCGAGGTCAATATCACCCAAATTAAACACACTGTCAATCAGTGCTCCGCAATCGCTTGGAATACATACATCGAATCGACTGTCACCTGCTCGTGTTCTTGGTTCTTCGCTATACCTTTCCACATCAATACCCACCAAATCGTAGGAAGAAGCAAAGGCATCGTCGGCGATTTCGTAGCCACCTTCAATGTCGGGCAACTGGAATTCTGGCATTGTTACAACACTGAACAAACCGCCGCCATCAAATCCGGGGATGCTGATTTGAATATGCAACACCTGTAAGTTAATACCAAAACGGAGATTATTAAAGGTATGGTTTCTAAATCCACTTTGAATATTATAAGTAACATCGTAAACCTGTAAAGAATCCCAACCGTAACACGGATAGGTAATGTACAAGTCGTTGTTTACCGTAAAGGTTATCACATCCGACTCTCCTTCCTGCACAATATCTCCCCCTGGAGTCTCCTCATAGAATGGCAACGAAGTTGCAAATCGCAAGGTGGCCAATATATCGGGACAGAAGGAAAATTCCTGCACCAAAGCCAGTGTCATCTCCAAGGACGCATGAAGAATATAGTATTCGACGGTAATCACATAATCTTCATAAATAGGATACTCAAACGTTTGTCCCTCAAGTATGTCAACTATCTCTCCGATTTCGGGCTGACCTATGGCATTGCCAATAAACCTTACAAACTGCAACAAGTTCCAGTGCATATAGAACCACGGGTCATCACCTTCAGCGTACAAGCATTGTCCATCTATTCGGTCTTCTGTTTCTACGTATGGTATTGTTATGTCGGCTGTAATACCGATTCCAAAATAATCGGGAATATGTATTACAAGCGAATCACCGTTACCAAGAAATCCAGTATTTATGTAAGGCATACCAGTTTCCTCATCAAACCACGGATAAGCATATTCGCCAGTAGCTGCATTCAAGTAAAGCACTGCTATTGAATCATGAGGTACCGGGGTTAAAAACTGAGGATCTTCAGGATAACCGATATGTGGAATCAAAGGCAACTCGAAAACAGTCGTACCCAACACTTCTACCGAAACCGACATGTCAACACCGAATCCATATTCAAGGTCAAGTGCGATAGTACCTGCAGTTGGGAAATGTGTATCAAGAGCCCAGCCATCCTGAACGGTATATGTTGAATGAATCGGTGTTGTTTCTCCATGATCGAATCCATAATGGTCGGGGAAATCAAGTGTTATCTGAACTGGATAATCAACCCCGATGTAACCGCTCGAAAAGCCATGCATACTGAAAGTTGAGTTCAGATACATAAACAAGTTAAAATCAAAAGCAATTCCTAAAGCTTCAGATCCGAAAACTTCGTGTATAGGAAGTTCCATATTGTCATTGTCGCATCCACCTCCTACGCAAAGGTCAATCAAGTTGTAGTCGAAATCGATGAAGGTAGCATCACCGCCTCCCCACATATCCACCGAATCGACATGATAGTTTATGTTATGCCTTAATATATTCGAATCGTCCTGTGCCGCCACCCGACACGACGAAAGCAGGGCAAGGACAATAGCAAGCGTTATATATAGTCTTTTCTTCATAAGCATTACTCGTAAATTTTAGAGGTCAACATACTTTGCAGGACAATAGGTCTCATCTTGTTCTTCATCAGCTTTATATATCCTGCATTAATCCACATCGTATAATGATAATTACCTGACATCAAGATAAGTCTTTCAAATACAAATCCTTGTAGTTTCATTTCAGCGGTAAAAAGCATTCCGTCGCTACCATCGTGCATTACAACCGGCTCTACAGAAATCAGTTTCATGCCCTGAGAAGCAAAATATGCAGAATCCATTGCCATCGAAATCATAACATAAGATGTACCTGCTACTTCCTCAACCTGAATACTACTCATTGTGCCGACATGCATAAAGCCAGGCAACGAATCGGAATATAAAAAATATTCAGGAGGCTGAATCCTTATATTCGTTTGAGGGATGGAAACCATTTTGCTCTCATCATAAACAAAACTTTCGTCAACAGCAGTAAGTGTATTGATTGCGGAAGCAAGTCCCGCACCTAGTGACTGCTGTCCTTCATGCTGTTCTTCCTGCGAATATGCCGAAAACGCCATCGCAACAATTAACAACGCACTGACTATAACCCTGTTCATAAACACTTTTTACCTTTAATTTAAACCGCGTAAAATTACATTTTTATTTTCAATCTACACCTTATTTAACGACTTTTTTTTAGCATGGATGCCTGCTGTATATAAAAATTTTTTCGTCTTTTGCATAACCGGTTAATTGTCAATGTGATACAATAAAATAAAAAATCAAAATTTTTCACCAAAATACTACGACAAGATTTCATTAACATCATTTAAACATAACAAAAACAAAAAATATTTATTAATTTATTATTTTCGCAAATTCATTTTTCGACTTATTTTCACATCAATGGATTTGAAGCACGGTAGATACTTACAAGGGAAAACGCTAATTCACATATTGGCGTTGATTATCTTCGTAGCCATATCTGCCATTTACTCAAAAATGCTATTGGTAGAAACGAACAAGCAATATATAGAAAATAAAGAAATCACTGTTTCTAGCAACCTATGGGACGAGCAATCGTACTCTGGATGCCCGGCAATATCACAAGGAAAAATCGACAGTAAAAATCCATTTGCAATAGCCATACAAAGTATCGAACAACTGGGAAGTTTTCTGCCATTCTTCCTAATTCTGATGAGCCTAATCGGATTTTACATTTTCCTCAACTCATTAAAAATAAGTCCTCTAAGTTCGATTGTGGGTTCGCTTGTTTTTGGTCTTTTCAGTTATGGAATTGCCGAAATCCAAGCAGGAGAATACATGGAAATGACAGCTATCTGCCAGATTCCATATATACTGACAGGAATCGCGTGCTTGTTCAACGGAAGAAAAGCATTAGGGACAATAATCACATTGATTTCCACCGCATTGCTCACAGCAACCTGCCATTACCAGCTCTTGACTTACACAATCTTCATTGCAGTTGTTTTCATAATCGTAGAACTTTCTGCAAAAGAAAAAAACATTAGAGAAAAACTTCTGCAAACAGTAATCGCCATAGCCGTATTCGCAGTGGCATTTTTCACCAACAGCGAAGCGATTTTTCAGGAATACGAATACTCAAAATATGCATCAGAACAACATCCAGACTACAATACCGAAACAGCATTTTTCAATGATGGCGGAGAAACTCTCTCCTTGCTAATTCCAAACATAAAGGGCGGGAAATCAAGCAAAAAACTATCAACGTATTCCGAAACATTCAATCTGCTAGAACCGTTTTTCGGAAGCGAAAACGCAAAAAAGATATGTGAAAAATCACCTACGTACTTTGGCAAAAAACATTTCAGCAATGGAAGCTTATACATAGGAGCCTTAGCAATATTGCTGGCCCTTTTCGGATGCATAACAAACAAGAAACGAGTCAAATGGTGGGCAATAATTATAAGCATCGGTGCAATAATACTTTCGTGTGGTAATATTGAATATTTCATCACAAAAAACATTCTATTATTCTACAATTTTAGTCATTTTTCAAATATTTTAATAATTTCGGCAATTGGAATCGCCGTATTAACCGCAATTGGAACAGATGAAATTATTGCTCAAAACCCAGAACGCGATGAGCGCAAAGAAAGAATCGCACTTTACATTTCGACTGGCATAATATCCGTCATCCTGCTAATTTTTGTTGCATTCCCATCAATTGCAGGCGACAGTAGCATCGACATAAATAATCAGGCAGAAGTAGAAGTGGCAGAAGGACTTGCATCATACATGCCACAAGATGCAGAATACGCCAAAGCTGTTGCTGAATTCAAAACCGACTACATAACCGCCATTCGTAACGACAGGATTTCTCTCATCAGACGCGATTCGGCAAAGTCGCTACTTTTTGTCCTGCTAGGCGCAACTGTAATATTTTTCGCTCGCAAGAAAAAAATCAACGGATGGATAGTCGTTACTACATTGTCAATACTCGCCGTTGCTGACCTAACAATTACAAACCTGCAACAAAAAGGTGAAAAAAACGCCAAAGAAACCTCATCCGACTTTGCCGCTTCTCAAATAGGAAAGGACAACAACTCGTATAGAGTCATCGACATCCGCTATAGTACTGCATTAAGCGACAACAAAACATATCAGAAGTTCAACTCAATAAGTGGCGCTAACGGATATTGCCCAAAACGCTATCGAACATTCTGCGATTCCATTCTAAACAAGGAACTTGCACTCACTCGCTACAATATTCTTTCGTGGGCACAAAGGGACGGAATGACAAGCGACGAAATCCAGGAAGTATTTTCCCAGAAATTCAAGTCACCAGCGTTGGATATGTTGAATGTCAAGTATATAATCCTATCGGACAATGCAATACCGCTTGTCAACACGCACACATCTGGCAACGTATGGCTCTCCGACAGCATCAGATGGGCAAATTCAGAAGAACTTGAACTTGCACAGCTAAAAAATATCGATACACGCAAAACCGCCATCGTGAACGACAAGTACAAAGCAGAATTTGCTGACATCGAATTTGCAATCGACAGCACCGACTATATAAGACTGGTGGAGAACGAAGGCGACATTCTACGATACGAATCATCGTGTAACGAAAACAGACTTGCAATTTTCTCTGAAACTTTCTATCCCAAAGGCTGGAAAGCTACGATTGACAACGACAAAGCATCATTTTTCAGATGCAACTACATTCTGCGCGGAATGATAATCCCACATGGGAAGCACGAAATCATATTCCGCTACGAGCCAAAGTCGGCAAAGACTGGAGCAACAGTTTCATTTGCAAGCAACATAGCATTAGCTATCATAATAATTATCAGCATAATAATGCAAATAATAACCACATTCAGACGCAAAAACAAAACTCAAAACCTAGAAGCATGACATTGATTTTCGACAAATACCAAGGAGCGGGAAACGACTTCATCATAATAGACAACAGGGATGGCAAGCAGAACCTGTCGAGCCAAGAGATTAGCACATTATGTGACAGGCGCTTCGGCATTGGTGCAGACGGACTTATAAATGTCGAGAAAAGCGACACCGCCGATTTTGCCATGAAATTCTACAATTCCGACGGAAAAACCGCAAGCATGTGCGGAAACGGAGGCAGATGCATTGCAAAATACGCTTTCGACCATAAAATTGCTGGTAAAAACATGATATTTTCTGCCGATGACGGCATACATGAAGCAAGCATTATCAACGATGAAAGCGTGAAAATCAAGATGATTGATGTAAACGGCATTACCGTTTTCGATGACGGAATGTGGACAAATACAGGCGTTCCGCATTTTGTAAAGTTTGTCGATGACATTAATAAGGTAAATGTCAAAATCGAAGGTCGAAAACTTGCCGATGACAGGCGTTTTGCACCCAACCGAACCAATGTCAACTTTACCGACAACGTCAACGGCTACCGAATCGCCACATACGAACGCGGTGTGGAAGGCGAAACTTTGGCTTGTGGAACTGGTACTGTTGCTACCGCATTGTGTATCAACGCAAAATACGGCACACCATCGCCAATAGCCATACAAGCCAAAGGCGGTTCGCTGAAAGTATATTTTGAAAAGAAAAATTGTGAATATGGAAATATATGGCTCGAAGGTCCTGCTATAAAAGTATTTGAAGGAAAAACTGATGGAAGAAAATTATAACATAGCTCCAAAATTCGATTTGCATGTGCATACTACTGCATCGGATGGAAGTCGAAACGCCCAGCAGATAATTGCAGAGGCGAAGTCCATCGGACTGACAACCATTGCAATAACCGACCATGATACAATCGGGAACCTTAAGGAATGCATGGCGGAAGGTGAAAAAAACGGCATCCTTGTAATCCCGGGCGTTGAACTTAGCGCGGAAATCGACACAGGCAAGATGCACATTCTAGGTTATGGTATTAATCCCGACAACGCAGAGTTCAATGCTGTAATGAAAATGCTTCGCGATGCAAGGGAAGTAAGGAACAGCAACATAATTGCTGCGCTCAATCAGTTGTTTCACATGGACTTACAAATAGAAGATGTACGCAAATTTGCAAAAGGAGAAACTATTGGAAAGCCTCACATCGCAGCGGCAATAGTCGAAAAAGGCTATTGCAACGACATCGAATATGCATTCCGCAAGTTCTTGGGCAGCAAAAAACTGGAAGGCATTGACAGAAAAAAGTTACCACCTCGAAGCTGTATAGAACTTATTGAAAGGGCTGGAGGATTGGCATTCATAGCCCACCCAAAATCATTGAAACTTCCGAACGACAAAACTCTAGCAAAAATAAAAGAACAGAAAGGCTATGGACTTGCTGGCATTGAGGCATATCACAGCAGTCACTCGCAAAAGCAATGCGAAGCCTACAAGAATATGGCAGAGCAACTTGGACTGATGATTTCGTGTGGAAGCGACTTTCACGGACCCGAAGTCAAGAAGGACATAAAACTTGGCTTCGGACTTAACGGCAACCTGCCCACCGACAACGAGGAAATTGTAAACACACTTCTCAAAGCATTAAAGATGATATAAATGGAAACAAAATTCGCTAAAGAAGTAAAAATAGGAGACTTACGCATTGGCGGGCAACATAGGATTGCAATACAAAGCATGACAAATGTTCCTGTTGGAGACATTCAGGCATCTGTTAACCAATGTAAGCAACTTTTTGATGCAGGTGCCGACCTTGTAAGGCTTTCCGTCCCTCGTATGCCCGATATTGAAAGTCTGCATGAAGTAAAGAAAATTCTAGTTGCAGATGGCTACACAAAACCGCTTGTCGCCGATGTGCATTTCAGTTCGCAAATTGCCGAAGAATGTGCAAGAATAGTTGAAAAAGTCAGAATAAACCCAGGCAACTACATTGACAAACGAGCCAACTTCAAAGAACTGAATCTCAGCGAATTTGAATACAACCTTGAACTAGAAAAAATGCACGACAGGTTGTTGCCATTGATAAAGGTCTGCAACGAATACGGCACTGCTATAAGAATCGGTTCAAACCATGGTTCACTATCCGACAGGATTTTGTCGCGATACGGCAACACAGCAAAGGGAATGGTCGAAGCCGCCATGGAGTTCATCAGCATTTTCGAAGCCGAAAACTTCCATAACCTTGTCATTTCAATGAAAGCAAGCAATGTGAAAGTAATGACAGAATCGTGCGAACTTCTAAACCAGCGTATGGCAGAAAATGGCACTATTTATCCTCAGCATCTGGGAGTTACGGAAGCAGGCTCGGGCAACGACGCAAGAATAAAATCGTGCCTCGGCATCGCATATTTGCTAAACAAAGGTATTGGCGACACCATAAGGGTTTCGCTTACCGAAAATCCTGTAAACGAGATAACCTTCGCTCAAAAGTTCGTTGCTGAAATCGGAGAAAAGAAGGCATATCCAGCAAATCCGCCCTACCCCGAACTGATAGGAAATGTCACCTATACGCCAAAATCGCAAGATGCCGAAAGCGCTATAGCAGAAACTTGCATAGCATTGGCGAACAACCTCATCGACAAGAAGATAAACAACCTGAACATAAATGGCAACATTTCAGGGATAGACAATCGTGATTTTTCAGCCGACATTATGCAAGCCGCTGGCGTTTGCATCAGCAAGGCTGAATTTATCTCCTGCCCCGGTTGCGGACGCACCAACTACGACCTCGAACGCATTTCGGAAGCCGTGAAACGGGAGTTCGCCCACCTCAAAGGTCTGAAAATCGCAACAATGGGCTGTGTCGTAAACGGTCCTGGCGAAATGGCAGATGCCGACTATGGTTGCGTTGGCAGCACCAAGGACCATGTCATAATCTACAAGGGACAAACGCCTATTATACGCGATGTTCCGCAGGACAAGGCCGTAGAAATGCTAAAGAAAGTAATTGCCGACAACGGTGACTGGAAAGGAAGGTAAAATCAAGGTGTTTAGAATTTCGGGCATTCCCATTTCAGATTTTCGACACATGGGTCGCAATCCAGATTAAGAGCCTTCCCTACGCAAAGAGCGTTCTTGCCTTTCTTAATGTGCGAATATGCAAGGTCGATTGTCTCCGAAACCTTGTTGCCATTGGCATCTACACCATCGACCACGACCTCGTAGTAATTCATATAATTGGTATAGCGGTACGAAACAGATTTAATCTTCACATATTGCTTAGCATCATAACCATCGGCACAGCAACCGCAATACAAAAGAACATATTTCTGTTTCTTTAAAAGTTTCACTGCTTCCTGTGCATCCTGTTCATAGATATACTCCAATTGGTCGGCCATTGCCGTCATTGAAAGGCAAAGCACAGCGACAAGCATCAACATTAATTTTCTCATATCATTATCTTGTTAAAACAATATGCAAAAGTAGTCAAAATATTTATGTGCAAAAAATCCAAAATCGCAAATCCAAAATCGTAAATCGTAAATCCAAAATTCCCCTTATCTTTGCGCAATTTTTCATTTTAACAATGACTCAAAAGAAACGAAATATGACAGCAGGAATCGGTACGATTTTATTATTGCTCGTATCAAATGTATTTATGACATTTGCTTGGTACGGCAACCTGAAACTTCAGCAGATGAACATTTCGACATCGTGGCCACTAATATTGATAATATTATGCTCGTGGGGACTTGCATTTTTCGAGTATTGTGCCATGATTCCAGCCAATCGCATGGGCTCGCAGATTAACGGCGGACCGTTCTCGCTGATGCAACTCAAGATAATTCAGGAAGCCATTTCGTTGATAGTTTTCACAGCTATTGTTGCATTGGTTTTCAAGGGAGAACCGATAAAATGGAACCACATCGTAGCTTTCGTGCTGATAGTTTTCGCAGTATTTTTCGCCTTCCTCAACAACGACAAGACAGAAACGCCAAAGGACAAAACGGAAATTCAGGCGACAACCGAAAACCAGCAATCGCCAAACAGCGAAACCAAACTTTGACCGAGCAAAAAGCCATTCACAGCCCCCAAAATATCATTGCTGATTATTAGCAAGATACAAAAAAGTTATGAACAAATTGGAAAAACAAGCCATCAAAAAAATGGCTATTCCATCAATATGTATTATTTTTGACATTTCAATTTATAACGAAAGAAAATGGGTAAGATAATAACATTAGCCAACCAGAAAGGTGGCGTAGGGAAAACGACCACAGCAATAAACCTTGCAGCAAGCCTTGCAGCATTGGAATACAAGATTCTGCTCGTTGACGCCGACCCGCAGGCAAATGCGACCTCGGGATTAGGATTCGATGTAAACAACATCAGAACAGGACTTTACGATTGTCTTGTAAAGGATGAAGATCCCGAAAAGGTAATACTTACATCCGAAGAACTCGAAGGCTTGTCTGTGCTTCCGACAAACATCGACCTTGTCGGTGCAGAAATCGAAATGCTGGATATGCCTAACCGCGAATACATATTAAAGAATGTACTCGACAAGGTTCGCGATAAGTACGATTTCATCCTCATCGACTGCTCGCCATCGCTCGGAATAATAGTCATTAATGCACTTACCGCATCCGATTCGGTGCTTATTCCCGTTCAATGCGAATACTTTGCACTTGAAGGTCTAGGCAAACTCCTAAATAGCGTAAGGCTCGTACAGTCGAACCTCAACCCCGACCTCGACATCGAAGGTTTTGTAATGACAATGTACGACAAGCGCGTAAAGATTTCGGAACAGGTGCTCGACGAAGTAAGGCATCATTTCGACGACATGGTTTTCAACACTATAATACACAGAAACGTAAAACTCAGCGAAGCTCCAAGTTACGGACAGTCGATTGTCGGGTACGATGTCAGCTCTACCGGCGCAATCAACTACATGAATCTCGCGAAGGAACTTCTGCAACGAAACAATATGACCAAGTAAAATGACAGACAAGAAAAACGATACCAAAAAGAAAAAAAGCGGTCTCGGACGCGGTCTCGGGTCGCTGATACCTGCTGATGCAACAGCAATAAGGAATAAAGCAACTCAGCAGAACGATATTCCAATTGATGCAATCGAAGTCAATCCGTTCCAGCCCCGAAAGGATTTTGACGAAACCGCACTGCAGGAATTGGCAGATTCAATAAAGGAACTCGGTGTTATCCAAGCTATTTCTGTTAAGGATATGGGCAATGGAAAATACCAGCTCATTTCGGGAGAACGCCGTCTGCGCGCATCCAAGATTGCTGGGCTGAAAAAGATTCCGGCATACATTAGAACCGATGTTACCGACCAGTCGATGCTGGAAATGGCTCTCGTTGAGAACATTCAGCGCGAAGACCTCAACGCCATAGAAGTTGCACAAACTTATCAGCAACTCATCGACGAGTGCAAGATGACACAGGAACAGCTAAGCACGCGCGTTGGTAAATCGCGTTCGGCAATAGCAAATTTCCTTCGTCTGCTCAACCTTCCGCCAAAAATCCAGACTGGCATCCGCGACGAAAAGATTTCGATGGGACACGCACGCGCACTTCTCGGAGCAAAGGACGAGGAAACCATGCTTATGATTTACGACCAGATTCTGAAATACGACTTCTCTGTTCGTAAGGTCGAAGAAATCATAAAGGAATATAGCGGTGCAAAAGTCGAAAAGAAGGAAAAGAAAAAAGTGCTCGCCACCAACGAGGACTACGCATTGCTACAGAAAAGCCTGTCGAGCCGCTTCGCCACCGATGTGGAACTCAAACGCAACACAAAAGGCAAAGGCAAGATTGTAATTCCATTCAAGAATGACAGCGACTTCGAGCGCATAATCGCCATTCTCGACAAGTTGAACTCATAGAATACCATATTGAGCAGTGCAGGAAAAATATTGATGATTATCGTACTGACTTTCACTGTTTATGGTGCAAATGCACAAATAGACACTTTGAGCAGGGAGCAAGTGAAGGAAAAGGAAAAAGTCCATTCTCCCAAAACAGCAACTCTCCTTGCTTTAGTGCCAGGTGCAGGACAGGCTTACAACCGCAAATACTGGAAAATGCCTATTGTCTATGCAACAATGGGAACATGCATTTACTTTGCGATAAGCAATCAAAAAGAGTTCAAAAGGTTCAAGAACGCCTACATGCAACGCGACAAGGGAGAACACGATGAGTTTTACGGAATACTTTCACAAGAGGCTATTCTGAACAACATGGACAGAAACCGTACCATACGCGACTACATGCTTGCTGGCACACTACTGCTTTACGCCCTACAAATCGTTGACGCAACGGTTGATGCCCACCTTTTCTACTTCGATGTCGGCGACAACCTTTCGGCTCGCTTTTATCCGCAAACCTTTAATACTGCTTATACAAGAACTCCAATTCTTGGCGTAGGCTGTTCATTAAACTTTTAGCCCATGAAAAAGACATTACTGCTGACCTTCATATTAATGCTCGCCGGACTGCTCAACGCACAAAATGCCGACACAACCGAAAGCAACGGCAGAAAGAAAACTTTTGATATGGTTGACAGTCTTGATGTTTACCTGAAACATTGGTACTACTACACAGGGCGTGATACGATATGCTACCTTGAGGACAACGACAGAACTTACTTCGACACCGACCTGCCCGACTCCATATTCAAGGAACGCGTGGAAAAAATTGTAACTCCAATAAATATTGTCTACAACGCCAATGTCCAGAAATACATCGACAAGTATGTAAAACGCGGACATAGGTTGGCGCCAAAACTACTAGGTCTTTCGCACCAGTATTTCCCGATGTTCGAGGAAAAACTTGATGCATACGGCATTCCGTTGGAACTGAAATATTTGTCGGTAATCGAATCGGCACTCAACCCAAAGGCAAAGTCTCCTGCTGGTGCTGTTGGACTTTGGCAATTCATGTACAAGACCGGTCTAAACATGGGACTTGAGATTACCTCGTACATTGATGAGAGAATGGACCCTGAAAAGTCAACCGATGCCGCCTGCCGTTACCTTAAATTATTGTACATGACATACAACGACTGGACTTTGGCTCTTGCTGCCTACAATGCAGGTCCGGGTAGAATCAACGGTGCAATGAAACGCTCTGGCAAATCAACATATTGGGAAATTTATCCCTACCTCCCCGAAGAAACGCGCAACTATGTACCTGGCTTCATTGCAATGATGTATATGTTCGAATACCACCAGTTGCACAATTTCAAGCCCGAAAAGATTGACTTCTACGAAGATGTTGACACCGTGATGGTTAAACAGCAACTTCATTTCGCACAGCTCGACTCTGTTCTCGGAATCCCAGTTGAAGAAACTCGCGAACTCAATCCTCAGTACAAGCTCGACATTGTACCTGCAATAACCCAATACTATCCGCTGAAAATGCAACGCAAGTACATCAGCAAATTTATGGAACTTGAAGACTCGATTTACCATTTCCAAGATTCTGCGATGTTTTGCAAGCAGAAAATCACACAGGCAATCGCCGACAGCAAATATGGAGTTCCATCGGGACAACCTGCAGGAACAAATGCGACTATCTATACCGTAAAGTCTGGTGATGTACTAGGAAGCATAGCAAAAAGGTATGGCGTTACTGTGGCTAACATCAAAAGTTGGAACGGACTTTACAGCGACCGTCTGCAAATTGGTCAGAAATTAAAAATCTATACTCGTGGCAGTGCGCCAAAGACGACAACAAACACATCAAGCACACCAGCAAGCACGGCTCCGCAAAAACTTGACCCTGCATACGAATACTATACCGTACAACAGGGGGATACTCCAGCAAAGATAGCAGCAAAATATAACGGCGTTTCCGCCAGCGACATAATCAACCTCAACGGAATCGACCCATCTAAATTAAGAGTAGGACAAAAATTAAAGATTAGGAAGAAATAGATATGAAAAACATTGCAGTATTGGCAGGAGGCTACACCTCGGAACGACAGATTAGCCTCAATTCCGGAAACCAGATTTACCTGAATCTCGACAGGAATCTTTACAATCCTTACCTCATCGATGTTAGAAAGGAAGGTCTTTTATGCATGTTAGGCGGCAAGGAATACAAAGTTGACATCAATAGTTTTTCGGCAGACATCGAAGGTGTGCCGACAAAATTCGACTACGCCTACCTAGCTCTCCATGGTTCGCCTGGCGAAGACGGTAAGGTTCAGGCTTTGCTCGATATTCTTGGCATTCCATATTCCGCATGCGATGTTTTTTCGTCAATGATAACTTTCAACAAAATTGCTGCCAAGAAAATGCTTGCCGATGAGGGCATTGCAATGGCAAAAATGGCAATAATCCGTGGCGAAAATCCATTCGATGTGGACGAAATCATTGAAAAAGTCGGTCTGCCATGCTTCGTAAAGCCAGCAACTGCAGGTTCAAGTTTCGGTGTAACAAAGGTTTACGAAAAGGACAAATTCATTGATGCAATAAATTTGGCTCGCACAGAGGACACGACAATAATTGTGGAAGAATTCATAAAGGGTGTAGAAGTTTCGTGTGGTGTACTGAAAACACCTGATTACGAACAAGTTTTCCCTGTGACAGAAATTTCCACAAAGAACGACTATTTCGACACCGAAGCCAAATACACGCCGGGGTTCACCAACGAAATAACCCCAGCCCGCATAAGCGACGAGGAAACCCGCAAAGTTCAGGAAGCCGTTTCTCGCATTTACGACATTATAGGTTGTGGCGGTATTGTTCGCATCGACTTCATTATCAAGGAAGGAACTCCTTATTTCATCGAAGTTAACTCCATTCCTGGAATGAGCGCAGAAAGCATTGTTCCAAAGCAGATACGCACAATGGGTGAAAATATAACCGACATTTTAACAAAAGTAATCGAATCAAAGCTGAAATAATATGGTAAAGGAAATTTTCGACCACGTATCGGTAAGGGAATACGCCGACAAGGAAATTCCCGAAGATGTTCTCAACAAGGTTCTTAATGCCGCATCAAGAGCTTCGAATACTGGCAATATGCAGATTTACAGCATCATTGTGAACACCGACATGGAAATGATAGCAAAGTTGGCTCCAACGCATTTCTGCCAGCCTGCAATCACAAACGCCAAGGCAGTGCTGACATTCTGCGCCGACATCAACCGCTTCAAAATCTGGTGCAAGAATAGAAATGCTGAGGCTGGTTTCGACAACTTCCTAACCTTTATGACAGCCGCCACTGATGCAATAATCGCAGCACAGAACGCCTGCCTCGAAGCCGAAAGCAATGGACTAGGAATCTGCTATTTGGGAACGGTAATCTACAATGCCGATAAAATCATCGAAATACTGAAACTTCCCAAAGGTGTTGTTCCTGTAGCTACAGTCACTATGGGCTATCCAAAGCAACAATTACCGCTAACAGAAAGACTTCCGCTTGAAGCAATCGTTCACCGCGAGACTTACCATGATTTTAGTTCCGCCGACATCGACAGAATTTACGCTACAACGGAAAGCCTCGAATCAAACAAAAAATTTGTTGCCGAGAACAACAAACAGACTCTTGCTCAAGTTTTTACCGATGTAAGATACACTAAGGCAGGAAACGAACAAGCATCAAAGTGCCTGCTTGACGTATTGAAAAAACAAGGATTCATGCAAAATGAATAAACGACTGCTGCTTACCATATTATTTGCCATTACATCAATAATGCTTGTCGCACAAACCGACAACACCAACCCTCGTGCGACCAAGGAGAAGTCTAAGTACGACAAGATGTTCAGCGAAGTGCAGTACGGCGACAAGATATACAAGCAAGGAAGCAACTGGTTGACTTTCGGCATGGGCGTAAGCTACAAGATAAACTACGAACCCACCTACGAGAAAGGTCTGAATCGCACAATGGCTCTTGCATATCATTTCCGCTACAAGGCAGTATATTTTAATGTCGGCTGGCATTTCTCTGGCGAAAATTTTTTCTTTGAAAGTTGGTACAATCCAGATCTGAGAGGCCTTAGGTCTATGCGTCAACTTAACGACTTTCATGCTGGTGCCGGACTTCGCTTTGAGGATAGATGGTACAATTTCGCATTCTTCATAGGTCCTTGCTGGGCAATCGCATGGGTGCAAAATCCCGATATTCCAACAGGAGCCTTAATAAAAAATACCATAGGCGGACATGTCGAAGTGCAAACTACTTTCAAGTTTCTTTACGACTTAGGAATTGGCGTTTCATTGTTCGGAAGTTTCAACAAGCACTACCAAGTAATCGGCATACAGGGTCATTTCTATTTCTCTGGAGCATACAAAATGAAATACTAAAAACATTTAACAAACAATAAAATTATGACTTACATTAAGGATTATATCAAGGAAAACAGGGAAAGATTCTTCGAAGAACTTTTCGGTTTGATTCGCATTCCGTCAATAAGTTCGGAAGCATCGCACAAGTCGGACATGATAAAGTGCGCAGAACATTGGAAATACTTGCTCAAGCAAGCTGGTGCCGACAAGGCAGAAGTTATGCCAACTAAGGGCAATCCAATAGTTTACGGTGAAAAAATCATCGACCCATCAAAACCAACAGTAATTGTTTACGGTCACTACGATGTTATGCCTGTTGATCCGATTGAGCTTTGGAAAACTGAACCTTTCGAGCCAGTTATCAAAGAAGGTAAAATCTGGGCTCGTGGTGCAGATGATGACAAAGGACAAAGCTTTATGCACGCCAAGGCATTTGAATTAATGGTGAAAACCAAAACTTTACCTTGCAATGTTAAGTTCATGCTCGAAGGTGAGGAAGAAATTGGTTCTCCGAGCCTTACCGAATGGTGTGCAGAGCAAAAGGACTTGCTCAAGGGCGATGTTATCCTTGTTTCCGACACAGGAATGATTGCATCTGACATCCCAAGCATAACCACAGGGCTTCGCGGTCTTGCATATTGGGAAGTTGAAGTTACCGGTCCCGATCACGACCTTCACAGCGGAATTTTCGGCGGAGCAGTGGCAAATCCTATCAATGTGCTTTGCAAGATGATTGCCGAACTTCACGATGAAAACGGCAAGATTACAATACCCGGATTCTACGATGATGTTCTGGAAGTTTCGGCAGAGGAAAGAGAATTGCTTGCTGGCAAGCCGTTCAACGAGGAAGACTACAAGAAGGCAATAAACGTAAAAGCACTCAAAGGCGAAAAGGGCTTCACAACTTGCGAACGCACAGGCATTCGTCCATGCTTGGATGTATGCGGAATCTGGGGCGGTTACACTGGCGAAGGCTCAAAGACAGTGCTTCCATCAAAGGCATTTGCAAAGATTTCGACACGTCTTGTTCCAAATCAGGACCACAAGAAGATTGCTCAGCTTTTCAAGGAATACTTTGAGAAGGTTGCTCCAGATTATGTAAAGGTTGAAGTTCGTCCTTTGCATGGTGGACAAGGCTATGTTTGCCCGATTGACCTTCCTGCATACAAGGCTGCCGAAAAAGCATATATTGAAGTATTCGGCAAACGCCCGATTCCAGTTCGCAGTGGTGGAAGTATTCCAATCATCTCGCGTTTCGAAGAAATGCTTGGCATAAAGTCGATTCTTATGGGCTTTGGTCTCGAATCTGATGCAATACATTCGCCGAACGAAAACTATCCAGTCGAAAATTTCCTCAAGGGAATCGAGACTATTCCGCTGTTCTACAAGTATTTCGCAGAGATGAAATAAAATATTGGCAAACAAACTATAGGGCTGTCAACCAAAGGCAGCCCTTTTTTATCTGAGCATATACAAATCTTAATTATTTCCATAACCAATGTTAAAGATTTTTTAAACTGCATCATGTAAGATAAAATCATGGTTTTTGGCACAATTTTTATAACTTTACAAACTGAACAAATTAAAAATTTACAGTTATGAAACGGTTTATCATATTAGGATGTCTGGTACTTGGGATGAGTATCGCATCGGTGGCACAAACGGTAACTGCAGCAAGCGAAGAAATTGCTGATGATTTCGATCTTAAAGCTGTGGCATCGCTTTTTGGAGAGTCTAAAGACATAGAGGACTTCGAGAAAAAACTCAACGATGAATCAATAGCAATTTCAAACCTCGACCTTAACGGCGACGGTGAAGTTGACTATCTCAGATGCGTCGAAACGGTAGAAAACGGCGACCACTACATCGTGATACAAGCTGTCCTCGCAAAAGACATCTACCAAGACATTGCAACAATATATGTAAAAAAAGATGTTGAAACCAAGAACATCACGGTTCAAGTAATTGGCAACGAATACATCTACGGACGTAACTACATTGTCGAACCTGTTTACATATACCGTCCTGTAATTTACAACTGGTTCTGGGATCCATTATGGCACTTCTGGCTCTCTCCTTACTACTGGGGCTATTATCCAACTTACTGGAGACACTGGCATCACAGACCATATCATGAATATCACCACCACATAGCTGATTACCATCACCATCATCACTGCAGCTATAACCATCCGCATCATCCACATGATGGATACAATGGTCACAGAGAAGCACACAACGGATATGGTAACTCGCATCCAAACGGAAGTTTCAACGACAGGCATCCAAACCAAAATAACATAAGCGACCATCACAGAAGTATCAAAAGTGAAAACCCAAGAGTTGTAGGAAGCAATGCTACGAAAGCTCCAATAAACGATGTCTCAAGGGTAGCAACCGACAATACGCACAGAACACCTACGAACAACAGTGGCTCGAGAGTTGCAAATGACAATTATAGCAGAACGCCTGCTAACAACAGCAACTCAAGGATTGCAAACGACAACTATAACAGAGCGCCTGTGAACAATAGCAGTTCGAGAGTTGCAAACGACAATACTAGCAGAACACCTGCTAACAACAACTCAAGAGTTTCAAATGACAACTCTAGCAGAACGCCTGCCAACAATAGCAACTCGAGGATTTCAAACGACAATACCAGCAGAACACCTACTAACAATAGTGGCGCTAGAGTAAACTCATCAAGTTCTTCGAGACCGAGTAGCAGTTACAACTCGTCGAGTTCGTCACGCCCAAGTTCTTCGAACAGCAACAGTTCAAGGGTAAACTCGTCAAGTTCTTCGAGGACAAATTCATCTAACAGCAGCTCAAGAGTAAATTCTTCGAATTCATCGAGAACTAGCTCTCCAAGTAGTAACTCAAGGGTAAGTTCGCCAAGCTCGCATTCAAGCAGCAGCTACCACCCATCAAGCTCGCACCCAAGTTCATCAAGCAGTTCAAGATCGAGTTCTCCTAGCTCACACAGCTCAAGCTCACACAGCTCGAGTTCTCATAGCTCATCAAGTCACTCATCTTCACGTAGATAAATATATGACATAGCATTTCATGACAACAAAATGGTGCAGATGTTTAGTCTGCATCATTTTTTTCTTAAATTTGCAGTCACAAAATATATAAACAAATATGAGACGCACATTAACGATAATCGCTTTGGCATTTTTGCCATTCATCGCAAAATCTCAGCAAATAGAATATTTCAACGACCTCATGTCGGATATGTACAACTTTGCCATTTACGAACCCGCTGGCTACGACCCAGTAAACAGCACCAACATGCCAGTTGTAATGTTTCTGCACGGACGAAGCATGAGCATTGGACTTGGTGGTTACAGATATGGTTCCATAACAGCAATACAAGGCGGTTACGAAATCTTGAAAGGTCAGCCCGCCCTTATCGTAGAGCCTAATGCCAACGGAAACGAAGGCTGGGGTTCGGTGAAACTGCACAAGGTTTACGAATTTCTAAAGGCACATTATGCATTCGACCACAATAAATTCTATGTAATTGGCATGAGCATGGGTGGCTGGGGAACACTAAACTATGTCAACAAATATCCCGACGAGGTTGCTGCATGTGTTGGTATTTGTGGAGGATGCGATGCCAAGACACCCTGTGGGCTCAACAAAGTTCCAACTTGGATCATTCATGCCGCTGATGATGAAACGACTGCCGTTGCATGCTCCGACAGAGTTGTCGAGGCCATGAAAGCGTGCGGAAGCACCAATCTGCTGAAATACAGCCGTCTGACCAGTGGCGGACATAGCCTGATAAACTATTTCAATTATTACAATCTATATTCATGGCTTTTCAAGCACAACCGCACCAACCGCCGATTCGACACGAGCATAGACTTTGTAAACAATCCCGAATATCCTTCAGTTGACGAATATAGCTACTGGGGCGGATATTCTTCCGTTGAAGGACATGAAATAACACAGGCAGAACTCGAAAGAGTAAAAGCTCGCACCCCAAGGCAACAAGGTAACAGTCCTGTTGCATCAAGCGGTGGTTCAACATCAACCAACAGTGGCACCACCTCCACAACTACTAGCGCAAATAACAACAATTCGAACAACAATGGTTCAAACAACAACAATTCATCGAACACGACAAAGCCCACAGCGACATCAAAACCAACAAATAACAACACAAACAATACAAAGCCAACCACCACAAACAAACCAGCAGCCGCAGCTACCGCCACAGCCAAACCTGCTTCAACTAGTAAACCAACAAATACCGCCACTGCTACAGCCATAGCCAAACCTGCTACATCATCAGAGAAAGGTACATACATCGTAAAGCAAGGCGACACTTTGAAGAAAATTGCAAAGAAACATAAGATAAAGTACAAGAAACTTCTCCAAATAAACCACTTTACCAAAGATAAAAAAATTAAAGTCGGAGACAAGATAAAAATTGCATAATCAGCGACTTGACACACAGTTCACCACATTTTTATACAATGATACACCGCAAAAAACTATTTCGGTGAAAGATTTTATGTATTTTTGCTTTTTAAAAACATTAAAATAAAATGAAGACTAGTAACATGATTGTACCGAACCTACTGTTAGGAATGGCAGGCGGTATTCAGTATCGCGCTCTTTTGAAAGCGACAAAGAATCCACGCAAGGCAAGTGAAAAAACACTTCGTGAAATCCTCACATACGCCAAAGATACCGTTTACGGCAAGGAACATAAATTCGACTATATACTTGAAGCCAATGATGATACGGAATTGTACCGTCGTTACCGCGAACAAGTAAAACCAAACGAGTATGAGGATTTGCGCCCATACGTTGAACGCCACAAACATGGTGAGGCCGACATCCTGTTCCCTGGCAAACCTGTGCTTTACGCCACTACATCAGGGTCAACGGCAGAACCAAAATGGATTCCAATAACGGAACGCTACCTGAAAACCATCTACGGCAAGATGACCAAGGTTTGGCTATACAACTTTATCCAGAACCGTCACAAAGTATTTGCTGGCAAGATTCTTTCAATCGTTGGCAAGGTTATCGAAGGCTATGCTCCCGATGGCACAGTTTACGGCTCTGTAAGTGGTGTAACGCAAAGAGACTGCCCCGGATTCGTGAAGAAACTCTACAGCAATCCGCAGTGTGTATATAGCATAGCCGACTACACCGCACGCTACTATGTACTGATGCGCATGGGTATCGAGCAGGACATCACATTGATTGTCACTGCAAACCCTTCAACTATCGTTGAGTTGCAGAACAATGTCAACCGCTATTATGATGAATATGTAACCGATATTGAACATGGCACACTTAAGGCCGACCTCAACATCGACCCGGAAATTCGCAAGGAGTTGGAAGCTTGCCTCAAACCTAATCCAAAACGTGCCGCCGAACTTCGTGCATTGAAGGCAAAATACGGCAATGTCCTTCCAAAACACTACTGGCCGAACATGCAAATCCTTAATACATGGAAATGCGGAAATACAAAGGTATATCTTGACAAATTCAAGGATTCATTCCCCAAAACTATGTTGCATCAGGAGTTTGGCTATTTCGCATCGGAATGCCGTTTCGGATTGGTTATGGATGACACTCTTAATAGCGTGATGTTTCCGCATATGCACTACTACGAGTTTGTAAAGGAAGAAGATATGGACAATCCAAATCCTACATTCTACCAGTTGCACGAGTTGGTAGAAGGTCAGCGCTACTGTCCGTATGTGAGTACATTCGCAGGCTTGTACCGTTATAATATGAACGACTTGCTGGAAGTTGGTCCGAACTTCAGGAATACGCCTACCGTGCACATGATTCAAAAGACTCACGGCATTGTCACGATGACTGGAGAGAAACTGTATGAGCGTCAGTTCATTGAGGCAGTTCACAAGGCAGAAGATACAACTGGTTTGAAAACCCGTTTCTTCATTGGTTTCGCCGAGTTAGCAGAATCGCGCTACAACTTCTACTATGAGTTTGCCGACCAGGAAACAACACAGGAACAAGCCGAAAAGTTCACCGAAGCCGTAGATGCTGCTTTGAAGGACATCAACATTGAATACAAGACAAAGCGCGAATCACTGAGACTGAAAGATGCCGTAACATATCGTCTGCAGTTTGAATCGTTTGAGCATTTCAAGGAAGCATGCATAAAAGAAGGTGCAAGAGATGGACAGTTCAAACTCAACCTGCTGTTACAGGACGAAAAGCGTCAAGAAAAGTTCAATAAACTTGTAAAATAATGACAGAAATAAAAGCTGTCATATTCGACCTAGATGGGACTTTGTACAACAAGTCCCATCTTCATATTCGCATCATCCTTAACCAGTTGCTTCGTGGAAAACTTTTCTTATTGAAACGGGAAAGAGATGTTCGCTCAATGCTAAAAGGTCAGTATTTCGGAAGCGGAGATGCTTTTTACAACAATTTCTTCCGCCTTATCGGCAAAAAGAATGTAAGAAACTGGTATTTCTACTGCTATCTGCCACAAATGGCAAAAATTCTGCGCAAGCACTACAATCTTGCACCTTGGGTCAAAGAATACATCATGTCGTTGCGTGAAAAAGGCGTGAAAATCATAGTTTTTTCCGACTATGGATTTGTGAAAGAGAAGCTTGATGCAATAGGATTCGACACGCAATGGGCTGATTATCTTTTCGATGCACCTTCGTTGGGCGGACTAAAGCCCTGCCGAGAAGCATTTATGAATGTCTGCGAAAAAATTGGAATCGAACCGCAGCACTGCCTCATGATCGGAGACCGCGATGATACTGATGGTGATGGTGCAAGGTCAGTCGGTATGCAATTTGTGAAGGTCAAGAATGCGACAAAGCCAGAAGAGCAAGATGTTGTTTCTGGTTTCTAATTTCTGGTTTCTTGTTTTTGGTTTTTAACAACAAGAAACTGCGTAGCCATTGAACGGCGAAGCCCTCAACGAAGTTAAACATAGAAACTCAGAAACAGCGAAGCGTCAAACGGCGTTAGCCTAAATCTTCCACAGCCGGCCACGGATTTACCTCTATTCCAGCCATTTGCTCCATATTCTTGTGGGCAATATTACATACATGCAGAAGTTCATCCTTACGATTGGCGTTCTTATCGAAAAATATAGGTTCACCAACATGCAAGGTCACGCATGGTTCATTACGCTTTCCAAACAATCTGTACAATCCTTTGCGTTCGCGATAGCTGTAAACCAACGGAATAACAGGAATGTCGTATTTGTAAGCCATTGAAAAAGCACCTGTCTTAAACGGACGAATCGGCACATACATATTCCAGCGCACGGTCTCTGGGAATATCAAGAACCAGTCCTTGCGTCTATGATACTCGTCGAATGCCTCGTTGAACTTTCGCAAACCACTACGGGTTTCGGGAATAGGAACTCCTCCGGCATGGCGCATAAACCAGCCGTTCTTGCCGTTGAAATGCTTGGCGAACATCGGAATCCATATTCTACGGAATCGTCTAACCGCTTGATTCACACCAAAAGCATCGAAAATAAAGACATGATTGCATACACACATCGCACCATTTTTCAATTTTTTGCGATATTTGCGGAGATTTTTCCGTCCATCTATCCTTAATCCGAAATGAAAGCGATTCCAAAAAGCAACAAGCACCCATTTTACAAAATATCCCAATATGCCGTTCAACTTGAAACTCATTGAATTGTCAACATACGGAAATGTCTCGTCGAACTGATATTTTCCCTTTGACGAATCCTCGACCTCCACTTTCAGCAGACGACGAAACGGATCATCGGTAGGATATTCCATTCCCACATCTGGAATGCAGACTCCTTCTTTTACCTTGAATGTACCGAATATCATTTTATTAATCTTAACACCGCAAATATAATGTTTTTTGGGGATTTTTAAGCATTTAAATTCTTAAATCGTTGAGTCTTTTGTATATTTGAAATCTTAATATTTGAATCATAGCAAAAGCATCCTAAAATCCATTTATTTTTCTTTGGGATTTCCAATAAATGTTGTAATTTTGCAACCAATTTTGTTTAACTGTGCGATGGGGCTGCGAGTGCGTGGCTGAGTAGTACATAAATAATTTTATAAAGTAATGAAACATTTTGAATTGAAAGGTACAGTTCGTACCGAGTTCGGCAAGAAAGCCGCAAAGCAAATTAAGAGAAACAACAACATTCCGTGCGTAGTTTACGGTATCGACCAGACTGTTCACTTCACAGTAGCAAGTGCTGACGTTCGCAACCTTATTTTTACTCCGGACGTAATGTTCGCAGACCTCGACCTTGATGGCAAGAAGAGAATAACCCTGCTCAAGGAAATCCAGTTCGATCCGATTTCAGATCAGGTTATTCACATTGACTTTTACGAAGTTGATCCATCGAAGCCAGTAAAGGTTCGCATTCCTTTGAAGCTTGTTGGTAACTCTGCCGGTGTAAAGGCTGGTGGTAAGTTGAAACACAGCCTCAAGAAAATCGCTATCAAGGGTATGATGGAAGACATTCCTAATGTATACGAAGTCAACATCGAAGACTTGAAACTTGGCGAAACTATCAGAATCAAGGACTTAAAGTCCGACAAGCTCGAATTCACCGAAAATGGCAGCACTCTTATCGCATCTGTGATGATTGCTCGTGGTGCATCTAGCGACGAAGGTTCTGAAGGTGGTGAAGCTGCTGCTGAAACTCCAGCTGCTGAGTAAACCACAAATTTCAATATCTGAATTGTGAAGTATCTCATCGTCGGGTTAGGAAATCCCGGACAAGAATACAAGAATACAAGGCACAATATTGGATATACGGTGCTCGACGCTTTCGCAGAAAGCGCGGGCATCGCTTTTTTTGACAAGCGCTATGCTTATCGCGCCGAAACGAGCATAAAAGGGCGTACACTCATACTCATAAAGCCAACAACCTACATGAACCTTAGTGGAAATGCCGTAAGGTACTACATGAATCAGGAGAAAATTCCAGTAGAAAATGTATTCGTAATTGTTGACGACCTGGCTTTACCATTCGGCACGATACGTATTAAGCCAAAGGGAAGTAGCGGAGGTCACAACGGTTTGCAAAACATTCAAGACACTATAGGTACAAGCGAATACGCAAGGCTTAGGTTTGGTATAGGAAACGAATTTTCACGCGGAGGGCAAATCGACTTCGTGCTTGGCGAGTGGACAAAGGAAGAAAGCGAAAAACTGAAAGAACGTGTGGATGTCGTGATTGAGGCAATAAAGAGTTTTCCGCTGATAGGCATCGAAAAGACCATGAACGCATACAACAACAAATAGATTATGCCAGCACCAAAACCACAAAAGCAGAACTACCGCAACTTTTTCTCGCGTATGGCGGGAAAACTTGCAAATTCGAAGAAGCCCAAGTGGTTTGTAAAAGGCATGATAAGGATGTGGAAAAAGAAATACAAGATAGACCTTTCTGAATATGTAGTACCGCCAAATGGCTTCAAAACATTTAACTCTTTTTTTACCCGCAACCTTAAACATGGCATACGTCCGATAAGTGAAGGTTTGGTATCGCCTGTTGACGGGTTTATTTTCGACTTTGGTAAAATCTCCGGCGATAACAAGATATACGTAAAGTTCAAGCACTACTACGTTGACGACCTTATATGCGACGAGTACGAAGACATGTCTTCATATGCTGTGTTATATCTTTCGCCAGCTAATTATCACCGCGTCCATGCCAGCTTCGACATGGAAATCACCGATATAAGTTATCTGCCAGGTACTTTGCGCCCCGTAAAGCCGAAGGTTGTTTACAAGAAAGATCGCGTGTATTGTCGCAACGAGCGCATTGTGATCCACGGCAAGTCGGATTTCGGAAACTTCTATATGATTCTAGTTGGCGCTTTGTTCGTTGGCAAGACAAAACTGTCGTTCGACAGCGGATTGCAGACCAACATCAAGAATGGCGTAGCATCGAAGCGAATTTACGAAGAAAGCATACATATCAAAAAAGGCGATGAAGTCGGCTATTTCGAAATGGGTTCGAGCGTAATCATTTTCCTGGACGATGAAAGGTTAGCAAATATTAAGCTTCCGCTAAATTCATCGCTAAGGGTTGGCAACCGACTTGCATAAGGTTAAAATAAAAAAGGCTGACGATTGCCAGCCTTTTTTTGTTTAACATTTTAGACAATTAGTTCTTCTTGCCAATTCCGAGCTTGTTAGCTGCGTCCTTGCCAGCGTTTACTGCGTCCTTAGTGTTGTCAGCAGTTTTCTTAGCAAGTTTTACAGAAGCATCTTCCATTCTCTTGTTCAAAGCTTTGAAGCGAGCCAACTGAGCATCGTTAAGATTATCTTCTTTAATCTTTGCCTTAGCTGCTTCAGCATTGGTCTTTACTTCCTTAGCCTTGTCAATGCCACCATTGTCAACGAATTCTTCATAGCTCTTTACGAACTTTTCGTATTCGTCGAGGTACTGGTCGAAATTAACAACATCGCTAGTTGCTGGAGCTGCGGTTGTTGCTTCGGTTGCAGGAGCTTCTTCTACAACTTCTTCAACTGCTGCTTCTGCGTTTTGATCTTCTTCGGTTGCTTCTGCTGGCTTGTCGTTGCAGGAAACAGCCATAAGTGCTACGAATAAAGCACTTGCCATAAATACTAATGTCTTTTTCATTTTAATAATTATTAAATTTTTAAATTAGATACCGCAAATTTATTGCTTTTTTTGAAATAACTAATGTTTTTTTTCTTTTGTTTATACTTTTCTATAATTACTTGTAAATCAGCGTGTAATAAAAATCGAAATTCAGAAGTCTATTTGTTTTGTATTATTCTGATGTCCACCCACTTATATTCTATATGAATGTTAGTTTGAGTGAGCTATAATAGTTTCAATTCTTTTTGAAATCCGATTCCGTTGCTGTAGTGTCCGGAAACTATAATTACCCTTTCGTTTTTCGATGGTAGGAATACTATTTTTGCCTGTCTGTTATTGCTTTCTAGAATTATTCCGTTTTCTGCTTTCCAGTATATTTGGGCGATATTGCCTCCTTTTATCCTGTAGCATAGATTGTCTGACTTGTCTCGTTCGATGCTAACTGGGTTTGGAATAAGTTCTTCAACAAAGAATGCAGTAACCGAATCCTGTATGAAGTAGAAATATGGCACAAGATTGTTGTTTTCATCCACATGCAGACTATGGCCACCTCCTGGATATGTGAACAGTTTGCTTCGGTTACCTTTGGCTTTTGCCATCTTGTCAACCAGCGATGAACCATACATTTTATTTGTCATTGCTCGGTTTAGTGGCATTGAGAAAGCGCTTTTTACAGATTTTGCCTCCGAACTATTGTCGTTGCGCAATGCAATTTTTATTGGGTCGAGTACATCGTTGAAAGGGTAGTCGTAGCCGTATGGGACAATGTTGTCTGCATCACCGTGGAACGATATAATGGATGTCTTTGCGTTTGAAATCATATTGATGTCGTGAACTGCGCCCCACATATTTGCCACGGCCTTTATGCTGAATTTTTCCTTGTATTGAGGAGATACCGATTCGATGTCGCCTAGGTCGCTCTTGAACAGGCTGCCTTTTGTTGATTGCGGTCTGTTTTTGTTGCGCATAAAGGCGAGGTTGAGAGCTGTTATTGCACCAGCGCTTGTTCCTCCTGCAAATATCCAGTTGGTGTTGATGCGGTATTTTGCGGCATAGTGAACCATATATCTCATTGCTGCGTTTGCATCTTGTGCGGCGCGATAGCCGGCACAGTCAATCTGGTCGGCACTTGGCAGGAAGCCCATACGGTAGTTGATAGATGCAACGACGAAGCCCATTTTTGCAAAGTGCGTACTCCATTTAGTATAAGCCTCCGATGCCTTGTCGCCGTTGAAAAATGCTCCGCCGTGTATGAGCATTATTAATGGTCGCAATTTGCTTGTGTCGTCCTGAGGCAGGTAAATGTCCATTTTCAGGTCGATGTCGCGTGGCGAAAGGTTGTATTTGAGAAGGTCGCCGAGTTTATCGGTGTATGCTTCGGCAAAAGTAACATTCCTGTCGGGGTTGTAACTCCAGAAGCCTTTGGCGTTGCCATAAATTACATCTTTTGTTACACTAACCTTGTATTTCTCGGATTGAAACTGGTCTTCAAATTGCTTGAATTTTGGCGCCTTGTATTTGTAGAATTGAAATTTTTTATGTTCTTTTCCGACAACATATTCACCCGTAATACTATCGCTTGCAATTGTTTCGGGGAATACTTTAATTGGAATGTCAATGCCGTTTATGTTTATTGCGCATTTTTTCCTGCCTGCCGTAATTGAAAGGTTTTCTTCTTTTGCGATGGGCGAGTTTTCAACTTTGTAGCGAAAGCCAGTTACCTTGTCGCTTGCTACATTTTCGAACTTTAATATATAGGTGCTGTCGTTGCATTCGCCGATGTAGTAGCATTGAGTGTCGATGTTCGACAAGTCAATTTTTTCGCATCCGACAAATAAAACCGCGAATGCAATTATTATGCAGGCAGTTAATATGTAGTAGAATTTCTTTGTCACAGAAAACATATCTGTTTTTTCGCAAAAGTAATCCTTTCTGCAATATTATCCAATTTTTTGTAAAAGGACAAAAAGGTTTAGCAGAGTGTTTTTGTGGGCAGTTTTCAAACTACGAAATTCCAGAAACATTCAAACAGCGCAGCGAGAAACTCAGAAACGCCGCAGGCATTCAAACTGCGTTAGCGTAGAAACTTAGAACGGCGTACTTCGGCTGTGCTCACTTCGAGAGCCTCAGTGCATCGCAGTACAAGTAGCCCTCAACGAAGTTAAACCTAGAAACGAGAAACCTTTAAACGGCGAAGCCACAGAAGTGCCGTAGGCATTCAAACAGCGCCAGTGTATAACCCAGAAACTTTTATTACTTTTGCACCCTCAAAAAAAGTATCGGATTGGAACAGATAGATAAAACTAAAGAGTTAGAAACCAGAGATATTCGTCAGTTGCTGTGGATATATGCACTTCCTGCTGTGATAAGTCAGGTTATTGCATCGCTGTACAACATTGCAGACAGGATATTCATAGGGCAGGGAGTTGGACCTTTGGCGATTGCAGGTCTGGCGATAACAATGCCCATAATGAACTTGATTCATGCTTTTGGCGCGCTGGTAGGAGTGGGCTCATCGGCTCGAATGTCAATTGTGCTTGGAAAGAAGGATGTAAACTGGGCTGAGAAGATTCTTGGCAACAGTACGATATTCACTTTTGTGCTTGGCGCGTTTTTCTTGTCGTTCAACTACATTTTTATGGACGATATACTGATGTTGTTTGGAGCTACAGATGATACCATTTCGTATGCGCGTGAATATCTGTACATTGTTCTGCCCGGTATGTTTTTCACTACGCTAACCTTTAATCTTACAGGTTTGATTCGTGCATCTGGCTATCCAATGAAGTCGATGTTCATACTTGCAGGCGGTGCTATTCTCAATGTTATTCTCGACCCGATATTCATTTTTGTGTTCAAATGGGGGATAGCCGGTGCAGCATGGGCGACAACAATCTCAATGGCATCGACAGGTATTATTTCGGTAATGCACTTTTTGAATCCGCGCTCGTTCATTCGCTACAAGTCGCATTGCTGGGCGGTAGAGGGCTATATAATAAGGAACATTACCATGATTGGCTTGAGTCCTTTCCTGATGAACATAACAGCTGCGGGGGTTGTCGCATTGCTTAATGCACAACTTTTGCGATATGGAGGCGACTTTGCAGTTGGTGCATACGGTATTGTGAATACCTTTGGAATGCTGATGGTCATGTTGATTCTTGGTGTTTGTCAGGGTATGCAACCTATTGCGGGGTACAATTATGGCGCAGGTCATCCCGACAGGCTGAAGGCCGTTTATAAGCTCACAATGAAGGTTTGCGTGTTTATCGGTTTGGTGGGAAGTGTTATGGGATGTCTTATCCCGAGGTATCTGGTGCGTGCGTTTACCGATGATTTCAGTTTGATTGAAATTGCAATTCCGTCAATGCGCTACATTATGGTGATGTTTCCGCTTATAGGTTTCACCATTGTAAATTCCAACTTTTTCCAGTCGATTGACAAACCGTGGATTGCAATAGTTACAAGTCTTTCGCGACAATTAATATTCCTTCTCCCAATGTGCTATCTTATGCCGTATGTATATGAGTATTTTGGTGGAGAAGGACTTTCGGGCATCTGGGCTTCGTGTACGGTTTCTGATGTGATGGGAGCAACGCTCGCTGCTATATTCCTGTATTCACAGCGAAAGGTTTTCCGTGAGGCACAGCAATGTTAACAAACAAAAAATGCCAGATTTCTCTGGCATTTTTCGTTTTAATTATGGTATTTGTTTAGTACTTTGGTTCTATTCCCATGTTGTAGAAAATGAACGAGTATATGTCAACCACTTCATCGATGGCTTTGTCCAACGGCTTGCCGCTTCCGTGACCGGCATTGCTTTCGATGCGGATGAGGTGTGGCTTGTTGCCTATGTTGCTGTTCTGCAAGGTTGCAGCATACTTGAACGAGTGTGCAGGAACAACTCTGTCGTCGTGGTCGGCGGTGGTTACGAGGATTGCCGGGTAATCTACACCGTCCTTTACAGAGTGCAATGGCGAATATTTATATAGGTATTCGAACATTTCCTTGTTGTCCTCGCTTGTGCCGTAGTCGATTGCCCAGTATCTGCCGATGGTGAACTTGTGGTAACGAAGCATATCCATTACGCCAACCTGCGGAATTGCCACAGCAAACAGGTCGGGACGCTGGTTTACAACTGCTCCGATAAGCAGACCGCCGTTCGAACCGCCTTGGATTGCAAGTCTTTTCTTGCTCGTGTATTTTTCGTTGATAAGGAACTCTGCTGCTGCGATGAAATCATCAAATACATTCTGCTTCTGCAACTTGGTTCCTGCTTCATGCCATTCCTTGCCGTACTCGCCACCGCCACGGATGTTAGCAACTGCGTAAACGCCACCTTGTTCGAGCCATGCAATGCGTGTAGCGCTGAAACTTGGTGTGAGCGAAATGTTGAATCCGCCGTAACCATAGAGCAGGGTTGGGTTGTTGCCATCAAGTACGATGTCTTTCTTGTGGGTGAGGAAGATAGGAACTTTTGTGCCGTCCTTTGATTCATAGAACTTCTGCTCGGTGACATATTCATCCGAGTTGAAACTGATTTCCGATTTCTTGTAAAGTTCCGACTTGTTGTTGGCAATGTCGTACTTGTAGATGAGCGACGGGGTTGTATAAGATGTTACAGTGTAGAAAGTTTCGGTATCTTCCGGTTCTCCACCGAATCCGCTGATTGTTCCAATCATGTCGTTGTCGAGGTTGCTGATGAAATGACCGTCTTCGTCGAAGATGCGGATGATGGTGTGAGCATCCTTGGTGTAGTTGGCGATAAGTTTCTTGCCGATGTGGCTTACGCCTGCGAGAACGCCAGCATCAGATTTAGGAATGACATCCAACCACTTGGCAGGTGTAGGATTGCTTAGCGAAATCTTGATTACCTTGTATTCTGGTGCGAAATAGTTTGTCATAACAAGGAAGTTGCCATTGATTTCGTCAATTACGCCATAGTCGTTTTCGAAGTTGTCAACTAGCTTTACAAAATCGGAATTTGCTTTGGCCAAATCCTTGTAGTAAAGACAGTTGCCCGAAGTTGATTCGCTTCCGTAGATGACAAGGTAGCGCTTGTTGATTACTTCGGCGTTGAAGCTGACATCTGGATTTGTCTTGTCTTCGTATGCAAGCTGGTCGTCCTTTTGTTCGGTTCCAACCTTGTGATAATAGAGCTGACCGTTTTCGTTTACGCCCGAAAGTTCATTCTTTGGTTCTGGGAAACGGCTATAGAAGAAACCGTCATCTTTCCATGCTATGCTGGTGAATTTCACCCACATCAGGTGGTCGTTGAGTGTTTCTCCGGTTTCTATGTTCTTTACGAAAATCTCTTCCCAGTCGCTACCGTTGCGTGAGATTGCGTAGCCTAGGTAGTTGCCGTCGTCGGAAATGCCAAGCGTAGAGAGGGCTACAGTGCCGTCGTCCGACAGTTTGTTGGGGTCGAGGAGTTCTACCGCTTCGCCATCAAGTGCATCCTTGTAGTACAGAACGCTCTGGTTCTGAAGACCGTCGTTGCGGTAGAAGAAATAGCGTTTGCCTTTTTTAGAAGGTGCGCTTTCCTTTGGGTAGTTCATGATGTCCTTCAGGTGGTTCTTCATGTTTTCGCGATACGGAATCTTCGACAAGTAGTTGTTTGTGACTTCGTTCTGTGCTTTAACCCAGTTGGCGGTCTCGTCCGAAAAATCGTCTTCGAGCCATCTGTACGGGTCGGCTACTGCCGTTCCGAAATAGTTGTCGATGGTGTCGCACTTTTTTGTTTCGGGGTACTTCAGAGGTTCGTCCCCGTTAGTTTTTGTCTCATTGTTGCACGATGATAACATAATCAAAACATTTAAGGCCAAAATGCCGATACAATATTTCTTCATTTGTGTACGAAATTTAAATTTTCGGCAAATTTACTCAATGCTATAATTGTATAGGTTGCTAATTCCTAAAAGAATGGTTAAAATTTAGGTGCGAAATACTATTCATAAAGCCATCAAAACTATTTTATTTGTTTTTGATTTTTAATTTATTGATAAATAAATATATACATTGATGTTTTGTTTCAAAACATAGGTAAAATGTTTTGATTTTTGTTTCAAAGTATAGGTGAAAAGGATGGCATATAACCATTTTTTTAGGTAACTATATACGTGTTGACAGACATAGTATGTTTTTATTCTAATCCCCATAATCATTCCACAAAGCAGAACGAACCGACTAAGGAACGTGTCGTGTGAGTTCGCTTGTGCGGAACGTTGCTTGCAACCTCACGAAGTAATCTCCTTTAGTACAGTACAATATGAGATTTCGGATAGGTTAATTCACACTGCTCCCCGTTCCGTATCGCAGGTTCATTATACCTTCCGAAATGACCGAAAGAGTCATAGGATGTTGATTTTTGTCAACTTGTATATAGTACCCTTTTTTTATTCATTCCATTATGACGTATGTCAAGAATGTTCAGAATTATTAGTGTCCGCTAAATCTCCAGCCTGTCATCCCGGAACCTTTAGCTCACGCAGCGTAGCAAGTAAAGCAGAACGAACAGCAAAAGGAACGTTGCTTGTGAGTTCGCTTGTCCGGAACGTTGCTTGCAACCTCACGAAGTAATCTGCTTTGTAATAATCCGTTAGCAGATTGCTCGCAGGCTTCGCGAGGCTGTAAACAGCGTTACGGACAGCAGTCTTCACAACGCTCTCCATTCTGTATCGCGTGTTACGACTAGCTTCCGAACCTTTAGCTCACGCAGCGAAGCAAGTAAATGACAAGCCCTGTTTTATAAATATTTGTGTAAATAAGTGATAATAATCAATTTACGGCATTATTGTGCTTTTTTGGCGGACACCAATAGTTCAGAATATAGGTTTGTGTGTATATATTTAGGGGCAGGTCTCAAACCTGTCCCTAAAATAAACCACTAACATTTCGTTTATTCCTTGATGAATTTGCGTTGGATTTCCGCCCCCTGAGACTGGGTACGGATACGAACAACATAAATTCCGTTAGTCAATTCTTCCACATTGCAAACCGCATTATCAGCATTCACTTCCATACGGTAAACCACCTGTCCCATAGCATTAACGATTTCTATTTCGGAAATCGTTTCCGATGATGTGATGTTGAGTGTATTGCCTACTGGATTGGGATACAATCCAATATTTGCAATTTCACTTTCTTCGACACCGCTTACCTCGCGGAACCTTGCTTCAATCTTTACAGGAAATGCGGGCATTATTATTTTGTAGGTTAACACGTACCTGCTGTCAACTCTCGTTATGGGAATTGTCTGCGTGGGGTCGTTTTCATTGTATGCTATTATGTAGTCTATTTCGTAGCCATCGTCAATGGTGACATATACAAGCACTTCATCACCCTGTGCCGCCTCGGTTGTTGACAGGCTGAGGTTTCCGCCACCGTTCGATTCTATTTCAATGCTTATTTGATTGATAGGGCATTCTTCAGTTATTTCGCTGAACCATTCGCTCCAACTTGAAGCTACGTATGCGTCTCTGGCTCCGCAAGGTACGTACAAGCGCATATTTTCACCATAAAAAGTTCCATCTCCTGGTATCGTAAACATATTACAAGCAATTATAGGATTTGATAGTGATATTGATACTGCCGTCAAATTTATACATCCTGCAAGCATACCGTAGCCAATATTTTCTAATGAGTTGCCTATGCTTATAGAATCAAGGTTTTCATCTCCGTTAAAAGCAAATACTCCTATTTCCTCAACAGAATTTGAAATTGTTACTTCTGTTAATCTATAGCAATATGCAAATGCCCATTCGCCAATTTTTGTAACAGAATTGGATATATTTACTGATGTCAACCTGCTATCAGATAAAGCCCAAGCAGCAATTCCCTTTGTTCCATTTGCAATTTCTAAAGAACCTGACGGTGTATCACCCTTGTATCCTAAACACCATCCATCTAAATATAATATGCCATCAGGCTGATTGTTGTACCATCCTGTTTCAGAGAAAACAAAGCCGCCAATACTATTAACATAATTGGGAATTGTTATAGATGTTAATCCTCTGCAATTACTAAATGCATAATTGCCAATGCTCGTAACTGAATTTGGGATTGTAACCTCTGTCAGTCCGCTGCAACCAGAAAATGCACTCTCACCAATACTTGTAACCGAATTGGGAATTATTACCTCTGTCAGTCCGCTACAACCATAAAATGCACTCTCACCAATTCTTGTGACTGAATTAGGAATTGTTATAGATGTAAGTCCGCTACAACCAAGAAAAGCACAAGCGCCAATGCTCGTAATAGAATTAGGAATTGTAACCTCTGTTAGCTCGCTGCAACCAGAAAATGCACTTCCACCAATGTTCTTAACCGAATTAGGAATTGTAACCGATGTCAGTCCGCTACAACCGTGAAATGCACCTCTGCCAATGCTTGTAACCGAATTGGGAATACTTACCGATGTCAGACAAGTAGCATTTATAAATGTCTCTGATTTTATAGAATTTATCATTTCTGGGATTACTAAGTTCGTTAATAATTCATTGTTAACATATAGGTTATGTGCATAATAAAGAGGATTAGCTTGTTCTTTGCCAAATGATATTCCGCACCAGTCTGCAACATCGCCAGTATAGTAAATAGCGGTAAGTCCCCTACAATGATCAAATGCAAAATTGCCAATGCTCGTGACCGAATATGGTATTGTAATCGATGTTAAATTGCCGCACCAACTAAATGCATAGTCGCCAATACTTGTTACTGTATTGGGAATGCTGTATGCGTTTGCATTAAAATCGCGCAAACTCATTATTAATTTTGTCATATCATAATCGAACAATACATCATCAACAATCTTGAAATTTGTATTGCTTGATTCTATAACAATTATATATGCATCAGTATTAATATCGGAACTAAAAGCATTCGACATAAATGCATTGCCATAGAAATAAACAAGCGAATTAGGTATATGTATTTCCGTCGTATAACTGCAATTTCCCAGTGCACCATTTGCTATTCCCTTTGTTCCTTCCGCTATTACGATAGATTCTGTTGGCGCATTTCCTTTGCTTCCAAGACACCATCCGTCAAGATACAACATACCGTCTGGCTGATTGTTGTACCAACCAGTTCTCTCAAACGGATTTATGCCAATACTTTCGATTGAACTTGGTATTTCTATTTCTGTCAGTCCGATACAATCGCGAAAAGCACTATTGCCAATTCTTGTAACTGAATTAGGAATTGTTATAGATGTCAGTCCGCTGCATTCTTCAAATGCCCAATTGCCAATGCTTGTAACACCATTTCCAATCGTTACCGATGCTAGTCCGCTGCAATCACAAAATGCCCAATCGCTAATGTTTGTAACCGAATTGGGAATTATTACCTCTGTCAGTCCGCTACAACCAGAAAATGCACTCTCACCAATACTTGTAACAGAATTGGGAATTGTTATTGATGTCAGTCCAATACAACCAGAAAATGCATAATCGTCAATGCTTGTAACGGAATTAGGAATTGTTATTTCTGTAAGTCCGCTACAATAAGCAAATGCACCAAATCCAATGCTAGAAACGGAATATATGATATCGTTATAAGTTATATTATTAGGAATATTAACACTGCCACAATAATAATTGGATTTTATTTCTACTAGAGATTCCGCATCTGAGCAAAATACATTGGTTGTCACCTCCACCGTATAAGGCTCCGTATTAGAGGTAATATTGTAGTACAATGTCTGCCCACTTTCGCAAACTGCGGAAAAATCATACGCCATTGCGAAGCCACTAAAAAGGATGGCGAAAACTAAAATCATTAAAAGTTCCTTCATTTTTATATTCAATAAATTACAATTTAGTTGTTTCTATTTTGTAGTTCAAAATTTTAGTTAAAACTTTTGTTTATTACAAGTAGTACAAAAGTAAGGAAAAATCTTAATAGGCGGTTGGGCTTTTCAAAAAAAAAGCGAAAAGAAATTTATCTTGGAACATTCGCAATAATTACATAAATGTTGTTTACAAACATATTCACTGCGATTGCGAGCAAAATCACACCGAAAAATTTGCGGATGATGAAAATAAGGTTTGCGCCGAGTAGGTTTTTCACCTTGTCGAGCAGACGGATGACAAAGTAGTCGAGTATGATGTTCAGTAGCAGACCGATGAGGATATTCACCACGGCGTATTCGGCGCGAAGCGAAAGCAGTGCTGTTAGTGCGCCAGGACCGGCAATTAGCGGAAATGCTACGGGAACAATGCTAGCACCGCTACCAATGTTTTCGTTTTTGATTATTTCGCGACCAAGTATCATTTCCACCGCCAGAACGAACAATACGAATGCTCCAGCTACTGCAAATGATGCCGTGTCGATGCCGAAAAGTTTCAGCAATGCGTCTCCAGCGAAGAAGAACAAAAGGAACAGTCCGAGTGCCGTTAAACATGCTTGCAATCCCTTTATTGGTTTCCCTTGTTCCTTCAGACTTAAGAAAATAGGTATCGATCCTAGGATGTCGATGATTGCAAACATCACAATAAAAGAACTGAATACCTCGATGAAGTCAAACTGACCGAAAAACTGTCCCAAAAATTCCATTGCCCATTAATTATCGTTTCAAATCTCGGCGATTCTTGCCAATATACATGAAGTATAGCATCAAGTCGAATGATACCAAAACTGCATTGAATACATAAAGCCATATTACAATATCGTTGCTGTACAGCGACTTATGAATAATGCCGAAAATGTACCCCAGTATTATCAGTGACATAAATAGTGGGCTTTTACCAATTACCACTTTTGTGCGCAACGATTTTGCTATTGAAACTGGCCAACTAACAGAGAAACATAGCAGAAAAAGTACTTCCCAGATGCTGAAATTTGCCATAGTTTAATTTTGTTAATGCATTGTTTTTACAATATTTAAGTCTTTTTGCAATCAAAAACTGCATAAAAACCGAAATAAGTTGCAAAAGTAGTGTATATTTTTTGTTTTTGCGCAATAAAATGCAATTTTGTTTTTGTTCGGGATTTTGCTAAATTTGCAACTTTTTACAGCAAGGATTAAAATAATGGATATTGTTCTTATTGGATACGGAAAGATGGGCAAGGAGATTGAGCGCGTAGCTCTCGAACATGGGCACCGAATCTCCGAAATCTTTGATATTGACCGCGATATTTGTTCCAGTGGCAATATTGCTTCGTTAGGCGATGTGGCTATCGAGTTTTCAACGCCTAAGACTGCCGAGCAGAATGTTATGGCTTGCGTGAAAGGCGGACTGCGCGTTGTTTCTGGAACTACAGGTTGGACTTTCGATACTGCCCAAATGGAAAAGTTGTGCCGTGAAAATTCATCGGCATTTTTCTATTCGTCTAACTACAGCATTGGAATGAACATTTTTATGGCTGTAAATCGTATGTTGGCGCAGAAGTTGGCTAAATATCCGCAATATTCGGCTCGCATCGAGGAAACCCACCACATCCACAAACTCGATAAGCCGAGCGGAACAGCCATAACGCTTGCAAAAGGTATCATCGAAAACAATCCGCGTTATTCGGATTGGAAACTTGATGAGGGTGCGGACAATATTCTTGAAATAGATTCGTTTAGGGAAGGAGAGGTTTTCGGAGACCATAGCGTGCTGTGGTCGAGCGAGTACGACGACATTACAATTTCGCATTCGGCAAAAAGCCGTCGTGGATTGGCAAACGGTGCTGTGCTGGCAGCCGAATTCCTTGCAGGAAAATGTGGTATGTTTACAATGAATGATTTACTTGGATTATAGATATGTTCGGAAAGAAAAAAAATACTGAAAATGAGGCTGCAAACAAGCCAAACGAACCGAAAAAGGGTTGTACACTTAAAATCGGAAAATGCGAGAAGTTCATTGAAATGCCATCGCGTCGTAACTGGATATGGTTCGCATGTTGGACTATCTTCTACATCGGTTGGGTAATCTGGCTTGGAAATTATTGGTTTTTGTTCGGTGAACTGCTGATAATCGACATTTACATAACAAAGTTTGTCCGCTGGGCGTTCTGGAAACCGAAAAATCCCGAAAATTGCTCGAAGGTGAAGCGCAAAACTCTCGAATGGGTTGATGCGTTGATTTTTGCTGTCATAGCGGCATCGTTCATAAGGATTTTCTTCTTCGAGGCGTTTACGATTCCGACATCTTCAATGGAAAAGACCTTGCGCGTGGGCGACTACCTTTTTGTCAGCAAGACTGCTTATGGACCGCGTGTGCCTATGACGCCGATTTCGTTTCCGTTTGTGCATCACACTTTGCCTTTTACAGAACATACGCCATCCTATGTGACATGGATACAGAACGAGTACCGCCGTATGACTGGTTGGGGCGACATCAAGCGTGACGACATGGTGGTGTTCAACTATCCGACAGGCGATACCGTGGTTTTGCAGATTCCAGCTCAGGACTACTACGACATTATCAGGATAACTCAGTTCCGCATGGCAGATTTCGACCGCCAGTATTCGACCATGATGAACAAGAAGATTGTTGTAGGTAATGTTTCGCAGAAAACAAACGACTATTACATGAATCTTGCATATTCACTTTTCAATCCGGCAGTAAATCCTGCGCATACCAATGAGTTTGTCAACAAGGCATCATCCAAACTGCGCGAAAACGAAACCAATTTGGCAAAGGAGAATCCTGCAATTTCGGATATGGATAAGTATTATCGTTTGGCTCGCCAGATTGTTCGCGACATGTACGATTTGACTGTTCGTCCTGTTGACAAGCGTGAAAATTACATTAAGCGTTGTGTGGCCATTGCTGGTGATACTCTTGAAGTTCGTGACGGTGAAGTTTTTGTGAACGGCAAACCGCAGAAGGAGATTCCATCAAAGCAATTCAACTACCGCATTGCCATAAATACCGCCAACATTCCCGAAAAGGTCTTGCGTAAGAATGAGATAAACGGTTCCGACATCTACGATTTGCATACCGATAGCGTAACCTACAAGATTGTTCCGCTTACTGCCGAAAACTACGAGAAATTCAAAACTATGTCGTTTGTTGAGTCGATTGAGAAGAATACTGTTGCAAAGGGATTTACTGGTGATGATAGTTTCCGTATTTTCCCGCATAACGAGAAATTTCCATGGAATGTCGATTGGTTCGGACCTCTGTATATTCCGAAGGCAGGCGACAAGATTCAGTTGACCGAGGAAAATTTGATTCTTTATGGTCGCGTAATCGGTTACTACGAAGGTAATACTTTGGAAATTAAGGATGGCAAGGCATACATAAACGGTCAGCTCGCTACCGAATATACCTTTAAGATGAACTACTATTGGATGATGGGAGATAACCGCCATAATTCTGCCGATTCGCGTTACTGGGGCTTTGTTCCCGAAGACCACATTGTGGGCAAGGCTTGGCTCATCTGGTTGTCGATGGATAAGGAATATGGCGGAATACGCTGGAACAGAATAGGAAAGATTGTTCACAATGAAGACTAAAAGGATTTTTGTCGTTGTGTTGCTACTTGCCATTATTGGTGGGGGAGTGGCGTTTTATATGATGTTCGGATTCTACAGTGTTAAGGCATCCGATGGAAGCGAAAGCCATGTCTTTGTACGGAAGACAAGTTCTTTTGAAGTCGGCGATGTGGTTGCATATAGGTATCCGTTGGAATATGACTCAAAATTGTCATCCCGTGATGTGTATGTGTCTAGGGTTGTGGGAGTTGCTGGCGACATTGTAATGATTGATGACGGCGTGCTTTATCGTAACAACAAGCCTGTAGCAGAAGATTACGACACCTATCATCGCTTCCGTGCATCGGTAGATTCGGTAAAGGTCGATTTCAATGCTATCCTGTCGAAGTATGATGTGAGAATTGGCGATTTGCTCAACGATGGCAAGGCTTATGAATTTGTCTGCACAGATGCTGAGTTTGAGAAAATCCAGAATGCGGAAAAGGAATTTTCGGCTTGTCGCAAAATTATTGACCGTGACGATTGGAAGGATGCTGATTTATTCCCGTCAAGCGGATTTATTGCGTGGAACAAGGACAACTACGGACCTGTTTACTTGCCTGTCGTTGGCGATACTTTGAATCTATCACCGAGGCTTGCTCCTATATATAAAAATATAATAAGTCTTTTCGAAGGCAACGATTTTCAGTCAGATACCTACCATGTGCGTGTAAATCAGCAGGAAACCAACGAGTACATCGCTAAGAAAAACTACTGCTTTATACTAAACGATGATCGCACCGACAAGCGCGATTCACGAATGTACGGTCCGATTCCGCAGGAATATATCATAGGAAAGGTCTGGTAGGCTATGGACACTCTGCTTTCTACCGCATATTTCCCCAATGTTCAGTATATGAGCAAGTTCCTTGCTGGAAAAGTTGCCATTGAGAAGTACGAGACCTATCCCAAGCAGACATACAGAAATCGTTGCAACATACTGAGTGCAAATGGTGTTTTGCCATTGTCGGTGCCTGTGCAGAAAAACTTTCACACTCTAACAAAAGACATTCGCATCGACTATTCGGAAATGTGGCAGCGAAATCATATTACGGCATTGAAATCGGCGTACAAAAATTCTGCGTTCTACGACTATTATTTTTACAAATTTGAACCTTTCTTTGTGAAAAAAGAGATTTTTCTCGCCGATTTGAACGAGAAGATTCTTAATGCATTGTTTTCTGTGTTAAAAATTGATGCCGATTGGTCGTTTACCGAAGATTATGTTTCCGCTCCAGAAGGATTTTGCGATATGCGCGATAGCATAAGTCCCAAGCCATCAAGGAATAAGCCAGATGCTGCATTTACACCTAAGCCTTACATACAAGTCTTTGCTGATAGGTTCGATTTTGTGCCAAATTTAAGCATTCTCGATTTGTTATTCAATGTTGGCCCCGAAAGCAGGGAATATCTTGAGAGTTGTGTGAATTTAAATCTCTAAAATTTTTCAGATGTTAAGTTTTATTACATGGAATGTCAGTCCCGAAATATTCACCGCAGGTGGATTTTCTCTTCGATACTATAGTGCTTTTTTCGCGATAGGGTTTGTATTGGCGTATTTCGTAATAAAGCATTACTACAAGCAGGAAAACATTCCGCAGAAGGAACTCGACCGTCTTACTGTTTTTGTCGTGCTTGGTGGAATTTTGGGAGCGCGTATCGGGCATTGCATATTCTACGAACCGTCATATTTCCTTACAAAAGAACATTGGCTAGAAATGATATTGCCGTTTTCGTTTAATCCGTTCCGATTTACAGGTTTTCAGGGATTGGCTAGTCATGGAGGTGCTATTGGTGTTCTTTTGGCGGTATTTATTTTCAAGTTCAAATCTAAGCAGGCTGGTTTTCTTGCCATATTGGATAAAGTTGTGATTCCTACAGGCTTTGTCGGTGCGTTGATTCGTTTCGGAAACCTTATGAATTCGGAAATTTACGGTTATCCTACCGACTTGCCATGGGGATTTCTCTTTGTCCGTAACGGCGATACTTTGCCATGTCATCCTACGCAGATTTACGAGGCGTTGTGTTACATTGTTGTTTCAATAGTGCTGATTCTTCTATACCGTAAGCCGAAGTTCGCTCGTATGCACGGACTTATGCTTGGCGTGTTCCTGATAATGGTTTTCTCGGCTCGGTTCTTTATCGAGTTCCTGAAGCAGAATCAGGAAGCATTTGAACAGGGCATGGCGCTGAACATGGGACAGATATTGAGTATTCCTGCCGTTTTGTTCGGGATAGGATTGGTGATATATGCATTTAGGACGAAAAAACAGAAAAGCAATGAAATATAACTTCGATGAGGTTTTCCCGCGCAAGGGAAGTGCAAGTGTGAAGCATGATTTGATGAAACCGTTTTTCGGTACTGACGACCTTTTGCCGATGTGGGTTGCCGATATGGATTTCAAGGCACCTGAGTGTGTGCTTGATGCTATTAGGAAGCGTTGTGACCAAGGTTTTCTTGGCTATACATTTGGCGATGAATCGTATTTTGGTGCAGTAATCGATTGGTTTGCAAAACATTATTCTGTGGATGCAAAAAGGCATGAACTGCATTACATACCGGGAATCGTTGTCGGAATAGCATTCTGCATTCAGGCGTTTACAAAGCCGGGCGACAAGATTTTGGTCAATACACCAGTATATCCGCCATTTGTAAATTTGCCAGTAAACAATGGTCGTGAACTTGTTACTAATAAGTTGAAGCTTGAGAATGGTCGTTTCGCAATTGATTTCGATGACCTTGAACAAAAGGCAAAGGGATGCAAGATGATGTTGCTTTCCAATCCCCACAATCCGGGCGGAACGGTTTGGTCGAAGGCGGACTTGCAAAGAGTTGTAGAAATTTGCAAACGGAATGGCGTGTTGGTGATTTCCGATGAGATTCATGCCGATTTGACTTTGCCAAACTACAAGCATACTTCATTTACAACGGTTTCGGACGATGCAAAATCGAACAGCATAACTTTTATTGCGCCAAGCAAGACTTTCAACATTGCAGGTTTGTCGAGTTCGGTGGCCTACATTCCCGAAAAGGCAATCCGTGACACATATTTCGACTACCTTGAGGCATCGGAGTTTGCAAATGGCAATATTTTCGCCTACATTGGTGCCGAAGCGGCATTTAGGCATGGCGAGGAATGGCTTGCACAACTGAAGGACTATCTTGTTGAAAACATTGCTTTTGCTGATGAGTTCTTCAAGAAAAATATGCCAGCAGTAAAGGCTGTTTTGCCCGAAGCATCCTACTTGCTATGGCTTGATTTCAACGGCCTTGGTTTGTCGCACGAGGAATTACAAGATAGGCTTATAAACAAAGCTAAAGTCGCGCTCAATAGCGGACTAACATTTGGAGGCAAGGATTATGCTGGATTTTTCCGCATGAACATCGGATGTCCGCGTTCGATACTAAATGAAGCGTTGGAAAGAATCGCTGGTGCATTTGCTTAATTCATAATTATTGGTGTCCGCTAAAAAACATGCAAACGTTATAAGTCAGTTGTTATCATACTCTTATATACGTATGCTGATTATAGGGCTTGTCATTGCTCACTACGTATCGCGAGCTAAAGGTTCCGAAAACCAGATTGAACCTGCG
>JAFZLK010000024.1 GCA_017551515.1 Bacteroidales bacterium | reverse complement strand
GAAAAGTCTTCATTCAAGACTTTTTAAAGGCACATAATCCACTGAAAAACAAATAGTTCAAGCACTTATTAGGTCTCTTTTTGACTATTATAGCTTTTTAAAGGCCTTTTCAGGTCTCTTTTTGACTATTACACCAAATTTCATTTTCAACAAAAAATTCAGAATAATTTGCCTTAAAGTATGCCAATCGGTAATCGAGCATACAATTACTTACATATACCGACGACTTCGGAGCCAAACATTCCCATTGTCTTAGCATATCCCAAAATTCATCAATGCTATCGACACTAAAACCTCTCTCAAGTCCTCTTCGGACAAATTCTTCTTTATGGCTCTGCAAATCATCAACTGAATCTAATATATCATCATACAGATCAAGTGCCATCTTTCTGGTATATCCAAACACATCTATAAGCAAACCGAACAACTGCTCGCGGTAAATAAGGATTCCGCCAGTAGGTTTGAATATCGCTTCAACAGCGGGAGACGGATACATTTTTTGCGGATTGTTCTTCTCAGCAATGTATTCTGCAATTTGTTTCCATTGAGGTAGTCCTACAACAGCCCACAAGTCAACAAATTCACAAAAAGTCACCCTATTAAGTTGTTTTAGATAAGGCACTATGCAGTTGACAGCCAAGAAATAATCGCCTCTGCAAATCAAGTCAAATGTGGACTTGTCGTTCATTGGAATATCTTCGGTGCGTATGTCGTAACCGTTCTTGTCTTTAATCTGCTTCAATATCTCACCGATTCTCGACAAATCATATATTCCATATATTCCAATGGCACAAACTTCGGAGCAATCTATTTCTTTCATCTTGTACTGCGAAACAATATTATCGCCCACACGGCACAAAGGCAGTTTCGACATCATATCGTTTGCACAAATCAGCACATTTGCATGAATCAGCACACCGCCATACGAAACCCAGTCTTGCCTTATTGTTCCATCCAAAATTGCAATATTATTTATACCATTGTTTTTCAATGAGTTTTCTTTCCACGGCACAAAAGAAACTGCTCCAATCAAATTTTCACTCCCGAACTTTTCCGCAAGGTATCTACGAATCTTTCCAATGTCATCAATCCCAATTTCCAAAGCAATAGGCAAGTGGGTAGCATCCTTGTAAAACAACAAATCCGTAAGACCATATTTTATCGGGTCAACATCGGTTAAGTGCAAGCAGTAGCAAACAATAGAACCACTCATGAATCCCACCCCAATTACCTGCAAACCAAGTTCAGTTCTTATTGACTTGTAAATGTCATAGACAAGCAACATGTAGTCGGCGAAATTTTTGTTTTCCGTCAAATACCTCATTTCTTCTTCGATGCGGTTGAGCACTTCGGAAGTTATTGTTTTTCCGTAACGAGACATAGCACCTTGCATCACTAAGAATTTCAAATATTCCTTGCTGTTTTCAAAATCATTTGGGACTGGCGCTTCTAGGTGACTATCGTGCAAGGAAAGAATGTCCACATTCACCTTGTCAACAATTTCCTGAGTATTGTATATTGCTTCGGGAATGTCGGAAAACAACTCTGCCATTTCCTCTGGCGACTTTAAATATTCCTGTCCAGTATAATGGACATCTGTACGCAACTTCTTGTACTTTCGCGACATACACATAAACTCATCTTGGGCATCGGCATCTTCGGCATTAATAAAATGCACATCGTTGGTTGCAATAATATTTGCACCGTGCCTGTTCGCAAACCTTAAAAGGACCTCGTTTACTTGTTGCTGAGTGCGATAAGTTTCTGTGTCGCTTATATGGCGTTGCATCTCGATGTAGAAATCATCACCAAACAGATTCATATACCACAACAGAACTTTCTCGGCTTCATCCTCCTTACCATCGGCTATAAGGCGTGGAATTTCGCCTCCAAGACAAGCGGAACAAGCGATTATGCCCTCGTGATACTTTTCAAGCATTTTGTGGTCGATGCGTGGAATGCGACTGAAGCCTTCGAGATAACCGAGCGAACTCAGTCGGCACAAATTTCTGTAACCGACTTCCGATTTCGCCAGCAAAACCAAATGGCGAACCGAGCTATTGTCGTTCGCGGTTTCCAAATCTTCAACTATGTACGCCTCGGTACCAGGAATAAACTTGAATGAAGCATCAATGCGACCTCGTTCCTTTTGCTTTTGAACAAATTTTGCCATCTCCATAACGGCCTTCATACTGCCGTGGTCGGTAATGGCAATTGCATTCATGCCAAGTTCAACACTACGCCGAATCAATTCGTCCGGCTTACAAATTGCATCAATCTCCGAATAAATGGAGTGAACATGCAGGTGGGAAAATTTTATTTCTCTTTTCATATTAAAATAAAAATTATATCCCTATTCAATACGATTTTGAAATTTAAACTTGAACATCGGAAGGCATTTTGGGGGCTAAATCGCCTATTTTTGTCTGTTTTTAAAATGTGAAAAATTGTATTTATATTACTGTGATTACTTTTTAATAGTAAAAATTACCTAATAGAGTATAATATTTTTCAGAGAAGACAAAAACGCGGCTTTTTAGGCACTTTTTAGGGCAAAAACAGCCCAAAACTTACGATAAATTTTGTCGCAGAAAGGCAAAAAATTCGCAAAATCGGAAAAATCTCCCAAAAACAGACTTTCTGACGTGGACAAAACAAGAATCAAAATATGGTATTATCCGTAGGTGTTTGGTTTGAAACCAACCCCTACAGGAATACCAACAATCAATTATATAATCT
>JAFZLK010000023.1 GCA_017551515.1 Bacteroidales bacterium | reverse complement strand
TGGAACAGATTCCGTACAGACAGGCTCACACGACACGTTCCTTAGTCGGTTTGTTTTACAGAGGTTCCTCGCCTTAGCATAGCAAAAGTCCTGCGTTTGTTTTGCTCTGCCTTCGGCTTACGGAACGTTCGCTTTGTCTTACGGATGACCTAATGGGTGGTTTAGCGGACAACAATAGATTTAATTGGTCGTTGCGCACAACGACTCATTGAATGTTTTTGAGTGCCCTGCGGACAGAAATTCCACAAATCTTCTCAAATCTGACAAATCAAGACTAAAAAATATTTGTAAAATTTGATGATTCAATTGTAGGGTCGTTGCGCGCAACGACTCCACAATTGTAGATTATAAATTATCCATTGTCAATTGTTCATTGTCAATTATTCGATTGTCAGCTTGCCTATCAGTCTTCCCTTTGCGCAATCAACAGCTACCATATATATACCTGCCGGCAATCCATCAACAGACAGCGAGAACACATCGGATTCGACATTCTTTGCCACAACAGCCTTGCCTAGCATATTATACAAGGTAACGTCTGTCATACCTTTGCAAACAACCTCCACCCTATCCGACGCAGGATTCGGATACATATCAAACACTGGATCTAAAGCTTCGGAAACACCTGTTATACATATGACACCAGAACTTTCCTCTCCACCATTACAATGCGCTACAACAGTAAAACAATCATCCTCATCATAACCATCCGCCGCAAGCTCATAAGTGGTTTCCTCCAGCTCAGCAACGAGTTCATCGTTTTTATACAAAGTGTAATTTTCTGCATTTCCAGTCCAAGTCAAATATGGGTGCTCGGAATCGACATTGACGAGCGAAATTTGCGGAATCATGCATCCGCTGACATCAATTCTAATATCGTCAATAGCTATTCCAAAGCCATAGTTCAAGTCGGCAAAGAAAGCTATGTAATAGTTTTGCGACAAGTTTGGAAGTTCAATATTTTCCTGAGTCCAAGATTCGTATACCCTATCGTATTGAACAAGCAATTGCCATTCTCCATCATCAATATTCTTGTAATAGACAGACAAAATATCAAAATCGCCGTCCCATTCCTTTTGCGCATGACGGAACGACAGAGTTGCCGAGGCTCCCTCCTCAAAGGCAAATTTCGACGACACCAGCATATTCGACATTTCTTCCCAAGAATAATTCTTAATCATAACGAACTTGTTGCCGTTCTGTCCATAATACGGGTCGGAATCCACTACATTCCACATAGCGGTTGTCGTTTCATTGTGAACCTGCGACCAGCACTCTGGAATCTCACCGCTTGCAAAGTCCTCGACAAACGGAAAGTCCCGAACAGCAACATTGCATGACCAGAAAGTAATATACGCTGTATCAACGACAGACATATTGATGTTTGCCATTTGCACTACAATAGGAATCACATCGCCATACTGCACATCAGCATCGGCATACATCTGGAATTCACGGGTAATGACTGTATCGCGACTAACATCGCCATAAAACATCTGAGGTTCTTCTATATGCAAATGTTCGTCTAGACTAGTCAGAAAAACCTGCACAAGTTCTGTAAGAGTACCACTATTCGTAATACTTACCGACAACGAAAAGTTCCCATCTGGCACAGCATCACCTACAACCGAATAGCTTTGCATCTCGATTTTGCCCCTTATGACAGCCACATTCAAATGCGAAACATATACCTCATTGTTTACTGTATCATTAATCGTAAGCGTAAAAGGTAGCACATAACCATCATCGAGAGTAAGCAACGGCTCAAACGCAAAAGCAGGACCTATCTCAACAGTCTCACCTACCACAATCGGCGGACATGATGACTCGTTCCCTGTAATCGTAACATTGGTGTCTGTGCTACTCAAAGTCATAGGCAACCACGCATCTGAATTGTTCTGTCCAACATTCTTCAATTGCAATGTCAACGAATATCCCATCATCATATCTTCAAGAGCATACGGCACCTCATCGGGCGAGTAACCCACAAGCGAAATGTAAGCACCTTCTGGTGCTGCAACTGGCACTTTCTCGATATGAGGTTTGCGTTGCTGGCGAGTTACCACAAGCAACACGCTGTCCGAACTTACAGCCGACAATAGCGGTACATTCACCATTCCGCCCGTACCGACAAGAGCCGTACCTATTATAGTATTACCTTCAGTAAGCGCAACATAAGAATCCGCATCTGCCGAAACTGTGAAAAATCCACTGCCATTTACCAAAGAAGCTTCATGCGAAACCACATTGGCAGACGGCACCGACAAATACGGCATAATTGAACCATCGCCAATAACATTGTATGCCTCCCAGTAGTATTGCGGTGTCATGTCGGTATAACTCTCGTTGAAAGCATTCGTAACTGCCAGGTTTCCACCACACATCATCGACGATACTGTATTGAAGTGACGGTCGTCGAACATAAGGTCGAAAGAGCCTATCTGCGTCTGCGACGGCAATGGGGTTTGCTCGAACACCGATGTAGCACCCAAAGCCCAATAATAATCCTCATACCAATATGTCACTGGAGACGAACCGATATAGGCGAAAGCTCCTTTCTTTGCTGTACGAATCATCTTTTCTCCATAACAGGGTACGGAATAGCCGAACTTTCCACTTAGACAGCAATTACCTATTGCAAGGAAATACTTGTCATTATTTGACAGATTATCAATATCATCATTGGTAAAATGCGGTCCGCACCACTCCTGCTCGCCACCATGGGCGGTATAATGTGCATAGCCGACACCTGTACTGAGATTGTTGTAACAACCATCATATGAATCAAGGTAAGCATAAACATTTGAAAATCCGTGCTCTGCATTGAAATAATTCTGCGTAGCATAATTAATGGTAGGCTGGGCAATATACGAATTCCAATAATCGTCTTGTCCGGCTATTAACAAAGCATTTCCAAGATAAGACGGGTCGGACATAGTACATTTCTCATACATGAGCGTTTTTCCAATCACGACCTCCAACTCATTGATTGTTTCCACCGACATTCGACTGCAATACATTTCGGGAAGATAGTCGCCATCTACAGATGCATAGTACAAGTCGGTCTGCTGCTCGCTTTCGTCACCAACCGCACTAGCAGGAATCCTATCAACATCTCCGACAAGCACGAGGAACACCGGTGCATTCCCCGATTCCACACCTTGCTCATAACGCGACGACACCCAATTCTTAATATTCTCTGACGTAGCACTTGCACTGCCAACATAGTTAATATCAACATAAAAACCTTTCTGGGTTTTCCACTCAATCCATGACTGAAGCTGCGCGGTAAAATCCTCGTGCGCAACTACCAACATTTTCACTGGAGTATGGTAAAGGTCGGCATACGAATCAAAAATATCCTTATTAATCAACGAATTGTAAGCCGACAAAAAATATGGAGACCATGAATTTCTGTAGGCACGATCGGTAGCAGCAACATCGACTGCCTCAAACGAAACTTCCAATACAATATCGTTATAAACTCGCAAAACATTGGTAACAGGGTTATACGACACTGGAGAAACGTTGAGTTCGGCAATATTCACACCGCGCATCGCGCCTATCGGCGAAATCCAAGCCAAATCCGAGCCATTTTTGACAAAGGCATCGGTTTCATAAACTTTTGCATCATAATCGAACGGAAACTCCTTAATGTCCTTCCGCGCAGGCCGCTGCTGCGGATAAAGTTTTCCGCCATACTGCGAAAGGTCGTACTCCGAAACCGAATAGCTTTTCACCAAAACCTTTGAGTTTTGACAGATAGGCACAGCAAAAGACGAGCGCGACACTGGTAACGACGGAGAACCGACCTTGCCCGACGGATAAGTGCCATCAAGCGAAATAGAAAGAAACCCGCCTCGATTTGTAACCGCCATATTATCGTAAGAAAGCCTGATCTCAAATCCCGACATTGAAACATTTTCGACCGATGACATGCGCTTTGAACCAAGATTCAAGACATCATTAGCCAGCATTACAAAAGGTAATGCAGTGCTTATTAGAAGCAAAGCAAATTTTCTCATAAAACAATTTTTTTACGCAAAATTAAAAAAAGTTGCTGAAACAATTCAAAAAAAATGTACTTTTGCAATTTGCGTATTTTGCGCGGTTGTTATTTTAAATTATTTGCAAAAAAGTAATTGAAAATGAAGAGACTATTAGTTTTAAGCCTATTTGTCACACTCGGCATCGGGTTGTCCTATTCACAGGAAGACAAAGACAGTAGCATGTACGATTCTGGAATCAACCAGATAATCGTCCCAACGCAAATTATCACAAGTACTGACGGTGACACTGTCGGCACTCTGATTAACGCCGAAGGACAAGAAGCCAACATAGCATACAACAACGGAGTCGCCCTTTATGGCGAAGGCAGTTATGTGGAGGCTATTTCCGAATTCAGCAAATCGTTGAAATTCGACTCCGAGATGGCTCAAGCCTACTACGGTAGGGGCACATGCTACATGCAGCAGAGCAAATACGACGAAGCAATAGCCGACCTTCTGGAATATGTAAAGCGCAAAGAGGACAACAACGCAACCTACCTCATCGGATACTGCTATTTCCTTTCCAAAAACATGGACAAGGCAATGGAATATTTCCAGAACGCTATCGAACAGGGTTGTACAAACGCAAACATGTTCTATTATATAGGTGTAATACATTTCAACAAAGCGCATTACGATGAAGCGGAGAAATACTACACTAGAGCAATCGAAATAGACGACAAACATTCGTTCTCGTATAACGACAGAGGCTCGACCTACAGGATGCAGGAAAAATACGACCTCGCAATAGCCGACTACCAAAAGGCTATCGAACTTAACTCAAGAATGGACATTTTCAAAGAGAACCTTGGCAGCGCATACAGGCTCAACAAGGAATACGAAAAAGCACTCGCAACTTATGACGAAGCCATAAAAGCCAAGCCAGACAACTACATTGCTCTTAACAACAAGGGAATAACCCTATACGAAATGAAGGAGTATGATAAGGCTATCGACGTACTGAACGAATGCCTGAAACAAAACAAGGATTATGCATTTGCATACAACAATTTAGGACTTTGTTACTATAGAAAAGAAGAATACAGGCTTGCTACCGAAGCCTTCACTAAGGCGATAACTCTAAAGGCCGACTATGCCGAAGCCTATGTACACAGAGGTTCTGCAAGAGAAATGATGAGAGACATGTTCGGAGCTTGCAGCGATTGGAGAATGGCAAAATCCATGGGAATAACAGGTCTTGGTGATTTCGAATCGAATTGTGAGGAATACAATAATTAATTACAGTAAAATCGAAAGGAAAATGGATAAGTTCAAATTATATATTTCGGCTCTGGCACTTGCTTTCATAATAATGTTCCAGACATCATACTCGCAGATAAATGTTCCGATTGACAAAAAAGAGTTTAAGACCTCGGAAAAGTCAGGTTACAAAGAAGCTCTGAGCGCAATAAAAAACGGTGATGAAAACTTCGAGAACAATTCTTCAACATCCTCAGGAGGATACCAGAAAGCTTTAACGGAATACTTGGCTGCAAACGCATACAACAGTAACAATGCAGCATTAAACTACAAGATTGGTGTATGCTACATATTCTCCACCGAAAAGAAAAAAGCAATATCCTTCCTCGAAAAAGCATACAGCATCAACCCTCATGTATCATTCGACATCAAGTATGTAATGGGTATGGCATACCAGAGGAACGGAATGTACAAGGAAGCTATTAGCAACTTCACCGATTTCAAAAACTCCGACTACTTGAATGAAATCAAGAAACTGAAACTCAACGAGGATTTGTTCAATGTCAATGCAAAAATAAAGGAATGCGAAGCTGCTGAGAAGCTCAAAGAACATCCGACAAGAGTATTTATCGACAACATTGGACCCAACATCAATTCAAAGTATTCCGACTACGCACCAGTAATCTCCACCGATGAGACCATGATGATATTCACTTCGCGTCGCGAAGGTTCTATTGGCGGGCGTATCGAAGACGGACAATATTTTGAAGATCTATATATCTCGTACAACGAAGGCAACAACAGATGGTCACCGCCAACAAACATGAAAACCATCAACACCGAGGAACACGATGCATCGGTAGGTCTGTCGCCAGATGGTTCAATATTGTACACATTCAACGGCACTCCAAACGGAAACCTTTACGAAAGCAAGCTGAAAGGCGAAAACTGGAGTAAGCCGAAACCACTGAACAAAAACATCAACACCAAATATGATGAAACTTCAATATCCATATCATCTGACGGAAAAATCCTATACTTCGTAAGTGACCGCCCAAAGGATGAATTTGGCACGCCATCGGTTGGAGGAAAAGACATTTTCGTCAGCGAAAGAACAGAAAAAGGTGAATGGGGACCAGCAAGAAACATTGGCAAACCAATCAACACAGAATTCAACGAAGAAGGCGTTTTCATACATCCCGACAACAGGACGATGTACTTCAGTTCGATGAGAGAAGGTACAATCGGTGGCTACGACATCTTCTATAGCGAAATGGACGATGATGGCAACTGGGGAGAACCCGTAAACATTGGTATTCCTATCAATACGCCCGAACACGATGTGTTCTTCATTGTTACTGGTAACGGACGATATGCATACATGTCGAGCGAAAGAGAAGGCGGACTTGGATTGCAGGACATCTGGAGAATAACTTTCCTCGGACCCGAAAAGCCAATGGTAGCTGGTACGGAAGACAACCTTATTGCTAGTTCAAACACTTTAATCCAGACAGTAGTAAAGCAAGAAACAGTAGAAGTCAAAAAGGTTAGGCTTACCATTATGAAGGGTACTATCACCGATGCAGACACTGGAAATCCTTTGGAATCGGCAATCGAAATCGTTGACCTCGAAAAAGACGAAGTTTATGCAACCCTCGAATCAAACGCATCGACTGGAAAATACCTCATCAGCTTGCCTTCAGGAAAGAACTACGGCATCACGGCCAGAACCGAAGGCTACCTGTTCCACAGCGAAAATGTTGACGTGCCAGCAGCAACTTCCTATCAGGAAATCATAAAGGACATAAAGTTAAAAACAATAAATGTTGGTGCAACAATCATCCTGTCGAACATTTTCTTCGACTTCAACAAGTCAACACTGCGTGACATTTCGAAGGCAGAGCTCGACAATCTTGTAAGACTTCTTACTGTTGACTATCCAAAGATGGTCATTGAAATTGGCGGACATACCGACAATGTCGGCTCGCTCGAATACAATACCAAACTTTCGACCAACAGAGCAAAGGCAGTTGTTGACTACTTGATCGCTCACGGTGTTGCACAAGAGCGTCTGTCGTACAAGGGCTACGCTTACCAGCAACCAATCGACACCAACGATACCGAAGAAGGCCGTCAGAAAAACAGACGCGTAGAATTCAAGGTTATAAGTGTTAAATAAATTATTTTTCTCAGTTATATCCCATAGTCTACACTATGGGATTTTTTTATTAAATAGCCATGCAGAAAAAGACATATTGCACCGAAAGGAAATCAGCGACCACGATATATTTCTCCTCGGACAAGAATTATTTTCATGAACTCGTGGGCGACAAACGGATAGCAATAATAAGTTCTAAAAACATACTTAAGTCCTACCCCGAAATATTCCACGGAGAAAACACAATCTTCATCAACGATGACGAAAGCCAGAAGAACCTTGCAACTGTCAATGAAATCATATCTTGGCTCCTGCAACTTGGAATCGATAGGCACTCATACATCGTTGGCATAGGCGGAGGAATTGTCTGCGACATTACTGGATTCGTATCGCATATATATATGCGTGGCATCAGGTTCGGATTAATCCCCACTACCCTGCTGGCAATGTCGGATGCTGCAATAGGCGGAAAAAACGGAGTGAACTTCGGAGAAAACAAAAACATGATTGGCAGTTTCGACAATCCCGACTTCATCATCGCCGACAGCAGTTTTGTACAGACACTCTCGCAGGAACAATACATGAGCGGACTGGGAGAAATAATAAAGTACGCACTTATTGGCAACGAAAAGATTCTCAATCTGTTGCAAGACAATCAGGCAAAAATTCTTGACCGCAACAATGAAATAATTAGCAAACTTGTAGAAGAATCAATCCTCACAAAAACCGAAATTGTAGAAAACGATCCTCTCGATACCTCCATCAGGCACATACTGAACTTCGGTCACACTATCGGACACAGCATCGAACTAACGGAAAACCTGCCTCATGGAATCGCAGTTGTAAAAGGCATGAATGCATCCGTTGACATTTCGCTGAAAATGGAAATATTGAAAAGCGACAAGGCTAAGTATATAAAGCAACTGCTAACATCATTCGGCTACGACATTTCATACAACCTCGGCGAAAAGCACATTGAGCTACTTTGCCACGACAAGAAAAAAGATGATTCTCAGATTCGTTTTGTCCTGCTAGAAGACATCGGCAAACCCATCATAAAGAAAATGTCCCTTGAACAAATAACTGCACTCATCGGATGATAGCAAGAATATGCAAATCGGAACTTAGTGGCACTGTCAAAATATGTCCATCCAAAAGCTTCGCGCAAAGGGCTTGGGCAATATCTGCACTACCTGGAATTAATATCAATGTAATAGGTACAGGAAATTCCGATGATGCCAAGGCAAGCAAAAAGATAGCTGAAAAACTCAAGGACATTAATCGCACCGACAATGTGTTCGACTGCAGAGAATCGGCATTATGCGCCAGAATGTTTCCTCCAATCATAGCACTGCACACCGACAGCTTCATACTTGACGGACATGGAACATTGCAAAAAAGAAACATCAGGCGTGACCTCGAATTCTACGAACAAAACTTCGGATGGAAAATATACAATAACGAATTACCTTTCATAATCAGCAATGCGAAAATAAATTCGGGCAAGTTTCAAATAGACGGAAGCCATACCTCGCAAATTGTCTCCGGACTAATGCTTGCCCTGTCGGCACTGAAGGATGACAGTCAAATTTCGGTATGGAATCCTACTAGCACAGGTTACATAATAATGACTGCTGGCATTGCCGATGAAGCAGGAGCAAAGATTAGTGCCATGCGCAACGAATTTCTCATGGACATAAAAATCTATGGCAATGCTCCTTTTCAAAAGAAAACCCTTGCAGTTGAAGGCGACTGGAGCAATGCGGCATTTCTTATAGCAGCAGGTTTGATAAATGGTGACATAGAAATTGCAGGTCTCAATCCCGATTCCATGCAACCCGACAGGATGATACTCACGCTATTGTTTTTATTTGGGGCAAACTACGATTGGAAAAAAGGCAAACTGATTATACACAAGTCAGACATAAAAGGATTTGAGTTTGATGCACAGAACTATCCAGATCTTATTCCTCCATTATGTGCTATGGCATTGAATGCCGACAGCGTAAGCAAAATCAAGGGAGCGAACAGGCTTATCGGAAAGGAGAGCAACCGACTTGAGGCAATAGTCACCGAACTTGAAAAACTCGGAGCAAACATCACTTATGCAGACAATTGCTTAACTATACAGCCATGCAAAAATATCCGCTCCACCACAGTCGATTCGCATAACGACCATCGCATAGCCATGATGCTTGCCGTATTAGGGCTTTCGTCAGAATCAATGACTATCAATGGTTGTGAATGTGTAAACAAATCCTACCCCAACTTTTTTGAGGATATTAAACAATTGGGCGCAAGATTAGAAATTGATGAGTAAAAAAATCCATTACGATTTCCGAAATCGTAATTCGTAAATCGTAAATCAAAAATCGTAATTACCCTTTAGTTTTCGTCGAAATCCAGATCCCCGCTCTGCCCATACTCGTGACAGTCGATCAAATCCTTGATACCAGCTGGCATTGGGAACTTGTCTTCGGGACTATACTTCTTGTTCAGTCGCCAATCTGCATATACCTTCTTCATATACAAAGCCCAGATAGGCAATGCCGCAGAAGCGCCCTGACCAAATTCCATCGAACTGAAACGTATTGTAGGTTCTTCGCCACCAACCCACGCGCCATTTACAAGGTTTGGCGTAACACCCATGAACCACGCATCGGAATTGTTGTTGGTCGTACCAGTCTTGCCACCGATTTCACCAGTAAGATTGTACTTGAAACGCAACCTTGAACCTGTTCCCATGTCAACTACACCACGCAGAAGTTCTATCATCAAGGCTGCGGTTTCCTCGCTTATTGCTTCAGTCTGTATTGGAATAAACGATGCCAACTCATTGCCGTCCTTGTCCTCTATTCTCGTTATATAAATAGGTCTTGTGTAGATACCCTTGTTAGGATATGTGCAATAAGCGCCAACCATTTCGCAAAGCAAAACCTGAGGGATACCAACGCATATCGATGGGAACGGGTCAATCTGGCTATGTACGCCCATCTTGTTGGCAAGCGCGACAACCGCTTCTGGCGTAGTTTGCTTCAGCGCCCACGCCGAAATCTGGTTCAGCGAACCGGCAAGTCCCTGTTTCAATGTAATGGTTTGTCCATCAAGCTTCGACTTAGAATACCTCGGCGTATAATATTGTCCTGTAGGCAGTTTGAAAGTCTGCTCAACATTCGGCACCTTGGTGCAAGGCGAATATCCGTTCTGCATAAGCAAACAGTAAATGAACGGCTTGAATGTAGAACCCACCTGACGGCGCGACTTGGTTGCATTGTCGTACTTGAAGTGCATGTAGTTTATTCCGCCCACATACGCCTTCACATGTCCTGTCTGCGGTTCCATCGAAATGAATCCTGCCTGCAAAAAACCCTTGTAGTAGAGCATCGAGTCCATAGGTGTCATTATGGTATCAATGTCACCGTCCCATGAAAATACACTCATGGTATCCTTTTCGTAGAACGAAGCCTTTATCTCCTCCTCGCTGAAGCCTGCCTTTTTCATCGCACGCCAGCGTTCAGTTCTACGCATAGCACTATTGATGCATTCCTCCTTTTTCGATGATGCTATCGACGAGTAGTAAGGTGCATTCTTGTTACTTTGCATGCTCTTTGTAAAAGCAGGTTGAAGATATGTCCCAACGTGTTCGGCAACTGCCTCCTCAGCATACTTTTGCATACGGCTGTCGATTGTAGTATATAGCTGAAGACCATCAGAATAAATGTCGTATGTAGTTCCATCTGGCTTTTTGTTCTTGTTGCACCATCCGTACGACGGGTCAATAGCCCAGTTTATCGAGTCCTCGATAAATTCACGCTCATCGACATAGTTTTCGCGGATAGGTTTCTTTGCACTCAACCACAAACGCAAGAATTCGCGGAAATACGTTGCAGCACCCAGATTATGATCGGCACGACGGAACTTTATGCCAAGCGGTTCGTTTATAAGCGAATCGTATTCTGCTCTCGTTATCTTGTCGTACTTAAGCATCTGATTTAATACTGTATTCCTTCGTGCTAAAGCCTTGTCGGGAAACCTTATAGGATTGTACATGGAAGGATTCTGCGCCATACCAACCAGCATAGCAGCCTGAGTCTTTGTCAGACCATACGGAATTGTGTCGAAATATATTCTCGATGCCGACTCGATACCGACTGCCAAGTTAAGGAAATCAAACTTGTTAAGGTACATTGTGATTATCTCTTCCTTGGTGTACTGGCTTTCTATCTTGGTCGCAATCACCCATTCCTGGAACTTCCTGTTGATGAATTCCAGTTTGCTCATCTTCTGCCTCGGGAAAAGCATCTTGGCAAGCTGCTGAGATATTGTACTACCACCGCCCTTTGCGCTATTGCCAGTGACAATACCCTTGAATACGCGTGGCAACGATTTGAAGTCAATTCCGCAATGATCGTAGAACCTGACATCTTCAGTTGCAATAAGAGCATCTATTACATTTGGTGAAATTGAATCATAGCATACATGCGAACGGTTTTCACGGAAATATGTACCAAGCAATTGTCCGTCGCTCGAATAAATGCGAGTTGCAAGGTTCTCTTTTGGGTTTTCCAGCTCCTCAAAAGTCGGCATATACCCAAAAACTCCATGAGACAACAATGCGAAATACCCAATAAAAATTCCAAGAAGAAGTATGCTCAGAGCCCACAACACAATGAAAATCCGAACTTTAGTCTTCTTTGTATATGATACTTTTTCCTTTGAGCCTTCAACCATATCCTAAAAATTTTAAAGCCGTAAAATTATAAAAAAATTCTTACTTTTGCAGCCAAATTTAAAAGTCGTATGGAGAACAACTTGGTAATAGTAGAGTCACCCGCAAAAGCGAAGACTATTAAGAAGTTCCTCGGCGATGATTTTATTGTAAAATCAAGCTACGGACACATCAGGGACATAGAAAAGAAAAATTTGGGAATTGACATTGACAACGGTTTTACACCGGAATACGAAATCCCAGACGACAAGAAAAAAATAGTTTCAGATCTAAAAGATGCCGCAGGAAAAGTAAAAACCGTATGGTTGGCTTCCGATGAAGACCGCGAAGGAGAAGCCATTTCATGGCATTTGAAAGAAGTATTGAAACTCAAGAAAGAGAACACAAAACGCATTGTTTTCCACGAGATTACGAAAGATGCAATAAAGAACGCAATTGCCAATCCGCGCGACATTGACCAGAATCTGGTAAATGCGCAACAAGCGAGAAGAGTACTCGACAGACTTGTAGGTTTTAAACTTTCTCCTCTTCTGTGGAAGAAAATTAAGCCCGCCCTTTCTGCGGGTCGAGTTCAGTCGGTTGCTGTAAAGCTAATCGTTGAACGCGAACGAGAAGTTACCGAATTTAACTCCAAATCGGAATACAAGGTTGTCGGCGTTTTCAACATCGATGGCAACTCGGTAAAAGCCGAACTTAGCAAGAAATTCAAGTCCTACGAAGAAGCCAAGGCTTTCGTCGAATCATGCAACGGAAAGAATTTCAGCGTCAAGGATGTAACCAAGAAACCTGGCAAGAAGTCACCTGCTCCTCCATTCACGACATCGACACTACAGCAGGAAGCTGGCCGTAAACTTGGGTATTCGGTTTCACAGACAATGAGGTACGCACAAAACCTGTATGAAAACGGTTTCATAACCTACATGAGAACCGACTCTCTTAACTTGTCAACTCTTGCAATTGGCACAATCAAGGCCAACATTATCAAGAACTACGGCGACGAATACCTTCATGTTCGTAAATACCAGACCAAAGTAAAGGGTGCACAGGAAGCTCACGAAGCAATCAGACCGACTTTCGTTGATAACGAAACTATCGAAGCGACCAAACAAGAACAAAAATTATACGACCTTATCCGCAAGAGAGCAATCGCTTCGCAGATGGCCGATGCGAAAACCGAAAAGACTATCGTTACAATCAGCGATGAAACAGATGCTTACTCATTTATTGCAACTGGCGAAACAATAATCTTCGACGGTTTCCTCAAACTCTACATCGAATCAAGCGACGATGAGAATGCTGAAGAAACCACTGGATTACTCCCTAATATAATTATAGGTGCAAAGGCAGAAACCTCAAAAATCGAGGCTATCGAAAAATTCGACCAGCCACCGTCAAGATACACCGAAGCCAGCCTAGTGAAGAAAATGGAGGAACTCGGCATCGGTCGTCCATCAACATACGCTCCGACAATATCGACAATACAACAGCGCGAATATGTTGTAAAGGAAAGCAAGCCTGCAAAGAAGAGAACAATCAAGGTTATTTCATTGTCGAAAGGCAAAATCAAGGAAAGCACAACTACCGAAAACTACGGAGCAGAAAGCAACAAGTTGTTCCCAACATCAATAGGTATTGTCGTAACAGACTACCTTACAGCTCATTTCGATGATGTACTCGACTATAACTTCACTGCACAGATTGAAGAGAAGTTCGATGACATCGCAATGGGCAAGCTCAAATGGAACGACATGCTGAAATCATTCTACAAGTCATTCGACAAGGAAGTTGAAACATCACTGAAGGAAAAGGAAGCCACAAAATGGGAGCGCAATATTGGCAACGACCCGAAAACTGGTGCACCTATTATAATAAAGATTGGCAAATACGGACCATACGCTTCTATTGAAAACGGAGACAAGCCTATGTACGCAAGCCTGCGCAAAAACCAGAACATCGAGAATGTAACACTAGAAGACGTTCTCGACTTGTTCAAGCTACCGCGCGAAATAGGAGAATATGAAGGCGATGCAGTAACCGTTTCACTCGGCAAGTTCGGACCTTATGTAAGAAACAACGGCAAGTTCTACTCCCTCACAAAGACCGACGACCCGTACTCTATCACTCTTGAAAGAGCCATCGAGCTTATAGAAGACAAGAAGGAGAAGATGAAAAACGCACTTTGCCGCACATTCGACGAAGCTCCCGACATGCAGATAATGAAAGGACGTTTCGGTCCATACATTTCTTACCAGAAAAAGAACTACAAAATACCCAAAAACATCTCACCAGAAGAAATCACTCTAGAGCAGTGCAAAGGCATAATCGAAGCAGCTCAGGAGAAGAAGAAAAAATAAACGAAAAATTACTATCTGGTTAGAATTTTGTTAAAAACTTGACTTGATTTGGAGGTGCCACACAAAAAAAAATGCAGCACCTCCAAATTTCAAGCATGAAAATCAGATTTTTTCATAAACATATTTTTATGACAATCAGATAATTACAAGGAATTAACAACCAAAACAAAAAAAAGTTCATAAAATTTGGTCGCATAAAAAAAAAGCATTTAATTTACCAACTTGAAATTTGGAGATATAGTAAACGGTTATATAACTGAATATGTTAGACACTATTGTAAAACGAAAATAACGGAAACAGTATGAGAAAAGGGTTAATACTATCGGGTCTGTTGATATTGCTTTCTGCATGTTGGTCGTTTGCACAAAATGACTCGCACTACAGTTTGTTTGAATATTCGCAGAACCTATATAATCCGGGGGCCGCAGGAGCAAACAATGCAATATGCGTCACGAGTATGCATCGCCAGCAATGGGTGGGATTTGAAGAAGGCCGTCCTCAGACAACTATATTCACCTTTGATATGCCAATAAAGGATTTCATGGGTTTGGGCGCAGCAATAATGCAGGAAACCGTTGGTTTTCATAACGATGTCAGCTTTATGGTCAATGGAGCATATAGACATGAATTCTCATTCGGAATACTTGGTGCAGGCGTAAGCGTTGGAATTCTCAACAGAAGCATCGACGGAGAATGGAGAACTCCGGAATCATTGGGAGGAGACCCTGTATATAGAGATCCGACCATCCCTCATAAAGACAGCAAAGCAATATTTGATATGCATGTAGGTGCTACTTTATATGGAAAAGACTGGTGGGCAGGACTTTCTGTAAGCCACCTTACAAGACCTCACATAAAATTCAGTGGCACAAATTCCACATATCTGGCACAACATTACTATATTGCAGGTGGATACAATTGGACATTGCCGAATCCTTCTAGCGATTTGCTATTTTCTGCAATGGCAGTTTACGCTTCAACATTTGAATTCCAAATCAATGCTAAATACTTGTACGAAAAGAAGTTCTGGGCAGGATTGTCATATAGGTTCAGCGATGCTGTTGTACCAATGATTGGTATTCATCTCTCTTTTGGCATGAGTATTGGATATAGCTATGATATACCTCTGGGAGGAAACTCATACAGATATAACACAGGTTCTCACGAAATTATGGTTAGATATTGCTTCAACGTATCGAAGAACAACAATATGGGTAGGTACAGAAGCGTTAGAAGATTATAATATAATAGGTATATAGAAACAAATTTAGAAACTTACTAAATATTATATATTATGAGAAAGTTACTTGTCATTTTAGCCGTATTCATCATCGCCTTTGTCTGCGGATGCAGCTACTCGGGCAATGGTGAACTGACAGGAGTAGAGCGTAAGACGTGGTACACTCCTCAACCCTACGGAATGCTATTCATTCCCCCGGGCACATATCAGATGGGACCAAGCGACCAGGATGTCCCCTATGCAATGACAGCACAATCGAAAACTGTTACCATTCAGGGTTTCTGGATGGACGAAACGGAAATAACAAATTCCGAATATAGGCAGTTCGTTTATTGGGTAAGAGACTCTCTGGCACTGACAACCCTCGGAAAGGAAACAAAGAATTCGGTTGATTTCGGTGATATCAGCACAAGAAAATCGTACCAACCGACCGATTTCATTATTGACGACTCTGAAGTGTCGGAAGAAGACGTTAACTTCATGACCAACATGTACGAAAACGGTGAGTTCGATTTCGATGACTACGACAACAACAATTTCCTTGACTGGAATGGTCCATTAGACTATAACGATATGGAATTGAAGGGCATTCTGATTAAGAACGAAATTCCTAACAATTTCAATCAGACCTTGTTCCTGCTTCCTCCAGCAGAATTGTACAGGTACAACCGCAAGATCGACTTGAATACCGATGCATTGTACTATGAATATTTCTGGCAGGATTTAAGACAAGCTGCTGAAAAGCACGTATTCAAGCCAGGCGATGACGGCGTTATCCAAGACGCAGAACTCGCTCGTAGCTTCGAACGCGAAGCCGACCATGGTCTTAGAATCGGAAGACACTTCAATCCCGAAACTGGCCAGTACGAAGGTACTATCAAGGACCGCGAAAAAATGAAGGAAGACGCAGAATGGGAAGACTTTGCCAATAGGGAAATCAAGAACTACGACGGAAAGTCTGATGCAGGAAGACATGGAGGTAGATACAGCTACTGGATGCACGAAAAAGTACATATCTATCCCGATACTCTCTGCTGGATAAGCGACTTCACATATTCATACAACGAACCGATGGCAAAAGCATATTTCTGGCATCCAGCTTACGACTACTATCCAGTGGTTGGTGTAACATGGAAGCAAGCATCGGCATTCTGCGTATGGAGAACCATGATGAAGAACGCTTCGCAGGCAGCAGCAGGCGAATATGCACTCCAAGACTACAGACTTCCTACCGAATCTGAATGGGAATACGCTGCTCGTGGAGGTCTTGACCTTATGATGTATCCTTGGGGCGGGTTATATACTCGTAACTACAGCGGTTGCCACGTTGCTAACTTCAAACCAATGAGAGGCAACTACTACGACGATGGTGGTGTGCAGACTCTTATGGTCGCAACTTTCGACCCCAATGAATTCGGTTTGTACGATATGGCAGGAAACGTTGCGGAATGGACAAACAATGCATTCGACGAAGCTGCATATATTTATACTCACGATTTGAATCCAGATTACGAATATTATGCTCATCCTGACGATTCTCCAGCTTTGAAGAGAAAGGTCATCAGAGGCGGTTCGTGGAAGGATGTATCGTACTATATGCAGAATGGTACTCGTACATACGAATATCAGGACTCAGCAAAGTGCTACATCGGATTCAGATGCGTTCGTGAATATCTCGGTCGTCATAGAGGCGATGGAACATCTTATTCACAAGTATATTAAGAGTTAAATTAATTGGAAATAATTGTTTATTTAAGTTAAGTATTATTAAAAACTAAAAAAGCTAAAAGTATGAGTTTAGGTGAATTGACCCAAACCAAAGGGTACAAAGTATTTATGGGTTACGTTTACGGTTGGGGTGCAACCGTCGTTATGGTTGGAGCATTGTTCAAAATCCAGCACTATCCTGGTGCTAGTGTCATGCTTATCGTAGGTCTTATGACGGAAGCTGTAATCTTCTTCCTTTCAGCATTCGAACCACCTCACGAGCAAGTTGACTGGAGTTTGGTATATCCCGAACTAGCAGGTATTGACAAGGAAATGGACAACATCAATGTCGAAGACAAGAAAGCTGCTGTAAAATCAAAGAAATCAGCACTTGAAAAATTCGACGCCATGATAGAGAGCGCAGAAATTACTCCAGAACTCTTCGAAAAGTTGGGTCATGGCTTGAAGAACTTGAACACTACTACCGAAAAGTTGAAAGACGTATCAGATGCAACAGCTGCTACCAATAATTATGTAGCAAACTTCGAGATGGCTTCGGAAAAGGTCAACTCGTTTGCAGAAGCATACGGCGCATCGGCACAAAAGCTCAACGTTCAGGCAGAAAAGTTGGCTAGCGCATACGAAAGATCAGCTATGTCTGTTGGTAATTCGGGTGACGAACTTTCAGCTACCTACACCAAGCTCATAGCTTCGATGAACAAGGAACTCGAAACTTCGGCTGGCAGCGGCAAGTCGTACAACGAACAGTTGAACATCATGAACAAGAACCTCATGGCTCTCAACTCAGTTTACGAAATGCAACTCGAAGGCACAAACAAGCAGTTCGAAGCAGCAAAGAAGTTGTCATCTGGTTTGGACGAAATCATGGCAAACATGAAGCAGTCTGCAGAAGACACAAAGCGCTACAGAGACGAAATAGGAAGATTGAGTTCGAACTTGGCAGCAATGAACACTATTTATGGAAATATGTTGGCTGCAATGAATTTCAAGCAGAATTAATTTCCGCATAGTGATTTTTAACTGAATGTTTAACATTAAAAAGTAAAGTTATATGTCAGGTGGAAATTGTCCGGAGACCCCGAGACAGAAAATGATCGGTATGATGTACCTGTTCTACACCGCACTTATGGCATTGAACGTATCAAACGAAGTTTTGAACGCGTTCGTAGCGGTAAACGCAGGTATTCAGCAGACCACTGAAAACTTCTCGATTAAGACCGGAGAACTATACGGAAGAATTGACGGCAAAGCCGCCGAGCAGCCCGGCAAATATGCTGCACTGCAGAAGGAAGCTCATGAATTTGAAGCAGAATGTAATAAAATCTTCAATGGTATCAGAAGAATCAAAGTTCAGTGCTTGAACAAGAGTGATGAAACCATTGATCCTACTAACATTGAGATGGACACCGCTGTTATCAAGAAGATGGACGACATCAACGCAGCTCCAGCAATCATGGATAAGGAAGCAGGTGGTGTTATGGGCGACAGCTTGAGATCTTGGATGGATAACTTCAGAGACATGGTGCTTAAGATGTCTGTTTTCAGAACCGACAAGAAAGATCCTAACAGCCCTATTGATACAACTAGTTCTTTCTATAAGAGAACAGCAGCAGCTCTTGCTACTCCAGATAAAATTGATGATGGAGCAACTATTCCATGGGAACTTGGTCTTGTAAGACACATGCCTCTCGTTGGTACTTTGGCATTGCTTTCAAAGTTACAGTCGGATATCAGAAATGTTGAAGCAGAAGTATTACAACAGATGGTTGCCGACCTCGAAGGTATGGATATTCGTATCTCCTCCCTCACAGGTTTGGTCAGCACATCTAAGAGCGTTGTAATGAGCGGTAGCGAATACGAAGCACAGATATTCATCGGTGCACGCGATACCACGATGAGACCTACCATTTACATTACTCAGACAGCTCCTTACTACGATTCAGTTATAAAGCCTAATGGAGAAATCGAATACAAGCAGCTAGCAAATGCTACTTACGATACTCTTCCATTGGACGAACAAGGTCGTGGTACATGGAAAAATGTTGGTGGCGTTGGCGAACACGGATACGGCGGTTTGATTTTCTACAAATCTAACGTTGGTGACCAGTGGATTCCCTACAGATCGTCATACGCAGTTGCAACATCATCAACAACCATTTCGGCTACTGCATGTAACATCTTCTATAAAGGTCTTCAGAACCCGGTATCAGTTGCAGCATCAGGTTACACAAACATCAACGTGTCGGCTTCAGGCGGAGCAACAATCACAAAGGGTAAACTTGCAGGATACGAAGGCGAATATATCGTAACAGTACCAGCAGGAAGCCAGACCAAGGAAGTTACAATCAATGTTAGCGCAGATGGAAAGTCGGTTGGACATCAGACATTCAAGGTAATGAACGTTCCATCACCTATTATTACCATCGGCGGGTACAAGAGTGGTGATGATGTTCCTAAGGCAGCTATAAAAGGTTCACCAAGACTTGATGCAGTACTTGAAGGCGGATTCTTCCCGTTCAAGGATGTTAAATATACCGTTACATCTTTCACATACATGAAGGAAGTCAGAGGTGTAACATCATCACAAGTTGTAAGCGGCAACACCATACCGGGCGACATCTTGTCCGACATTTCAAAGAAGGCTTCTGGTTCTTCGATTTCGTTCATCGGAATCAAGGTATCCTCTCCTTCTGGACCAAGAAACGCTCCTGGTTTTGCAGCAAGATTGAAATAATTAAAATTCTTAGTCATGAAAAGATTAGTTAGTTTTTCCGTATTATTGGCTCTCATGCTTATATTGGCTAACACATCGTTCGGTCAAGTACTCGACGGTGCATTCGCCAGAGAGACAACAGTGAAGAGAAAGGTAGTTCCTCTGCCATCAATAAGAGAGGCGGACGCTATGTATTCGAAAAAAATTCTGAGAATATTGGAACTCAAAGAAAAACAGAACCTGCCTTTGTACTATCCGCAGACAAGGATGACATATCCAGGCGAACTACAGCCTCAAAGAAGCAGGGTTAACCTTCTGTATCTTGTGTACGATATCGGAATTAAGGGAAAAACTTTCTATAAAGCAACTGGAAAGGAAATCGAAGACAACGAAAGTACCGACAACAGATACCCTGTTTTCAAACTTGATGCTGGCGACATAACCAACTGGTGGAGAGAGCCTATCGAAAAGGACGACCCATCTAGAGACTCATTGTTGTCATACGAAGGAACGATTAAGATCGCCGACCCATATTCAGACGATCCAGACAATCCAGAATACATTGAAGTTGCGCAGAAGATGGAACTTGAAGAAAGTGACCGTGGCGTAATGGACGAACTCTGGGTTTGGGAAGAATGGTTCTTTGACAAACAAAGATCAGTTATGGATGTTAAAATAATGGCAATGTCTTTCGATGGTTACACATCTGAAGGTCGTGTATGGCCGTTCTGGATTGCATACAATGACTATCGTCCGCTTTTCGCAACATACGAAACGTTCAACTCGCACAACGAAGCCGAACACAGGACATTCGATGACGTATTCCTACAGAGAAGATTCTCAAGTTTTATAGTTGCTGAAACAAACAACTACGACAACCGTCTTATATCCGACTACCTCATTGGTATAGAAGCAATCAGGGAAGGCGAAAGGATTCAAGACGAAATGTTCAAGATTGAGCACGACATGTGGGAATTCTAACGGATTTAATTATTCAAAAAATATGGAAAGGCTGCCAATGGCGGCCTTTTCCCATTTTTAAAGTTACAGGTTTAAATGGCTACACCGTTTTATGGGCCATCGCCCGTTTCTAGTTTTTTTGTTTAAAATAGAATTCAAAAACATTAAAACCAGAAACCACATTATACCTTCAAATCAAAGAATAATGTAATATACATTCCAAATTTCCAACATATAAACAGGGGTTAATAAAAAAAGAAATTTTTGCTTTATAGCCATACCAAAAAAAAATATTTTTGCAGACCGAAACATAAAAACGAATTATTACAATGACAACAAACAACGAGATAGCATCACCTATCAAATTCTTTGCAGGTTCGGCAAGCAGATATGTAGCCGAAGAAATAGTAAAAGGCTATAACCCAGAGATGAAGCTTGGAGAAAGCACTCTGCTGAAATTCAGCGACGGCGAATTTGTAACAAGCATCGACGAGACAGTAAGAGGTTGCACAGTATTCCTAATCCAGTCAACTTTTCCGCCAGTAGAAAACCTTTTCGAACTTATGCTCATGGTCGATGCAGCCAAGAGAGCCTCTGCAGAGCAGGTCGTAGCAGTTATCCCCTACTTCGGATTTGCAAGACAGGACAGAAAGGACAAACCAAGAGTTGCAATTGGTGCAAAACTTGTAGCAGACTTGTTAATGGCTTCGGGTGTAAACAGAGTTATGACAATGGACTTGCACGCCGACCAGATTCAAGGCTTCTTCAATGTACCAGTTGACCATATCTACGCATCAACTCTGTTTGTTCCGTACATCAAGAGCCTTAACCTCGACAACCTTGTAATAGCCTCTCCCGACATGGGCGGTGCAAAGAGAGCAAAAGCATACTCACACTTCCTTGATGCCGAAATGGTAATTTCACACAAGTCGAGAGTAAAAGCCAATGCAGTAAGCGAAATGATGGTAATCGGTGATGTAAAAGACAAAAACGTCATTATTGTTGACGATATGATTGACACAGCAGGAACAATCACAATGGCAGCCGATATTATAATGGAAAAGGGAGCAAAGAGCGTTCGCGCCGTAGCAACCCACCCAGTACTATCGGGACCGGCATACGAAAGAATCAACAAGTCATCACTAATTGAAGTAATTACTACCAACTCCATTCCAATCAAGGAAGGTATGTCGGATAAGATAAAAGTTATTTCTATCGGCGACCTCTTCGGCGAAGTAATCAACAACGTATATCACCACAAGTCTATAAGCAAAAACTTCATAGTGTAATGGACTTGCGGTATTTGGTCATCGAAGGGAACATAGGGACAGGCAAGACAAGTTTATGCCATCTGATTGCAAAAAAACGCAAGGCGAAACTCTTCCTCGAACAATATGCTGAAAACCCTTTCCTGCCCAAATTCTACGAAAATCCAGAAAGATACTCGTTCCCATTGGAACTATCCTTCCTTGCAGACAGATACAATCAGCTTAAAAGCAGCGTCGCATCATTCGACTTGTTCAACGAACTGATTGTATCTGACTATTTTTTCATGAAATCGCTTATTTTTTCGGCATACACACTGCAAGAAGACGAATATAAACTATATCGACAAATATTCGACATAATTTACAGCACCCTGCCAAAACCAGACCTATATATATATTTACATAAAAATACCGACCTTCTGCTCAAAAACATAGCAAAACGCGGACGCGAATACGAAAAGAACATCACTGCAGAATACCTAAAAGGAATTGAAACTGGATACTTCAATTTTTTTAAACAGCAAAATCAAATGAAAATAGTCATTATCGACACAAATAACATTGATTTTGTGAACAATAATAAAGATTTTGAAAAAATAGAAAAGGCTATTTTCGACAACGAATACAAGCAAGGAATAACCAGATTAATCCTTTAAATATTTTTTTAAATCTTTTTGTTGATTTTTCTTTACAATTCAAAAACAAGATATTATCTTTGCACAGATTTTTTCCCGATGAAAAAGTCGAAAAATAATTTAAAGTATTTAAAATTAAAAGAATAATTAAGGAATAAACTATGAAGAGGTTATTATTTGTAACATCGGTAGTTGCATTAGGACTTGTAATGGGTGCTTGCAACGACCTCAAAAAAATGGCAGCCAATGCCGATGACATCAACTATTCGGTAAATCCAAAGGTTTTGGAAGTTCACAACGGACAGGTCGCTGTAAATATCACTGGAAATTTCCCAGAAAAGTACTTCAGAAAGAAAGTATCTGCAACTTTGACTCCGACCTTGGTATGGGACGGTGGCGAAAAAGCCCTCACTCCTATTTATGTACAAGGCGAAAAGGTTTCTGGCAACGGACAGGTTATAAAGTACAAACCAGGTGGAGCTTTCTCTTACAACGACAAGTTCGACTATGCACCGGAAATGCGTAGATCGAAACTCGTATTGAAGATTACAGCAGTAAAGGGAACAAAGGAAGCTGAATTTGACCCAGAAGACATAGCTGAAGGTATCGTAGCTACTCCGGAACTTGTTAAGTTGACCGGCGGAAAGTCATCGAAGGCAGCAAGCAACTTCAAGAAAGACAACACAGCTTCGAAGATTGCAGCTATAAACTATGACAAGAACAAAGCTGACATCAAGTCATCGGAAACCAAGAAGGATGAAATTACCGAAATGCAGAAGTACATCAAGGACTCAAAGGATAACGACCGCGTAAGATTCGACGGTGTTGAACTCAAGTCATACGCATCACCAGAAGGTACACAGGAAATCAACAAGAAGGTTTCAAATGACCGTTCAAACAGCGCATCTAAGTTTGCAAAGAACGAATTCAAGGGTGTAAACGGTGCTGATGGGAACAACTTCTTCAAGACTTTGGTTACCGAAGAAGACTGGGAAGGTTTCAAGACCGCTGTACAGAACTCAAACCTCGCTGACAAAGATATGATCATCAGAGTTATCAACATGAATTCTGACCCGGACAAGAGAGAGGAAGAAATCAGAAACATGAAGAGCACATTTGACGAACTCGAAAAGGAAGTTCTCCCAAGTTTGCGTCGTTCTGAAATCGTTATCAACGTTACAAACATTGGTAAGACCGATGAAGAAATCGCTAAAGTTTACAACGAAGATCCTAGCAAGCTCACATTCACAGAAATCATGCACTATGGTGAAATCACCGAAGACGCTCACAAGAGAGTAGAAATCTACACTAAGGCAACCGAACTCTTCCCAGAAGAATGGTCAGCATACAATAACCTCGGCGCTGCACTCTACGAAACTAAGGACTATCAGGCAGCAAAGGTTGCTCTCGAAAAAGCAAAGAGCAAGAGCAACGGAAATGCAACCGTTCTCAACAACATGGGTAACATTGCCCTCTCAGAAGGCAATATCGCTGAAGCAGAAGCTAACTACTCATCAGCAACTGGCGTTAACGAAGCTAGTGCAGGTCAAGGTGCCATTGCAATCAAGAAAGGTCAGTATGCTAACGCATCGAATTTCTACGGTGATGACTGCTCATTCAACGCAGGTCTTGCAAAGGTTCTCAACAAGGAAAACGATGCAGCTATGAAGGCTCTCGACTGTGGAGAAGAAAAGGACGATGCAATGAACTACTACCTAAAGGCAGTTGTATGCGCTCGCAAGACCGACAACGAAGGAGTTTTCAATAACTTGAGAACCGCTTGCCAGAAGGATTCGAAGTTGAAAGATTTCGCAGCAAAGGATGTTGAATTCCTCAATCTCTTCGAAAATGAAACTTTTAAGTCAATTGTAAAGTAATACAAATTTTATAATAATAGAAAAATGGCTGTCAAATGGCAGCCATTTTTTTTATTTATAAGCCAAAAGAACGCCCACATTTAGTACAATAAAAATTATTAACTAATAAACTTTGTATATCAAAATATTTAATACCTTTGCCGCGCAATTTTTGTAACTATACTTTATTAAAACTTATGTATAATTGAGTATGAAGAAATTTTTATTAATTACAGTTGTCTGCATAGCAAGTTTATGCATGCAGAATGCTTTTGCACAAGTTACATCAGTATGGAATGGTACTGCCATTGATACCGCTTGGTATCATGCTAACCCCGATGCTCCAGAATTTACGATTTACACGGCAAATGAGCTTGCTGGTTTGGCAAAGCTGGTAAATACGCATGAAACATTTGAAGGCAAGACAATATATGTCGGGAATGGCATAGACCAAGTTATTATCGACCTTAACAACAAGCCCTGGCTAAAAATAGGTACAGGTTATCTGTCAAAACATTTTCAAGGTCATTTTGACGGTCGCGACTGTACCATTAAAAATTTAGCAGCTAATGTAACTGCATGGGAATCATATAAAGGACTATTTGGTTCCGTAATTTCAACAGCAAGCAATGGTGCTATTGTAGAAAATATCAATGTTACGGGAAATGTAACTTCCAACCATGGTACTATTGGAGGTATAGTTGGTTATGCGAAAGGATATTCTGATACGAAGAAAACCATAATAAGGAATTGTACATTCAATGGCGAAGTTGCTGGAGTAAGCAGTGTCGGCGGTATTGCAGGTCGCATTGATGAATACTGCGAAATTTACGATTGCGCCGTTACAGGAACGATAAGAGCACTTCAAAACTATGCTGGTGGTATAGTTGGTATCGCATCAATCACTTCTGGTTCCCCCACAGTATATAGTCAAATTACAGGATGTTCAAATGCTGCTTGGGTATATGCACCAGAATCATCGGGCGGAATTACTGGCTATACGAATTACACAACTGTTGAATATTGTAACAATGGTGGTTGCATATTTGGAAGTAACACATCAACGACAGGTGGCATTGTTGGACAGAAACCAAACAATAACTCCCGAATAAATTACTGCATAAGTACAGGAACAGCGAACATCGGAGGTAGCATTGTGGGATCAAACAATTCAACCAATGTATCATACAACTACTACGATGACCAAAGAAGTCGCATCGGTGGAGTTTATGGAAGCGACCTATCCAATAAAGCAGAAGGCAAACACACATCGGCTCTCACAGTAACTACAGACAATGTAAAGCCAACAGAACTTGCCGGTACAGAATGGACAGACCACTACGATTTCATTGCTGGCTACTATCCTATTCCTAAAAACATAAGTGGCAAAACTGCGGCAAGATTGGCAGCACTGCCTATCGGCTTGCCAGAATCTCCAGTGGCATACTACAATGCCCCTGCTAATTTCAGTTTGATGGTTGGTTACACATACACGAGTAGCAACAGTGCCATCGTTGATGTAGAAAGCAATCCTGCGACTATAGGTGATGAAGGTGTAGCTCTTATTACTGCTACAAGTGACGAATGGAGCAAAGTATTCCTAATTGAAAATCCATACATAGGTGAGCCTCCAGTACTTACAATAGGAAACCTAAGTGAACTCGAAACATTCCGCAATGCTGTAAATAATGGTATCAATGGAAGCTACGAAGGTGTTTCTGCATACAACGGATTTAAGGGAATCACGATTAAGATTACAGCCGACATTGATATGAGTTCCAACAACAACTGGACTCCAATTGGAACATACGAAAATCCTTTCTGTGGAACTATAGATGGACAAAACCATTTGCTTAAAGATATTACCGTAAATAGGTCAAACCATAATTCTGGACTTTTCGGCGTTCTCAACAGTGCAAAAGTCAGAAACATTAAATTGACTGGTACTATAAGTTCGAGTCAATTGCATACAGGTGCTTTCTGCGGACGGACAAGGGGAACATCAAACGATTCGGTACAAATCAAAAACTGTCATTTCTACGGAACAATCAACAGCACAAATTACTACACAGGTGGTCTTATTGGCTATGCGGGAGCATATTGCCACATAGAAAATTGTTCTGTTGGTGGAAATGTAACAAGTACAAGCCAGCACTGCGGCGGTATGATTGGACAGGACGAAAGTTTAACAACAATAGAAAACTGCATTAACATTGCAGAAATAAAAGCCATGAACTACGCTGGAGGTATAATTGGCTACGCAAACAATCAAACAAAAATATACAACTGCTTGAACGCAGGAAACATATACGGCACATCTGAAAATACCGGAGGTATTGTAGCGTTTATTGGCAACAACGGAAGCCAAGTTATAAATTGCATAAATACAGGAACAGTAAGTTCAGGTGGTAGCATTGTTGGAGTAAAGAACAATGGCTATAATCCAACATTTACAAATAACTACTATGACAAGCAACGTTCTGTAATAGGTGGTATTACAAACGAAGATGTCATAGGCAGTGCAGAAGGAAAAACGACAGCCGAAATCTGTGCTTTGGACGCATCTTTCAGTGACAAATGGAACTATGTATCCGGTTCATACCCGACACCAAAGAATGTAGGTTGTGGTGCTAGCGGGGATGCAGT
>JAFZLK010000022.1 GCA_017551515.1 Bacteroidales bacterium | reverse complement strand
TTATTATGAAACAAGCGTGTGTTTTTGTAAATTTGCAAAGTAAATAATGGAATTTATGCCAAACGAATCTATAATAAAGGTTTTTGACGGAAAGAATGTCCGTGTTGTATGGAACGAAGAGGAGGAAAAGTACTATTTTTCAGTGGCGGACATAGTGGAAGTTTTAACAGAAAGCACTGATGTTAAACAGTATATCAAGCGTATGAGGTCACGTGACCCAGAATTGGATTCAAGGTGGGGTACAACTTGTACCCCTACTCGAATGAAAGCTGCCGATGGAAAATACTATAAGACACAGTCTGCTGATTTAGAAGGCATTTTCCGTATTATTCAGTCTGTCCCTTCCAAGAAGGCTGAACCTATAAAGCAATGGCTTGCCGAAGTAGGCGCACAGCGCATAGACCAGATGATAGACCCTGAACAGACATTCCAGATGGCAGTTGAGGATTATCGTAGGCAAGGTTACAGCGAGCGTTGGATAAACGAACGCATGAAATCCATACAGATGCGCAAAGAATTAACTGATGAGTGGAAACGCTCGGGGATTACGGAGCAGCGCGATTTTGCAATTCTTACCAATGTGCTGACCAAGGCGTGGAGCGGTTTTACAACTGGCGAATACAAGAAATACAAGGGACTAACCAAAGAGAATCTACGCGACAATATGACCAACATCGAACTTGCTCTTAATACGCTTGCCGAAGTTGCAACGACCGAGTATTCCCGCCAGTCAAATCCGCAAACTATGGCCGAGAGCAGCCGTATTGCCAAGGAAGGTGGCGAGGTTGCAAAAGAAGCGCGTGAAACAATGGAACGCCGCCTTGGGCACTCGCTAGTATCACCAGAGCGCGCCAGCGACTATATAAAAAGCATAGAGGCAAGCGATAATGAGAAACCAAAACTGACGGATGGGGAATAATGTATTGCTTGAATATAAACAGAATCATTCTCATAGGCAACGGATTTGACTTGACAAAAAACAATGTCACAAACGGAATAATAATAGTATTACAATAGCGGAGAAAATAAAAAATACCAAGCGCACTATTAATATAGGAACTCAGGCAATAGGATATAAATAACTCTTCGATTGACATTCATATAGCTATGGGCGGCGGATTCGTTATAAAAGTGGAATAATATGTTGATAGTGTCAAAAAGAAAATGACGAATAGACTATAAGAAAAATTTTGCCGAAGAAATTACTTAAGCAAACAAAAATATATTTACATTTGCCATAATGATATAGAAATATAAAATTAAACAGAATGAAACATAGTTGATTGAAATAACATATTATTAATCATAGCGTTTGCTATTTGTTCCAGCCTGTCTGAAACGTCGAAAATTTCAAGGTAATTAAGGAATGACAAATTGCAAATGTTTGCGTTTTGAGCGCGAACATTTTGTCTATTCCTTTAGGTTTTTCGACGACCGCAGACAGGAGGCAGTGTTCGCCTCTTTTTTGTCGGTCGTTAAAAATTAGGGATCGGTAGCAAAAGCATAAAACGCAAAACAAAATGGAAAAAGAACAAAACCAACCTAAGGAAGGCTACATTATTGATTACATTTCTGGAACACAAGTAAAAGCGTCACCCGAAGAAGTGGAAGCAACGCAAGTCTTTTCAAAAATATTGGTTGAAGACTATGGTTATCCCAAGGAATATATCCAAACTCGTCCACAATTCCATGTGAAAGTGCGTCCGAGTGATACGAAAAAGGAATATCCAGTTGACATTGCTGTTTTTGGCGATTCGGAGAGAACGGACGACAGCATATATCTGATTGTGGAATGCAAAAAGAAGAATCGTAAGGACGGGCGCACTCAATTGGAGAATTATCTGACATTATCTAAGGCCAACATTGGAGTTTGGTTTAACGGTGAAGAACGTTTTTACTTGCTAAAGCAGAATACAGATGATGGACGGGTTCTATTCAAGGAAATTCCTAATATTCCAAAATTTGGAGAACGATTAGAGGACATTGGCAAATTCAAGAGAAAAGACTTAAAACCAACGCACAATCTAAAAACAGTCTTCAATGCAATTCGTAATTATCTTGCTGGAAATGCAACAGGCACAACAATGGATCAAGTCATTGCGCAACAGATAATCAACATCATTTTCTGTAAAATATATGATGAACGATTTACAAAAATGGATGACGAGGTAACATTTCGAGTGGGAATAAATGAGAATAGTGAAACCGTTAGCGACAGAATCAAAAAACTTTTTGCAAAGGTAAAAAGCAAATACAATGAAGTAATAGAAATCGCCGATGAAATCAAACTTGATGACACGAGTATCAAATATGTTGTCGGAGAATTACAATCATATTGCTTAATTGATACAGAACGAGATGTTGTTGCAGATGCTTTCGAGGTTTTTATTCAGTATGCGTTAAAAGGCGGACAAGGGCAATTTTTTACACCTCGAAATGTTGTAAAGTTGATGGTTGAGTTAGTAAAACCACAACCAAATGAAATAGTAATTGATCCCGCATGTGGTTCTGGTGGTTTTCTTGTCGAAAGCATGCGTTATATGTGGCGTATTTTAGAGGAGCAAGCATTGGATTATGGGTGGAATGAGATTGCACTAGAAGAAGAAAAAAAAAGTTGTGCTATAAAATACATCAAAGGTATTGAAAAAGATTCATTTCTTGCCAAGGTTACAAAAGCATATATGGCAATTTTAGGCGATGGCAAAGGTGGTATATTTTGTGAGGATGCGCTATTAAAACCATCAGAATGGAAAATTGCCACTCAACAATCAATTGGACTTGGTCATTTTGATGTGCTTTTGGCCAATCCGCCTTTTGGTAAAGATATTAAAGTAACAGGCGAAGACAAACTCAAGCAATACGAATTGGCGTATAAATGGAAAACAGAAGACGGAAAATTTATTAAAACAAATATTCTCAAAAAAGAAGAAGCTATTCAGATCATTTATATTGAGCGGTGTCTTTCATTGCTAAAAGAAGGTGGACGAATGGGCTTGATTATTCCTGAAACATATTTCCATGCGCCAAGTACCAAATATATATTGCAATTTCTCTTGAATGGAAACAATGTGATGTGGTTGGTCGATTTGCCGCACAATACATTCCGACCTCATAATAATGCAAAATGTGTAATAATAGTTTTGCAAAAAGGGCAACCGCAACAAGAAGTTATTAATATGGCGGTAGCTGAACAAATGGGACATGACCATCAAGGTAAAGAAATGTTCAGATGGAATAATGAAACGAAGAAAATAGACACGACTAATTTATGGGATGATATTCCTTTGATTTTAAGTGAAATAAATAACAAACAATTAAGCAAATATTGTTTTTCTGTAGATAATAGTATCGTAGAAAATAAAGGCGTTTATGTTCCACGCTATTACTGGCAGAATAAAATGCAAGAAATACGAAAACAAGCAGAAAAAGATAATCAAACTCTTGTTTCAATAAATAAGCTGATACAAAATAAGGTAATAACTTTTTTGGACGGTCATGGTTCGCCCGAAGCAGAAACGAAAGGGAAAGGCGAAATCCCATATATACGAGTAAAAGATATTGTAAATTGGGAAGTTTACAAAGATCCAACATCGAGAATTCCAATAGAAACATATATTGAGAAGAAAGGGAGCAAAAAAGAAATAAAAGTACATGATATACTTTATGTTAGACGTGGTAGTTATAGGATTGGTAGTGTTGCAATGGTATCACCATTCGATACAGAAGCTCTGTACACAAGAGAAATTCTTATTTTGCGTGTAAATGAAAACAATGAATACGGAATAACACCATTCTATTTGTTATACTTGTTGTCTCATAAACTAACACAAATGCAAGCGGAAAACAAAATTCTGATAGAAACAACACTGCCCAATATTGCTGACAGATGGAAGGAACTTGAATTGCCGATTGATAATGATAAGGAAAGAATCAAGCAAATAAGTTCTCGAATTGAAACAGTAATTGAAAACAAGTGGAAGGCAGCAGAAGAAATAAATAAACTTTGCAAGGAATTAGGCAACTTGACAACTTAGTTCAATTACAATTCATTGCCATCGTAATATATACTTTTGTTTTATCGTGATTTTAGGCAGATAAATACATCCTATATAAAAGACAAAAAAAGGAATCCAGTTGTTAATATTGTTAGCAACTGGATTTTCATATTTAAAGAGATTTGAGTAGTTTTGCTCAATGAATTATTATTAACATAACTTAATGTTCTCATGCCAATTAAGGTTATAAATATATCAGTGTATCAGTTATATGGATTGACTTATGACGAAATGCTGGTTGTGTATCCAGAAACGAAGGTAACGAGAGATGATTATGAGAAAAAATAAATCATAAAATATGAAAAGAAATTTTATAATTGATGAGGAAATATCACTGAAAAATGGCAATGATATTTTAAAAACGGAAGTATATGCGAATAATCTATCTGATGTTATTTCTAATACGCCAAAGAATAGAGTATTTACAATCGGTCTATTTGGTGGTTGGGGAACAGGAAAATCATCTATATTAAAAACGGTACGAGAAAAATTGGAAACTGATGAAGTAAAATTTATTACATACGATGCTTGGAAGTATGCTAATGACTCTTTTCGCAGAATGTTTTTGTTAAAAGTTCAAGAAGAACTGAAATATGACAAAACTGAAGAAATGCAAAGATTTTATCAATCTGAGACAGCAGAAGCAGAACCGAAAACACATATATCTAACAATTATTTATTTGTGATAGTTCTCTCTTTGTTGATAATTTTAGTAATTATAAATAGTATTCCTATTGTTCCTGACGATTGGAAGATTTCGCTTTCCTCTATTTTCACATTGGCAGGTTTGCTAATAACCGTTTTTAATGGCGTATTCCAGAAATTAAAAATACAAATTAGCAAACCCCATTTATTTGCACCAGAGCAATTTGAGAAATGTTTCAAGGAAATGATTTCAAATGCATTTAAGAAAGACAATTGCTTAGAAATGATTTTTAAATATATTAAAGTTACGCCCAAATCTATTACTGGTGTTGAAAAATTAGTAATTGTGATTGATAATATTGACAGATGCCATACTGAGATGGCATATCAATTACTAACAGATATAAAAACATTCTTAAGTGATGAAAAATTGAATGTTATTTTTGTGATACCTGTTGACGACGAAGCATTAAAACAAAATTTATTTTCAAAAAGCAATATAGAGCAAGATTGTAATAAAGAAAAAGAAGAGTTCTTGCGTAAATTCTTTAATGTAACAATAAGAATTAAACCACATCAATCTACAGAATTAAATGCGTTTGCAAAAGAATTAAACCGTAAGTATAAACTTGGATATAATGACGATACGATAGCCTTATGCAGTAAGGAATTTGCTACTAATCCTAGGAGAATAATCCAATTGTTTAACAATCTTGCTTCTGAGTTAGATTTATATTCCGATGAATTTGCACAGAAAAATGAATCAATGATATGCATTGTATTAATACTTAGAGAGGAATATTATGATTTTTATAAAAAAGTTGTTAATGATGCAAATGAATTGAAAAAATATAATCCTAATGAAGAGAAAAAAGAGAATAAAGAAGAGAATGAAGAGAATAATAAAAGGGGAAAAGATATTTCTTTATCCGCCTTTTTGAGAGTTGCGGCTCCAATTATTCGAAATACAAAAATGCCAGATTTGCTTCATATTTTGACAAATAGTGATGCTATATTTGACAATGTACCTACGGATGTTAAGAATAATATTGCATCATATAATATAGAAGAAGTATCTAAATATTTAAACAATAATCAGGATAGCAATGATATTGTATTGGATCTAATAAAAAAGGAAACAAAAGAGAATTTAAAATCTAAGTCTGATGCGCAGATTATAAATAGTCTTGAATTTATATCTTCATTGTCCAGTTCCATTAATCTGCCAAACACATTTTTAATAGAAATAGATTCTTTGTTTAAAGGATATTTATTTAACAACTCATATTATGTATATATAGGAGGAATAGATGGTTCAAAATTAGAGAACCTTTGCCATTTTGCTTCATTGTTAGATGCTAATGATCTTCCAGAATTAAAGGATAATATAATATCTAATATAACTAGCACAAATATTGATAGTCAATTAACGGGAGATAAAGTTAATGAAGTATTAGTAAAAACTGCATTGAGGAAATTTAAATCAAGGGAGGATTGTGTGCGATTGAATATATTTATCGGAAAATTATTTAAGATAGTTGATATTTACCAGGATATTGATTATTCACAAGACCAAAAAGAAATGTTTTTCACTAGTGATTTAATAAATTATTACATTGAAAAGATAACATTAGGGGATAATAACGAAACAAAAAATTTATTATGGTTGTTGAAAAACAAGATAAATATTGATGGAGAATGCTATTCTAAACTAATAGAAAAACTTAACACAATAATAGGTGATACAACCAATAAAAATAAGGATCAGATACTATCTTTTATTAAATATGTTGCCAATTTTTTTATGCTAATTCCAGACAGAGCAATAATTAATTCACAACAGATGACGACTTTGAATAATAAATTATTATGGTGTAGAGCTGTTAATGGGAAAAATACATTTATATTGGATGAGGTCAAATCAGAAATAGAAAGTCTTCATTTTTTAATTGATACTATAATAAAATTATACAGAATTGGCGATGGATATATTACCGATGTTCAAGTAATCAAGATGGTTTCTGTTGATAAATCGTATACTTATTCAAAATTATTAGAATTAAGAGAACATAATTTCAAATTGAAACCATTCGCGAATTCTATAATAAATGACAATGATTATGAAACCAATCCAGAACTACTAATTCCATTAATAGAGTTTTGTATTTTGCAGAAAGATGAAAATGGAGTATATGCATTGGATGATAGTAAAATAAAGAATAAAGTAATTTCATTATGTGAAAATATTTCAAAACCAGGAATATCAAATTTAATTGAACATCTTATTAAAGACGATAAGATCAAAACATTCTTTATAGATGTCATAAAAACTAAAGATGCAAAATATATCAATGAATTGCCTCAATCATTATTAGGGTTGGCGATAAGTTGTTTTAGCAAAGAAAATTCGTCTCAATTTGAAAATAATGAAGGTTATTTGTCTGTTGTTGCAATTAAAGGAACAGATGAGCAAAAAACAGAAATCGTGAAAATGATGACAGAGAATATAAACAAGAATAGAAATTTAGAACTAACTTTCAGTGTGTTGGCTTGTATTGAGTTGAAGAAAACATATAATAAAGATATGTTACGAGGTGCATTGCAATCATATAAAGATTCTAATCCTAATGACAATAAAGTTGATGATTTAATTATAAGATTTCAATAATGAACAGAATCATTCTCATCGGCAACGGCTTTGACCTGGCATACGGACTGAAAACAAGTTATGCTGATTTCATAGATTGGTATTGGGCGGAAAGAATAAATAAACTAAAATCCGAAAATACGAATGAAAGCGATGATGGTCTTTGCAAATTGATAATCAACTATGGTATATGGAGCAGTTATTATGCCGATGCCAGCACTTTTAACAAATTGAGTATCTATGACATATTGAACAATATCCAAAGCCAGAAAGATAAATTCAAGGTCATACCTTCTAAATTGTTTCAAGGAATAATAAGGGAACTGAATGACAAGAAATGGGTGGACATTGAAAATGAGTACTACAATTTGCTGACTTCGATTGATAACAGCGATGAAATAAAAAGCATCAACAATGAGCTAAGCATTATCAAGAAATATCTGGCGGAATACCTTAAGGAAATTGAGAAAAACACTCCAAACCCTTCAATAAACTACGACATAGAAAGCATTTTGTTCAAACCGATATTGGCAAAGGATGTTGCCGTCAGCTCGTCCAATGTTTTCTGGGACATCATTGATGACAGGTTGAAATACAAGGATCAAAAGCTGAATGAATTGATAGACGGCTATCATAAAATACAGTACAATGCAAGTCATATAAAGGAATTTAAGGAAAAAGGTGGCACTATCGATTGCATAAAGGACGAAACTACGGCTTACCCAGCAGAACTCTTGCTGCCTGATAGAATAATACTCCTGAATTTTAATTATACCGATATTGCAGACAAATATTTCCCCAAGAATTCCGATAAATTTATTGTCAATCATATCCACGGCACATTGAATAATTTCGAAAACATAATATTTGGATATGGTGACGAGCAAGACAAGACATTCAAGGATCTGCAGAAAAGAAACGACAAGGAGAGCTTGAAAAACATAAAAACAATAAAGTACCTCGAAGCTCCGGCATATAGGAAACTGCTTGCGTTTATGGAATCTTCGCCATATCAGATATTCATAATCGGGCATTCGTGCGGTCAGTCGGACGGGACTTTGCTCAACACTCTTTTCGAACACAAAAATTGCATTTCGATAAAACCGTTTTACTACAAGAATGGCGATACGGACAACTATATGGAAATAGTGCAGAACATTTCCCGAAACTTTACCGATATGAAACTCATGCGCGACCGTGTAGTAAACAAAACCCAGTGTGAACCAATGCCACAGGCGGAATGAAAAAAATAGTAATTTAATATAACAAGAAATTAAACTTATGAACCTAGAAGATATTTGCAAGAAAACGATTTTTGTGGCTGAGAATGCCACTGAAATTATTAGAAGCCATATAAATAATGTCGATTATGCCATTGATGCAAAGGGCAAGAACGATTTCGTTACAGAAATTGACAAGAAAACCGAAAAGTTCATTGTGTCGGAACTGATGCAGATTTTGCCAGAGGCAGGTTTTATCGCCGAGGAAAAGTCCTCGCAGAAGGTTGGCGAGGTTTACAATTGGATAGTTGACCCGATAGATGGCACATCAAATTTCATTCACGGAATTTATCCTTGTTCGGTAAGTATTGCTTTGAAAAAGAATGATGAAATCGTTGTCGGCGTGGTCTATGAAGTTGGCTTGAAGGAATGCTTTTCTGCTTACAAGAATGGAGGCGCTTGGCTTAACGGAAAGAAAATTTCGGTGTCAAAAGTTGGTGCAATAGCAAATTCTTTTGTTGCAACTGGCTTCCCATACAATAGGTTCGATATTATTGACAGATACATCGACTTGATGAAATATTTTGTCACACATGCACAGGGTGTCCGTCGCTTGGGTTCGGCGGCTGTGGATATGGCCTATGTCGCTGCAGGAAGGTTCGATGCTTTCTATGAGTACGACCTGAAGCCATACGATGTTGCGGCAGGAATCATAATCTTGCAGGAGGCAGGCGGTAAGGTTTGCGATTTCTCGTGCGGTAACAATTATCTGTTTGGCGGAGAAATGGTTGCGACAAATGCACTGATTTTTGATGAATTTTCAGCAGTTGTAAAAAAGTTCATGAATGAATAATGACGGCAAAATAGAATTAAGGCGACTTTTTTCGGCATCGGTAATCCCTGCCTTCTTTATGGCATTGGCTTGGCTGATGTTTGCCGCGGAAGGTCTGCTCAATGTCAGTTTGTCGCAATATGGACTAATGCCGCGCGAAATTTCGCACTGGTTTGGAATCCTCACAATGCCGTTCCTGCACGGCGGACTATCGCATATTTTTGCTAATACCGTCAGCTTTATTGTGCTGGGAACCATGCTGTTCTATTTCTATCCAGAAAAGGCGTTGCATGTTTTTCTAATTTCTTATTTCTTTTCGGGCATAATTACCTGGCTAATTGCATCGGGAGGCGTTCACATTGGTGCGAGCGGAATGATATACGCCTTTGCTGCAAACATTTTTACGGTCGGCGTTAGGAGCGGAAACATACGCAATATGGCTGTGTCGCTGATAATTGTATTCCTGTACGGCAGTATGGTGTGGGGACTTTATCCGCAGAATACTGGCATTAGCTGGGAAGGACATCTGGCGGGCGCTGTAACGGGTTTGGTCTGCGCCTTTATCTTCCCAATAAAGACCGAAAAGCCAGAAAGTTTGGATGACGATGAATTTGATGATGACTACGATTACAATTCAACGCTCGATGATTCGGATTATGAAATAAAATACCATTATAACAGCGGGAAAAACAATGGCAAATGATGGTGGCATATTGCAGTGGAACGACTATTCGTCGTACATCCGCAGGACTTTTGGTCAGCGGGTGCAGAAGATTTCTGTGAATGCCGGGTTTACTTGTCCCAACCGCGATGGAAAAATTAGCACTGACGGTTGCATTTACTGCACCAACAAAAGTTTCTCGCCGTTTTATTGCAATTCGGACGATTCCATTTCGGAGCAGCTTCGCAAAGGGATAGATTTTTTCAGCCCGAAGTATAATGCACAAAAATATCTAGCTTATTTTCAGACTTATACGAATACTTACGACAATATAAATGCGCTTAGGCGGAAATATGAAGAGGCATTGTTGGTAGATGGCGTTATTGGATTGGTTATTTCCACTCGTCCCGATTGTGTTGACGATGAGATTATGCGTCTTCTTGCCGACTATGCAAAGGAAAAGTATGTGGAAATAGAGTTCGGTCTGGAATCAACAAAAAATTCAACGCTCGAACTTATAAATCGTGGTCATACATACGAGCAGGCGGTTGATGCGATTATGCTTGTGCAGAAATATGGAATAATGTCGGGCGTGCATTTGATTTTGGGTTTGCCGTACGAAAGTGAGGAGGACTTTTATCTTCATGCGGAAAGAATTTCCCAGTTGCCAATATCAACTCTCAAGTTGCATCAGATGCAAGTGCTAAGGGGCACAAGGTTAGAAAAGTTGTATGATGAAAACAAATCTGCATTTGCCGACTTGTCGTTAGAGAATTATGTGCGCATAGTTTCAAATTTCTTGGACATCCTTAATCCCGAAATTATAGTGGAACGCCTGACAAGCGAATCACCGCGCGAGATGGTGTTGTATCCCGACTGGAACGGACGTAAAAACTTCGAGGTGTCGCACATCGTGAATGCGTTTATGAAAAAAAATGGAATGTTTCAGGGAAGGAACAGCAAAGGCTAACGGTCTAACAGTCTTCAGTCTAACGGCCTGGCGGTCTATCAGTCTGGTATCCGGATATTTCGGCTGTTCGACTGCAAGACATCCAGACTGCCAGCCTTTTTAGCCTTTTCGCTTGTTTTGTTCCTTATCAAAAAAATAGTTACCTTTGGCAAAAAAATAATATATGAAAAAGATAGCATTGTTAGTTGTACTAATTATGTCATTGACAGCGATTTCGTGTAGAGTGAAGAATACTTGTGAACTTAACCATACAGGAACCATTGCAGTAATAAATAAGTATGGGGAAACAGTTGAACTTCGTATCAACAACGAAAAGATTGGTGATATTGAGACAGGAAATGTACGGAAAGCAGATAGGGTGGTCGGAAGTTACGATATAAATGTAGTAAAGTTTCCAAATGTATGGGATACAACTGTTAATGTCGTTGAATGTGAAATCGTCGAATATACAGTAAGGTAATATGTACAATTCGACGGAAAAACTTCTTGTGTATTCGGCGTCGGCAGGGGCAGGCAAGACATATACGATAGCCTACGAGTTCATTGCTATGATGCTGCTTGGCGGTGAATACAGGGATATTCTTGCTGTAACCTTTACAAACAAGGCCAGCGAGGAGATGAAGTCGCGAATTGTAAAGTATCTATACCAGATTTCCAATGTCGGAACGCTTAGTGAGAAGGCAAGAAAGGAGACTGACGACATAATAGAAAAAATTGACAATAAGATAAAACTTGGTAGAACTGAAATAATAAGGAGGGCAAGAAAGTTTTTCACAGAGGTTCTGCACGACTATTCGTTTTTTTCAGTGTCCACTATTGATAGTTTTTTTCAGAAAATTGTCCGTAATCTAACTTATGAACTCGGAATGCAGCAGAATTATGAGTTGGAATTGAATACTAAAATTGTGATTTCTCAGCTCGTTGATGATATTATGTTGCAGGCAGAGACGAATCGTGAATTGAACGATTGCATTGCTTCGCTTATTGAGTCAAACATCGAAAACGATAAGAAATGGTCGCCTAAAAAAGCAATACTTGACTTTGTGTTGAAGGCTATGGAGTCTGAATACAGGGGTTGTCCCAATGGTTTCGATGTGGATGCTTACAAGGAAAAACAGAAGTACATTATTGATTCTTTTTGCACAAATTATAGGAAATGCGCAGTTGACATTGAAATTGTTCTAGAGAAAGAAGAAAAGAAAGCGGCGAATCCATATAAATGGTTACAGAAGCTTAATGGGAAAAAGGCGGATTTCAGTTTTTTGCATGAAATAGTTGATGAATATCCCAAATGTTTATTCAGTACAAAATCTTGGTTCAATAAAGGTGCATCGCAGTTTAATATTGATAAGGTTAATGAAATAATTCAGGATTTTGAAACGAAAAATAGTTTTGCCGACTATTCTACTGCATTGGTTATCTATGATTGCATCGATTTGGTCAAGCTGCTTGACAAGGCAATGGATATGCTGCGCGAAAACCTTGAGCGAGATGCCATGTTTCTGCTATCCGAGGTGCCGTCAGTTCTTTCTGATATTATAGAAACTTACAGGGATGATAACGGAAGTGTTGCTGTGATGCCATTCATTTTCGAGAAAGTTGGCACAAAGTTCAATCATTTTATGATTGACGAATTTCAGGACACGAGCGACAAGCAGTGGAACATTTTCAGGACTATGCTTGAGGATTCATTGTCGCATAAGGATAATTCCAGCATAATCGTCGGCGATATAAAGCAGTCGATTTATTCGTGGCGAGGTGGCGACTGGCGGATTCTATGGCGTTTGAAAGAGAAAATGGAACTCCAGGAGTTTTCAAAAAAAGTTTCGCTAAATGACAATTACAGGACGGCAGAAGACATAGTAAAGTTCAATAACGACTTTTTTGAAAAGGAATATTCGAAAAATAGCAGCTTTTTCGGAGAAGGCAACGATAAGCTATTCAGTGATGTAGAACAAGGTGTGATTAAGAAAGCGGCATCCGAAATAAAAGTTAGTCTGTACGAAGGAGTGGAAAAGAAGGCGGAGGCAAAGAAGTATATTTTCGGAAAGGTACTAGCGGAGATAGAGCGTTTACAGTCGGAATGTGGCGTTAAACCTAGCCAGATCACTATTTTGGTGCGCAAGAAGCCCGAAGCTAGTTTGATTGCACGGACTATCTGTGATATTCCAATCGAAAAAAGGAAGCCTAATGTATGTTATGATGTGGTGTCAAACGAAGCTTTGTTTTTGGTGTCGAACAGGGCGGTAAGGTTGATAATTGCATATATGCGCAGCTTGTTGAATCCTTCTGATATGATTTCCTTAGTTGAGGCAGCATATTTGTATCGTCTTGAAAGTCTTGAGGCTAATGGTAACGGTTTTGATGAAAATTTCAGTAAGGATGAGCTTCTCAAGGATATGGAGAAAGCGGTTGATATTGAAAGTCTTTCGGGAAAACAGGCATTCGAGGTGATGGACATTCTTGTTGATAAGATGAAACTCAACAAAATAGAAGCAAATATTCCTTTCCTAATAGCATTAAGGAACGTAGTGCATAATTTCTCTGTGAAGTCAACTGATTTGCAGGCGTTTGTCGAATATTGGGACGAACGTGGAATTGAGGAGACGATTACCATCCCCGAAAATCAGGAGGCGATAAAGGTTCTGACAGTGCATAAGTCGAAGGGATTGGAGTCCGACTATATTTTTATTCCTTTTTGTGACTGGGATTTTGTAACTAGCGATTCGAGAAATGTTGATTATCTGTTTGTTACACCAGAGGATAATCATGATTTACAGATTCCTGTTGCAAACAAGTCGAATCTTGTGCAGACAAAATTTTCAGACGAGTATCAGCGGAATTTGAACAGGTTGCGTATCGAGTCCTTTAATTTGCTGTATGTTGCTTTCACTCGCGCTAAATATGGATTGTATGTTTCTGCGTATCGTACACTGCAAAAAGAAAAGAAGAATGATAAGCCAGATTTGCATACAGAGGAGATGCTGGAGCCTAAGGATGTTTCGTATATGCTATGGGACTATTTCTCCAATCCGGAATTGGATGGTTGGGAGCTGGCAGAAAAGGACGAGGATGGGTATAAGGTCAAGACGTATGTAAAAGGCGGTTTGGCTGCAAAAGAAGGAAAACAGCCATTACCCGATGTAGATGATTCTATTTTGAGAAGATATCCAATTTGCGAAAATCCAGAAGGCGGAGTTGGCGTTGTTCACCATTTGTCAGATGCCGTTGAGGGCGAATGGTCGGCTCGCGTGAAGGGAACCAAGTATCATTCCATATTCGAAAATATTGTTACGGCAAAGGATGTGCAGCCTTCGGTGATGCAGTTGTTTTATAACGGAGAGATAGACAAGACAATGACGCAGTCGCTGATTGATGAAATTTCGGCATCGTTGAGAAATCCGTACATAAAGCCTTGGTTTGAGGAAGGATGCACGGTTTATAACGAGTTCAATATTATCGATCCCAGTTCTATTGACGACAAACTTAAGCGACCCGACAGGGTTATGGTATTTGAAAATGAGGTGGTTATTCTAGACTACAAATTCGGAGGGGAGAAGCATGACAAAAAGTATGCTGTGCAGGTCCTCAAATATGCCGACTTAATAGCGAAGATTAAAGGTTTCGGTGGAAAGAAAATTTCTAAATACGTGTGGTATTATTTTAGAAACGAACTCGCCGAAATAATAAGTATAAATGATATTTCAATCAAAAACTTGACAGAATGAAGAAGTTTATAAGTTTTTTGGTAAGGAAAATTCCACGTCCAATCCTGATTAGGTTTTCGGGACTGTTTTCCTTGTTGGTACGTCCGTTCTACATGGGGCATAATGTTACTTGTCCGGTTTGTGGAAAATCCTTCCGCAAATTTTTGCCATATGGTAAAAATGGTGGTGATAATCGTTTGTGTCCCAAATGTTTATCGTTGGAAAGGCATAGACTAATGTGGTTGTATTGGACTGAGTATTCCGATTTTTTCAAGACAAAAAAATCGGTTTTGCACATTGCTCCCGAACAGCCATTCTTAAAGCCGTTCAAGAAAGCGGAGAATATTGATTACACTACAGCTGATTTGGTTTCGCCGATTGCCGACCTGCATTTCGACATTATGCAGATTCCTTTGCCCGATGAGTCGTACGACTACATTATATGCAATCATGTGCTAGAGCATGTTCCCAACGATATTACTGCCATGAAGGAGCTATTCCGCGTGCTAAAGAAAGGCGGTACGGCAATTTTGCAGGTTCCCATTAATCCGAAATTTACTGAGACATACGAAGATAGTACGATAACTGATCCTCTTGAGCGAGAAAAGCATTTTGGGCAGTACGACCATGTACGCTGGCATGGACTCGACTATCCGCATAGGCTCGAATCGGTTGGTTTTGTTGTAGAGAATTTTGACATTAAAGACCATTTGAGTATGGAAATGGTAGAAAAATACAGACTCGACAAAAAGGAGATTCTGTATGTCGCGCGAAAAAAATAATTGATTTTTTTGCTGAGATTTAAAAATATTTATTATTTTCGCGTTTTAGTAAAAAGTTTTAATTCTAAAAAAGAAAGGAAGAACGCCTATAAGATACACTTTTACTCTGGTTTTTAAAGAGATAATGGTATGACATACGACAAGTTCACTGATCAGATGCTGATTGTTGCGTTTGTTGCGGGAGATAAAAAGTGTATCGAAGTTCTAATAGAAAGATATAAGGATAAAGTTTATTCTTATATTATTTTGAACATTAAAGATTCCAGTTTAGCGGACGATATTTTTCAGGATACCTTTGTAAAGGTAATTTCGTCGTTGAAATCGCAAGTATATTCAGATGAGGGAAAGTTCCTGCCATGGGTGATAAGAATTGCTCATAATTTGATAGTTGACCATTTTAGGAATGAAAAAAACAACGGAACGACTTCCTGTGATGAGAACGAGTATGTTCTTAATTCATGCAGTCTGTCCGATTCTACTGTTGAAGATAAAATTGTTGAAAATCAGATATTTGCAGATGTTAAAAAGTTGCTTGATTATCTTCCTCCTGAGCAGAAGGAAGTCGTGATGCTTAGGCATTATGGTGGTATGAGTTTCAAGGAAATTGCTGATGTTACGAACGTTAGCATAAATACTGCTCTTGGACGTATGCGTTATGCGATACTCAATTTGCGGAGAATTGTTGATGAAAAGAAAATAATTCTCACCAGGTAGTCTTCATACTCTATAATTCAATATCTTCTTAAAACATTCGCAGTGATGCGGATGTTTTTTTTATTGGTGTGCCGTTGAAATTATGCGTAACTTTGTAGTTTGAATTTTCGTTTGCATGACTGACTGCGATGTTATAATAGTAGGAGCTGGTGCTTCGGGGCTTTTGGCGGCGATTTCGGCTTGCCGAAGCGATAAGCGTGTAGTAGTGGTGGAGAAAAACGCTCGTGCTGCACGAAAGCTCATGATTACTGGCAAAGGTCGTTGCAACGTGACCAATTCCGACGACATCAAGGATTTCATGAGCAACATTTATCCCGAACCGCGATTCTTGTATCCTGCTTTCAAATCGTTTTTCTCGTCAGACATTCTTGCAATGCTCGATGAGGCTGTGGTTGATGTCGTGCTGGAACGTGGTGGACGCTATTTTCCTGCATCGGGAAAGGCTGTTGATGTGGTGGATGCGCTTTATGCTACTGCGCGTAGGGCTGGGGCTAAATTCTTGTTCTCTACCATTGTAACCGATATAATTGTTGCGAATGGAGCAGTTTGTGGGATGAAAATAAAAAACGAAAGTGGTGAAAAATCGTTGTTTGCCGACAAGGTTGTTGTTTGTACGGGTGGGAAATCCTATCCTCTAACTGGTTCAACTGGCGATGGCTACGAATTTGCAAAAAAATGTGGACACACTGTTTCGCAGGCTCTTCCTGCTTTGGTTCCGCTTGTCGGCAAGGGTGATTTCTTTACGAAACTCAGTTGCTTGAATCTCAAGAATATATCTGCATCGTTGTGGATTGATGGAAAGAAGTCGCATGAGGAGTTTGGCGAACTCGAATTTACTGATTATGGCGTTAGCGGACCAGTGATTCTTACCATGAGTCGTTGGGCTGTAATTGCCTTGCACGAAAACCGTAAGGTACGCCTTTCTATCGACCTTAAGCCAGCTCTTGAAGAAAAGAAACTGGATGCCCGTATTCTTCGTGACCTTGACGCCAACGGCAAAGCAAAACTTAAAGTTTTGTTCCGTGAATGGCTGCCGATGCAGATGATTCCTGTTTTCATTGCTTTGGCTAAGTTGGACGGAGAAAAGCATGCTAGTCAACTTTCTGGAGACGAACGCCGTAGAATAGTTTCGCTTATGAAGGATTTTGCATTCGACATAATTGGGCATCGCGATTTCAAAGAAGCCATTATTACCAGCGGAGGTGTGTCTGTTGACGAAATCAACCAAAAGACTATGGAATCGAAATTGGTAAAAGGTCTCTTCTTCGCTGGCGAAGTTCTTGATGTTGATGCTAATACTGGCGGATATAATCTCCAGATTGCCTTCTCAACAGGATGGCTGGCGGGGAAGACGGATTAATTATTTGCGACTTATGCGAGACATACGTTGCTAAGTTCTTTGCCCAAAGTTGTTACTCCTTGCTGTATTTTCGCAACTGTTTTTGCTGAAGGTTTGCTTTTCCCTGTTACATAGTGGCTTAACTGATGGCGATTTATGCCTGTAAGTCGCTGAAGTCCAGCCAGACTGATTATTTTTCCGTAGTATTGCAGAAAACTCACTGTGTCGTAGCGGAAATCGAATTCAATTTCAGGAAACTTTTTGCCTTTTTTCGCCCACATTTCAATTGTTTCGGTGTGGCATTCTTTGAAGTCTTCCATTGCTTCGCTTACGCTGTCGCCATATCCAGCTATCATGCAAATTGGATTAGTATCGGTGCATACGCTATAAAGTCCATCAGCACCAACCTCGATGAATGCAGTAAGTTTTTGTTTGTTTTTTGTTTCCATTTCCTCTATTTTTATAATTCTACACCTGATTCATAGCTGATAGATTTCAGAGTTCCCGAAGGAATTTCTTTAGATCCATGTCTTGGAATAGGAAAACTTTTGTTTGTTATCGGGCTGTACCAATGGTCATGCCTTTTGCCATGCTGAACAAAGTAACAGCCAGATGCTTTTAGTTTCCTCTCAAGTTCATGAATCTTCATCGTCTCAGCAGTAGTATTATGAAGCAAAGATATACATTTGTGTATTATTTCACAAGAGAAAATTAAAATATTTTCTCAACCTTTCTATGCTATTACAAAAAAACGATGTTTTTAAGGCATCGTTTCAAAAGTTCTGGTTTTATTTTAGAAAAAGTCTTATCAACTTGTCTTTCCAGCTTGTGTATGGTTGGTAGCGCATGGCAATGTCGAGCCAGGTGTACTTCTTTACAACAGATTTTGCGTGGCTGAATGTCTCGAAAGTCTTTTTGCCATGATAACTGCCCATACCGCTGTTGCCAACTCCACCAAATGGTAGGTTGGTGGAGGCAATGTGTATGATTGTGTCGTTTACGCAACCGCCGCCAAATGGTACTTCGCGCAGAAAATGCTTTTCGACTTTCTTGTCGCTTGTGAAAAGATATAATGCCAACGGCTTTGGTCTGCTTCTTATGAAGTCGGCGGCATCTTTGGTGTCGGCAACGGTAATTATAGGTAGCACTGGACCGAAAATTTCTTCCTGCATAATAGCATCATCTGGCGTAACATTGTAGAGAATAGTAGGTTCAATCTGTAATGTTTCTTGTTTCAAACGACCGCCATAGACAACTTTTTCTTTTGCTATTAAGCCCGAAACTCTATCGAAATGCTTCTGGTTTACCATTTTGCCGTAATCCTTGTTGGCAAAAATGTCTTCACCGTACATTTTTACGGTTTCTTCTTTCAGAAGTCTAACAAACTCATCGTGTACCGACTTTTCGACTAGCACATAGTCTGGAGCAATGCAGGTTTGTCCGCAGTTGAGGAATTTGCCGAAGGTTATGCGTCTTGCTGCAATGCGCAGATTGGCTGTGTGGTCAATTATGCATGGTGATTTTCCGCCCAATTCTAGCGTTACAGGAGTTAAATGCTTTGATGCTTTTTCCATGACAAGTTTCCCGACAGTTACGCCGCCAGTGAAGAAAATGTAGTCGAACTTTTGTTCCAAAAGGTCTGCATTTTCGGCACGACCGCCAGTAATAACAGCAACATATTGTGGTTCAAATATTTCTGAAATCAGTTGATGAATAACCTTTGATGTTTCTGGCGAATATGCCGATGGCTTCACAACTGCGCAGTTTCCTGCAGCGATTGCACCGATGAGCGGTTCTAGCGTAAGCAGTACAGGGTAGTTCCACGGCGACATTATCAGCACCACTCCGTATGGTTCCTGTACTATCATGCTCTTGGCGTGGAAGTTGGTGAGCGGTGTGCATTTGCGCCTTGAACGTGCCCACGAGCGCAGGTGTTTCCTGAAGTGAGTGATTTCGGCAAGTGTAAGCCCGACTTCGCACATGTACGATTCGGATGCTGACTTGCCCAAATCCATTTTGATTGCTTCAAGTAGTTCTGTTTCGTGCTTTTTTATTGCTTGTTTTAGTTTGCCAAGTGCATCAAGTCTGAATTTTATGTCGAATGTTTTGCCTGATGAGAAGAATTTCCTCTGTGCTTCAACTGTCTGTTCGATATTCATAGTTTATGTTTTGTTTGCAAAGTTAATTTATTTTAAAACACATCGTTCATTGAGTTAAGACTATTAAGCGCGGCTTTGTTCCTTCATTTGTCCTTCAGCTAGCTCAGGGTGCAAAGTGTGCGATTGGTTTTTTCCTGCATTTCCAACTTTTCCAAGTAGATACAGCTTTTCCAATTCTTTCTTGTCCATAAGTCGTGGCACAGGGTAGGTTGGATTTGCTTCCGCATCGGCATTGGCTGCCATTTCTGGGATGTCTTCTTCGCGAATGCCTTCTATTGTGCGCGGAATGTTCATCTTGTCGTTCATTTCCTGAATCCAGTCGATGAAAAGTTTTGCAGTTTCTTCATCGCTGCGATCTTCGGAGATAACACCCGATTTGCGAGCCAATCTTGCCAGTTTCTTATATACGCATTCGCCATATTCGCGAAGTATAATTGGCATAAGCACCGAGTTTGCAAGTCCGTGTGGCGTTCCGTATTTTCCACCAAGTGAATGAGCAACCGCATGTATATAACCGACATAGCTCATAGAGAATGCCAATCCTGCGCGGAATGAGGCTTCAAGCATGTTTTGACGGGCTTCTGCATCGTTGCCATTGGTATATGCGCGATACAAGTATTTGTGTATCAGTTGTGTTGCTTTTTCTGCGTTTGCTGCCGATGTTTTGTTGAGTGAACCGCCTATGTAGGCTTCAACTGCGTGAGTGAGTGCATCCATGCCTGTGGTTGATGTCATTTTCTGTGGTAGTCCTGTCGTGAGCGTGTAGTCGTGGATTGCGTATGGCGGAATCAGGCAGAAGTCGCTGATTGGGTATTTGTAATTCTTTTTGCTGTCAGTGATTACGGTTGTAACGGTTGCTTCGCTGCCTGTGCCTGCCGTTGTCGGAATAGCTATTATTAGAGGCAGTTTTTTGTGTACTTTCAGTATTCCTCGCATTTTTTGTATTGGCTTATGCGGACGAGCTATGCGAGCAGCGGCACCTTTTGCGCAGTCCATTGCCGAGCCACCGCCGAGAGAAACAAAACCTTGTGCGCCTGTATTTAGGTATATTTCACGTACGGCTTCCACATTTTCGATTGTGGGATTGGGTACTGTGTCGGAATAGGTTGTGAACTCTATTTTTGCTGAGGCAAGCACATCTTCAATGCGTTTAGCAAGTCCAGCGGAGACAAGTCCCTTGTCGGTTACGAATACAACCTTGCTGATTTTATTTGCGCGTAAAATCTCTGGAATGTCGTTTATGCTTTCTTTTACGACTGGGTCTTTGTAGGGTAGCAGTGGCTGTGCAATGTGAAATGCGGCCTGATATGTCCTGCACCAAGTTTTTCTTAAAATGTTCATCTGTTTTTCTTTTTCAAAAATCGCCGCAAAGAAATGACAAGCAAAAGTCTTGTGGTTAAAAATGTGGCAATGTCTTGTGTTTAGTGGCTGTTTGCTTGGTTTTGTGGGGCGAAATTTTTCTATGTGGGACGAATGTCTGATGCGTATTTCCATCTGGGATGTTTGCAAGTGGCGAAATTTCGCGTATGCATGCAAATGGGTAATTATTGTTGACCGCTAAACACCAATCCTGTCATTCCGTAAGACAAAGCGAACCGACTAAGGTATGTGTCGTGTGAGCCTGTCTGTACGGAATCTGTTAAACGATAATCCGTTAGCAGATTACGGACAGCAGTCTTCACAACGCTCCCCATTCTGTATCGCGTGTTACGACTAGCTTCCGAAATGACAAGCCAGACTAGCGGACAATAATATAAATTTATGGATGGCTACACAATAATAGACAGGTCTTCTGCAAGACAGATAGACCTTCCGTCTTTTATTTCCAATTCAAATCTATGTATGTGGGAAGATGGTCGCTGTATCCGCCTTGGTATTTGTAGCCTACATAGGTGCGGAACACTTGTTTGCCTGTGTAGCCTTCGTCTGGCATTAGCATGAAGTCTGGATTGTAGATGTGTGCATCGTCCTTGGTCGTGTGAATTGTGTTTGTAGTGTCGAGCAGTGCGCCAGAAACAATCACTTGGTCAAGGATTCCCCATTGACCGTGGAACTTGTGTGTGCCTAATTTTTTGACTTCCTGCAGATAATATGAAAGGTTGTAAAGTTTATCGCTCTTAATGTTGTCAAATTCTGTTTCGGTTTTTAGTCCGTGGATTAGGCTCTTGTCTGTTGGATAGTCGTTAAGGTCGCCGACAATGACAATGTTTGCATTCTTATTGGTCTTGAATATCGAATCGGTGGTATGCTTTACAATACCTGCCACGAAAATTCTTTTTTCTTCGGTCTCCATCTGTCCGCCCCAGCGTGACGGCCAGTGGTTTACAAAGATATGCAAGGTGTCGTTGCGATTGGTCGTGCCTTTTACATAAAGAATGTCACGAGTTGTTCCTGTGCCAATGTTTGCTGGATATTTCACTGGAATAAAATTCTCGGAAATAGGAGAGAAGAATCTCTTTCTGTACATTAGTGCGACATCTATTCCGCGAGCATCTGGCGATTCCTTGTGAATTATTTTGTAGTCGGAGTTGCGTAACGGTGTCTTGTTTATCAAGTCCTCGACAACCTTGCGGTTCTCGACTTCGCTAAGTGCCACTATCTGAGGCAATTCCCATCCGCCAGCACCTATGATAACTTTCGACAGATTAGAGAGTTTTGTGCTGTAGCGGTATCCTGTCCAAAATTTTGCCCCCTGCGGAGTGAACTCATCGTCCTTGGTGTCTGGATTGTCTATCGTGTCGAAAAGGTTTTCGGTATTGAAGAACATTATCCTATACGAATCGCGGACAAGTTGTTCGTTGAACTTGTCGCTTGCGCTGTCCTTGCCTGTTTTGCACGAAAATGTAAGCAATATGGCAATAGTGATAGTGGATGCGATTATGGCTAACTTCTTCATTTTCTTCTGAAAATTCTAAATTTACTTTCTTCTTCTGGAACATATTCGTAAGCACCAATGTCTGGTTTGCCGTCGAATGTCATTCTGTTTGTGCCTTCGTGGTCAAGAGGAATAGTTTCCGAAATCGCGACTTTTGCCCTGTCTCTTGCTGCCGACACCTCTAATATATTATATAGGTATGGTTTTGTCGTTGATGCAAATTTGGGGTCTTCGTTAAAAATGTTGTCTATGAATGATGAGGGTGCAGACTGTATTAGTTCCGAGCTGTTTTCGTACTTTATTAGGCAGTTGTCGAACAGAACATTTGCCGATGCTCCGCTTACGAAATCGAAGCCGACTTCATTCTTGTTGTAGCCGTATATTATGCAGTTGCCAAAATAAGCTTCGGTAAGGTCTCGGTACGAAATCTGAGTGTTGCCGTTTGTATCGCGGTAAGTGTAGTAGTTGTTAAGTGAAAGTTGTGGATTTTGTCGTACGCCAACCGAATAGTTTGCCATGGTGCAATGAATGAAGGAATATTTTCCGCCAATCCAGCATGCAACTGTATATTGCGAACTATTTGCGAATACGCAATTTTCGGCTTCGACATGTGCTCCAAGTGCATACAGACCTGCAATCTTGGAGTTTTCGATGTTGGTATTCTTCATTTTCAACGTTGGCGCATCTGCGGTAACAACAGAATCGACCTGCACTCCAATTAGAGCGTTGGTAATGTCGGTGTTGTTTAGTTCGTTGTAGCGTGAACCGGCGAGCAGATGTATTCCGCCGTATACTCCGCGGGTATTACCGACTTCGTCCTGCAGGTATGCGCCCCATTGTCCTGGTGTGTAGCGGTAGTATTCTTCGAGACGGTCTCCTGTGAATGTTACGCGGTTGCCGGTTTCGCCATTTGATTTTAGCGTTCCTTTTACAAATAAACTTGACTTGTTATGAAAATAGATTTTTGCACCCGGCATCACTGTAACCGTGACAAGAGTATCTATCATCGCAGAATTGTATATAAGCACCGGCTTGTCGGCATTCCATGTGGTGTCTTGTGTTATCATCTGTCCGCTCAAAAGTGTGACATTTTGACCAAATGCTACAAGGTCAACATCTTGAGTATTTCCGTTTGATTCAAAAATTATAGAATCCTGTTCTACCATGTCGTCGGTTCCGGGATTTATGGTCACTTCCACGAAAATGAATAGGGAATCGCCTGGCATAATGGCGTAATTTTCTAGTTTGAATCCTTTTTCCGTTGTGTGTCCATCTATGTTCAGCCTGTATTTCGAAGAACTGCCTCGACCAAGGTAGATGCAGTCTATGTTGATAGACTTGTTTTTATTAGGGTTCTTTACAATTAGATACTTTGTTGTACTGCCTATTCCTGTGAAAATTGTGTCAAACTGAACGGTATCGGTCGAGAACAGAAGCTTGTCTGCTGGGTTTTTACTAAAGATTTCCTTTCTGCATGAAGAAAATAACGCCGATATTGCTATCAGCGCCATGATAATTATTGTCAGCTGTCTGTTCATGTGAATAAAACGCAATTTTCGTTACGATATTGCATTTATTTCAGCAAAAATACAGTGCCTTTCTTTTCGTGAGGTTTGCCTGTGAAGTCGAGGAATTTGCATACCCAGTTGTATGGACCTGTAGTTGCAATCTTGTCGCCTTTGAGTATGCTTCCGTCGTTTGTGCCGTCCCAAGCCATGCTTTGTGGCGATTCCATGTCGAATGTAGTGGTCTTGAACATTCTTTCTCCGTAACGGTTATATACGGTAAGTTCGAAATTATTATCATCGATTCCGTTTCCGCTGATATAGAAGAAGTCGTTGTCGCCATCGCCGTTAGGTGTGAATGCCGTCGGTGCATAGAATGTATATACATTGGTGATGCTTAATTTTTTGTATGCTGTATCTACGCACTGATACTTGTTCTTTGCAACGAGCATTGCTGTATAGTCGCCAGCTTTTTCGTAAGTGTGTATCTGAGTTTCGTTTGACCAGATGCTTGTGTTTCCGTCACCGAAGTTCCACAAGTAGGTTGTTCCGCCTTCCGAGTAGTTGATGAATTTAATTTCGGTTGTAAGAATTGAAGTCAAGTCGGGGTCTATAACAAATTCAGCCCTTGGCTCCTCGTAGATTACAATCATGTTGTTTTTAGTCTTTGTGTTGCTACATCCGAAATCGGAAGTTACTGTTAGCGATACATTGTACGACCCAGTTTCATCGAAAGTCTGTCTTGGGTTTTTAACCGATGAAGTTCTTTCGTTTCCAAAGTCCCACAGGTAAGTCTGGTTGGCACTTTCATCGGATATTTCGTAAAACTGGAATGTTCCCGGGGGACAAGAAGCCGACTTGTCGGAATAGAATCCAACATCGGGCAATGGGTGAACGAGTGCATATACGGAATCGCGTGCTGTTGGCGAACCGCAGGCATCACTGACGGTGAATGAGTAGAAACCTGTTGCTGGCGCATATATACTGCATGGTGTTGTTATTATACCGTATTCGTCAGATGTTATTCTGTATGGTCCACCGTTGCCACCGGCAATTTCAACGTCGAAAACAATCTTGTCGCCCTTGCATATTTCGTCGTTTTCCTGTGTTACCGATAAAATTTCGATAGGAGAGTTGACGTTGATTGTCATTTGTTTGCGTGCTGCCGTACAGCCGTGTATATCTGTAACATCAAGCGTGTATGTCGATGTCGTTGTCGGAGAAGCCGAGAAGTTGTGTCCGTACCAAATAAAATCATCTGGACCTCTCCATACAAATTCGTAAGGACCTTCGCCACCTGTGGCATTCGCATATACATGAAGGGTTTCACCGATGCAGATAGTACCGCCGTTTGGTGTCGGGTCGGTTACGTATATTGCTTGTGGCTGGTCAACGAAAGCTGTTCCCGTGTGGGTGCAACCATTGGCATCGCTAACGGTTACTGTGTGGTATCCAGCGCCCATGTTTGCGTGTACCGTAGTTTGTCCGTCATCCCATAAGTAATGATAATCATCGCGTCCGTTTGTGAAATGCACACCTCCTGTGGCATTGACCTGAACGAATCCGTCGTTGTATCCGAAGCAGCTTGCAGGTCCGGAAATTGTAGCCACATATATGGTGTCTGGTTCGGTGATTACAAAGGACGTGCTTGCCGTGCAATTATATAAGTCGGTGATTGTCATTGCGTAACTTCCAGCGCATAAGTTCTCGATGTAGTCGGTATTGCTGTCCCATGTGTATGTGAATGGCGGAATACCTCCGTGAATATTAAGGACTGCCGAGCCATTGCATTCTCCGTGGCATAAAATGTTGTGTATTTCTGGATTCATTTCAATCGGCTGGCTGACAATGACTCGTGTTGTTTGTGGTGCGTTTGTGCAGCCGTTTGCATCGGTAATGCTGACGGTGTATGCGCTTGTAGAGTCTGGTGATACTATTCTGTTGCCTATTCCGGTAGTGCCGTCATCCCATTCGTATGTGTATGGTTCGGTTCCGCCGGTTGCTGTTGCTGTTATGGTCGTTTCGGAACCACGGCAGATGCCTTGTGCTGGTGAAATTGAGTAGAGGAATCGTGTGGGTTCCACTATAGATGCAGTGGCTCGTGCCGTACAATCATTGTTGTCAGTTACAGTGACCGAGTATGTGCCAGGGATGAGGTTTGTTATGGTATCGCTATGTAAAGTTGTTGACCATGAGTACGAGTAAGGTTCGGTGCCACCATTGACAATTGCTATCATTATGCCATCGTTTTGACCGTAGCAGGTTACATCTGTCTTTGTAATGCTAACATTTACGGCAGGTGCTTGAAGAACTTCAAAGTTTTCGGTTTTTGAGCAGGCATTGTATGTGTCGGTAACGGTTACTGAATATTGTCCCGAATTGTATATTGGAATGACTTGTGAAATTTCGCCAGTTGACCATTCGAACCAGAAAACATTGGTGTTTCCATGGTTGGAGTGTTCTATATTTACCATGGCAGTGGACTCTGTGCCGTCACAAATGACATCGTTGTGCGTTACATTGAACACTAATTCTTCGTCAGTGCAGATGCGTCTAACTGGTTGCTGCGCGTATGCATAATCTGCTGATATGTAGCAGATTAATGCGAGCAATATGATGATAACCTTCTTCATAATCAAATGTATAAAGTTACACTTTCATTTAAGTGAGCAAACATATAATTTTTTTTTGAAATATGGAACAAAAAAATGTAAAAAATTGTGCCATAAATCTTTATGCTTATAACGAAGATAATTTTTTCGGGTTGCCTGTCCTTTTGCATAAAAGTGAATATATTGTGTAAATGTTTGAGTTTTAATGACTTCTGATGAATAAAATCTAGTCCTTTTTTTGTGCGTATATTGGTGTAATATCTACAATCAGTCTAAAATCGTAAATCGTCATTCGTGAATCGTAAATAATCCTTATCTTTGCAAATTTATTATGCAATGTGCATTTTTATGCATTTTGACTTAATGTAATGAAAAAGAAGATTATAGGACAGAATCTTGTGATAGTGTCGATACTGATGTTGGCATCGGCATTCGTCGCTCTGTACTATAATGTCAACTATGGCGAAAAGGATTTTATTCCTTTGCTGGTTCCAGCGCTCGCAACTTTCGCCATTGGTTTTATCCTTTTTTTGCTTGGACGCAAGACAACTAAAAAACTGCGCAAAGAAGATAATTTCTTTATTGTTACGCTTACTTGGTTGATTCTGACGGTATTGGGAATGGTGCCATATCTTATGAGTGGCGCGTTCGACAATGTTTCCGATGCGTTTTTCGAGACAATGTCGGGATTTACAACCACAGGTGCTACGGTTATGAATGACATCGATTCGCAGCCACACGGAATATTGTTGTGGCGTAGCATTACGCAATGGCTTGGCGGATTGGGTGTTATTGTGCTGACAATGGCTTTTTTCTCGCAGAAGAACAAGGCACATGAAACTCAGTTGTTTTCGGCAGAATCGCCTGGAATAGAGGTGGATAAACTAGGTTCTCGCATTCGCAACACTGCACAGAAACTTTGGGTTATCTACATTGTGCTTACCGTGCTTTGCTTTGTAGCATACTATCTCGGACCGATGAACCTTTTCGATGCCGTATGTCATTCGATGACAACGGTTGCTACTGGCGGTTTCAGCACGCATCAGGCAAGCATAGGCTATTGGGCATCGCCGTACATAGAATATATGTGTACGCTGTTCATGGCAATGTGCGGACTTACGCTGGCGCTCTACTATTTCTTAATTGTCGGGCGATTCAAGGCTTTCCGTCAGAACGAGGAAATGCGTTGGTATTTTAGTATTATGTTTTTTGCTGTGGCACTTTTTATGTTGATGTTCTACTCGCTGGAATACACAACGGTGCTTACAGCCGACCAACTTTCATCTTTCCCGATGGGCTTCGAGGAGACTTTCCGTGCATCGCTGTTCAATGTGGTGTCAATAATGACGTCATCTGGTTATCAAGCAAGTTGCTTCGACTATGCGTCATGGGGACAGGCATTTATAATTCCGACAGTGCTTCTTATGGCTGTCGGCGGATGTTCGGGTTCTACGAGCGGTGGTATCAAGGTTTCGCGTATTGCAATTGCAGTGAAAAACCTTAGGGCTGACCTTAAGCGCCAACTCCATCCGCAGGCGGTGATTCCCGTGAAAATGTCGAAGCGTTCGATTGATGACAGGACGGTTATGCGTGTTATGGCATTCATAATGATGTACATAATCACCGTTTTAGTCGCCACTTTATTGCTTACTTGTTTGGGAATGGACTTTACAAGTTCGTTTGTTTCTTGTTTCTCGGCTATGAGTAATATTGGTCCTGGTGCTGACCCTGCGATAACTTTTGCCGCAATTCCAGATGTTGCCAAGTGGATACTTTCTGGCATGATGCTTGTCGGCAGGTTGGAGATTTTCACGGTATTGCTGTTATTTACAAAGGAATATAAGGTTACGAAATAATAAAAAGTTGAATCATTAAATTATCAAATTTTCAAACCCATAAACAATATCAAACCATTTCAAACAACCAGAAACTTAGAAACGGCTTTAGCCACAGAACGGCGAAGCCCTCAACGAAGTTAAACTTAGAAATTAGAAACCAGAAAAGAAGTTATGGAAGACAACAACATAGAACAGCCCCTTATGGTTAAGTCGCACGACATTCATATCGATACTGATTATGCGAAGTGGATGGCGGAAATAAAACAGCGTTATCGTTCGGCGCAAGTGAAGGCGGCTGTCAGGGTAAATAGCGAGAAACTTCTGTTCAACAGGCAATTGGGTCGTGACCTTGTGCAGAAAAAGGCCGAAGAACGCTGGGGGGCTGGTGTGGTGGAACAGTTGAGTCTGGATTTGCAAAGGGAGTTTCCCGATGCAGACGGATTCTCTGTTCGTAATTTATGGAGTATGAAACAGTGGTATTTGTTTTATACGGCAGATGACTCTTTAATTCTGCACCAGCTTGGTGCAGAATTACAACAGATTGAAAATCAGCATTTTCAAAAACTGCACCAACTTGGTGCAGAAATAGATGATACAAAACTCTACCAGCTTGGTAGAGAAATAGATGATACAAAACTCTACCAGCTTGGTAGAGAAATAGATGATACAAAACTGCAACAAGCTGTTGCAGAATTCCCATTACCATTTGCTTTGGTTCCATGGCGGCATCATGTGGAAATAATATCGAAATGCAAGTCTATTGAGGAAGCATTGTTCTACATCGGAAAGACTATAGAGCAGGGATTAAGCCGTTCCGCGCTTATTAACTGCATAAAATCCAATCTTTACGAGCATCAGGGTAAAATATTGAATAACTTTACAGAACATCTTCTCTCTCTACAAAGCAGTTTGGTGCAGGAAGTGCTGAAAGAGAACTACGATTTCGGCTTTGCTACAGTTGGACATGAGATATATGATGAGGCGGAACTGGAGAATGCTCTAACCCAAAATGTTACAGACCTACTTCTTGAGATGGGGACGGGCTTTGCATTTATAGGGCGACAGAAAGAAGTTGTCGTAGGTGGTCGCTCGCGGAAAATAGACTTGCTATTTTACCATATAAGGCTTCGTTGTTATGTGGCGTGCGAAATAAAGGTGATGCCTTTTGAACCGGAGTTTGCCGGTAAGTTGAACTACTATGTCAACGCAGTTGATGAGTTACTGAAAGCTACGGACGACAATCCGACCATTGGTTTGCTGATTTGTTCCGATATGAACAAGACTGATGTACAGTGGTCGTTCCACGGCATTAGCACTCCTATTGGTGTGGCAACATACAATAACATTCGCATCAAGGACATGTTGCCTACGCAGGAACAGTTGAAAGAGCGAATGGAACTGTTGCAAAAGGAATTGAGAGAAACCAAACGCTTGATGAATAAGCAATAAACTAGAAAACATAACTCATCCCAAACACCCTCAAAACAATTTGGTAATGGAACAAATTGTGGAGGTCTTTGCGCGCAACGACGCAATGGTAGTCGCTACGCGAGAAATCTCACAAATCGGCACAAATCTTTCAAATCTATTTGTCAAATTTGAAAAGATTTGTTAGATTTAACTACGCTGAGGGTTTCGCCGTTCTGCCCGATAGGGCATTCCAAAACCCAGAAACGGGCTTTGCCCATAGAAACGGCGAAGCCATAGAAACCAGAAACAACCTCAAATCATCAAATTTTCAAATCCTTGAACCTTTGAACCCTCTAACCCTTGAACAATTTCAAACCATCTCAAATCCATAAACGGCGTAGCCAATCAAACATAGAAACCCAGAAACGGGCTTTAGCCCATAGAAACGGCGAAGCCATAGAAACTTAGAAACAATCCCTTGAATCTTCAAATCCTCAAATCCTTGAACCTTTGAACCCTTGAACCTTTGAATCCTTGAACAATTTCAAACAACCATCAAACCATTTCAAACCATCATAAACCCCATCAAATCCCTTGAATCCTCAAATCATCAAATCATTAAATCCTTGAATCACTTGAACCTCCTCAACATCCGTTTGCCGTTGCACGCAACGGGACTACAAACGTACAGACGCAAAATTTTGCGTCTCAACGTTTTCCCCCCTCAAACAAATTTCCTTTTTCTTTTGTATTATCATCCGAATCCATTATATTTGCCCTGAAATTTAACACTTATGTATAACGCATAAAAAACATTTGCCAATGAAATAGAAACTGATATTTGATTGAAATATAAAGATATAAAGGCGTTTTTGCTTTTTTGGAGAATTCTGAAACCTAGACAATTTCAGCGTTGCCACTTAAAAAAGGCGGAAATGCTCGCGAGTAATCGTGAGCTTTCTATATTTGTGGCAACGGGTAGTCTAGGACCTCAGAAACAAAATAAAAGTTCACGGTTTTTTATTTTTATGCCGTGAACCCCAACAATCGGCAAAGAGCCATTACGAAAAAGAACCAAATAAGAACCTTGTGGTATTGAGATAAATAGCGGACATTTGTACCGAAAAAATGTATAATTTAAACTTAAAAACATTGTATATATGGACAATAAAATTGAAAAAGAAAGGAATTATTGGATTTTTCCTTACAAATCGGCAGATTTTGATGTGGAAGCATGCCTTAAGAAACACAATCGAATATTGTGGCATCTGACAAGCAACACAGAAAAGCCTAATTTGAAGAAGGGTGATTTCGTATTTTTGTACGATTGCGCACCCATAAGCAAAATAACATTTCTTATGAAGGTGGTTGTACCTTACTTGGAAAACCCCGTTCCGCCTTACAATGAGAATAAGTTCTGGAGAAACGAAAAGGCGAAAAAGGAAACTATAGCCAAATACAAGCATAGCTGCTTGCTGGAAATTATTGAGGAGATTAACAGCATTGACTTGACTTACAAGAGAATAAAACAAATAGACAATAGTTTCAGTGTGCAGGGACAGCATAGGATTGGCGGCAAGGCGCTCGAATACATCCTTAATGTTGCAAACGCCATCATTGACGAATGCTTGGAATGCAATGATTCTCGGCTGCTGACAGAGGGCAAGGTTTCAAGATGCACTCTTGTTAAATACGAACGCAACATAAATGCAAGGCAGGAATGTATCGACAAAAAAGGATGCAAATGCGCAGTGTGCGATATGGATTTCGAAAAGGTGTATGGCGAACTTGGCAAAGGGTTTATACATGTGCATCATGTTGTGCCGGTTTCGGAACGCGGTGGCGTGTACGAGATAGACTCCGCCAAAGACCTTGTGCCTGTATGCCCCAACTGCCACGCCATGCTGCACCGCAAGGGGACAATAACAGTAGAAAAATTAAGGGAAATAATTGCTAAAAACAAGAAATAGCCAACAGGAGATTGCCGAAAATCCTTTGAAGAGTAGGCGTAATTTAAAAATTTTGTAACAATGAAAAACATATTAAAATTTATCGCAGCAACTGTCTTGTTGCTTACAATGGCAGGCACCGCCTTTGCCTACGACTTTTCCGCAGTATGCAGTAGCGGACAGACACTCTACTACTACATAACATCTTCAACATCACATACAGTAGGGGTAGCAGCTGAGGTTTATGTCGATGATCCGCACCCTTGTCCTATCGGTAACCTTACAATACCTTCATCCGTTACAAACAGTGGCATAACATATTCAGTTACAAGCATTTGTCAAGGTGCATTTGGTGGTTGCAGCGGACTGACATCGGTTACAATCCCCAATTCGGTCACAAGCATAGGCTATAGTGCATTTTCTGGTTGCAGCGGACTGACATCGATTACAATTCCAAATTCTGTTAGGAGCATTGCTGATGGTACATTTTATGGTTGCAGCGGACTGACAGGATTATTAACAATTCCTAATTCGGTTACAAGCATTGGTCAAGGTGCATTTTCTGGTTGCAGCGGGCTGACATCGGTTACTATCGGTGAAGGTGTTACGGAAATTTCCGATAAAGCATTTGAGGATTGCAGTGGTTTTACGACAGTTAACTATAATGCAACAAATTGTACAACAATGGGAAGTTCTTCCTATGTTTTTTTAAATTGCAATGCAAATGCTGTAATAAACATAGGTAGTAATGTTACAAGAATTCCAGATTATGCCTTTTGTGGAATACGTGGTTCGGGAAACTTGACAATCCCCAATTCGGTCAGACACATTGGCACGTATGCATTTTATGGTTGCAGCGGACTGACATCTTTAACAATAGGCAGCGGAATTACAGGTATTAACGAACGTGCATTTTCTGGTTGCAGCGGACTGACATCGGTTACAATTCCCAATTCTGTCATGAGCATTGGTGATTATGCATTTTCTGGTTGCAGCGGACTGACATCGCTTACAATTCCCAATTCTGTCACGAGCATTGGTGATTATGCATTTTCTGGTTGCAGCGGACTGACTGGAACTTTAACAATTCCAAATTCGGTCAGATACATTAATACGTATGCTTTTTCTGGTTGCAGCGGACTGACATCGGTTACAATCCCTAATTCAGTTACGACTGTTGGCAATTATACATTTTATAATTGCAGCGGACTGACATCGGTCACAATTCCTAATTCTGTAACAAGCATTGGTCAATCTGCATTTTCTGGTTGCAGCGGACTGACATCGGTAACAATCCCCAATTCGGTTACGAGCATTGGCAATTATGCATTTTATAATTGCAGCGGACTGACAACTGTCAATTTCAATGCAGCAAACTGCACGACTATAGGTTCTTCCAATTATCCTGCGTTTTATGGTTGCACAGCATCGGCAACCTTAAATATTGGAGAAAATGTTACAAAAATTCCAGCTAATGCATTTGATGGATGGAGCGGATTGACTACAATCAGCTACAATGCAACAAACTGCACAACTATTTATGCTTCATTTGGAAGTGCATTAGCAACCTTAAACATTGGCGAAAATGTTACAAAAATTCCAGCTAATGCATTTAATGGTTGCAGCGGATTGACTACAATCAACTTCAATGCAACTTACTGTACGACAATGGGAGGAGGAAGTGATTCTAGTAGTCCGTTCTACACTTGCAATGCGTATGCTACAATAAATATAGGTAGTAATGTTAGAAGAATTCCAGATTATGCTTTCCGTGGAATACGTGGTTATGGAAACTTGAATATCCCCAATTCTGTTACAAGCATTGGCAAATATGCATTTTCTGGTTGCAGCGGACTGACATCTTTAACAATAGGCAGCGGAATTACAAGTATTAGCGAACGTGCATTTTTTAGTTGCAGCGGACTGACATCGGTTACAATTCCCAATTCTGTCACGACCATTGGCAATAGTGCATTTGCCTATTGCAACGGACTGACATCGGTTACAATTCCCAATTCTGTTACGAGCATTGGTGAATTAACATTTAAAGGTTGCAGCGGACTTGTTGATATGAACATACCTTTTGTTGGCAGTAGAGCTACGTTCACATCTGCATCCGCATCTACGCTTTTCGGATATTTATTCGGAACTGAAAACTATACAGGAGGAACAGCTGTCAGTCAATATTATTCACCATCAAATTATACCACTTATTATATACCAAACAGTCTTAGGTCGGTTACGATTACAGCAGAGCGTTTGCTGTATGGTGCTTTCTACAATTGCTCTATGCTTACATCTGTAACAATAGGTGATGACTGTACAAGCATCGGCGATTGTGCATTTTATAATTGCAACGAACTTGAAACTATAGTTATTGAGTCTGGAAATACCAATTATGATTCGCGAGACAATTGCAATGCAATAATTGAAACTGGAACAAATACATTAATTGTAGGTTGCAAAAATACAATCATCCCCAGTTCTGTTACGAGAATTGGCAGTTATGCATTTTATAATTGCAGTGGGCTGACAGGAGAATTGACAATTCCCAATTCGGTCACAAGCATTGACAATTCTGCGTTTTTCGGATGCAGTGGAATGACAGAATTTACAATCCCCAATTCTGTTACAAGCATTGGTGAATCGGCATTCGGGAACTGTTCGGCAGTAAGGACTATGACTCTCGGCAGCAATGTTGCAACCATAGGCGACAGAGCATTTGCCGATTGTATTGGTTTGCTAATGGCTACCATAAAGCCAGAATTTCCACCAATTGTTTATTCGAACACATTCTCAAATGTTTCAACAACTGCTTTAATAAAGGTTCCATGCGGCTCTGAACCATACTATCATGCAGCCCAATACTGGAATAGTTTCAGCAACATTCAGGGAAACTTTGTACTTTCGCTTACTGCGGAGAGCAGCAACCCTGCAATGGGATATGCTACAGTAGTCCAAGCACCCGATTGCAACAATCCGTCGGGTACAATATCCGCCACGGCATACACAGGCTACCAGTTTGTTTCGTGGAACGACGGCAACACAAGCAATCCGCGCACAATAACGGTAACAAGTGATGCAACCTACACTGCCCAATTTGCCCCCGACCAGTACACGATTACAGTTGAATCGGCTAATGCTTCAATGGGAACCGTCACTGGCGGCGGAACCTACGACTATGGCACTGAAATTCGGATTTCGGCAACCGCATTCAACGGCTACGAGTTCGCACAGTGGAGTGACGGCAACACCGACAATCCTCGTACAATCACAGTAACTGGCGAAGCAACCTACATTGCAACATTCATCCCTGCAACTGGCATCGAGGAAAACGCAAACCTTGAAATTTCCATCTTCCCGAACCCTGCAACTGGCATCCTCAATATCACCTCTTCGGAAACCATTTCCGAAATCGAGATTGCGAATGTGCTGGGACAAATTGTTTATCGCACAGAGGTAAATGGAGACAATGCGATTTGCAATGTGGAAGGTTTGACGGCAGGTGTGTATGTCGTAAGGATACACGGAACGGACACGGTATCTATTTGCCAACGCAAATTCATCAAGGAATAAACCGAAATGTTTGTGAAATATTGTAGGGGCAGGTTTCAAACTTGCCCCTACAATTATATACCCACAAACCAATATTTCACATTTTACATGTTTGTATGATTGCTCATTTCATATCGCGAGCTAAAGGTTTGTGTCGATTTGTTCCATTTCTGTCCGTTAGGACATTCCATGTTCCGTCTTTTCCGGCGGATTCCATCCGCCCAACCATATCCGTAAAAACATGTCCCATTTTTGTAAAAATGCCCTCCAGCCCAGAAAGGACATCATCCCAACCGTGGATATAATCTACGACATCGGCATCCACCGGCACTTCTTGCTCCCTATTTTTTTGCATTGCAATAAACAAATATTATTGTTTTTTTATGTATTTTTGTCAAGATAAATTTAGGACAATGGCAAAGAAAAAGAATAAAGGCAATGGACAGCAGTTTCTTTCTGCCGACCAATATATAAGACAGAAAGCGAGAACATTAAAAATTGGCAAATGCTATATTTCAAATGAGATAGAACAGTGTGGCGAAGGTGATATAATTGTTACAAGAGAGCATACTGGTGGAAAAATCAGTATGGGAATCTATCTGGTTGATATTTTTTGTTTGGGTGTCAAGGATTCATTTTACTATCTTAGACATGATGAATACGAATTGAAACAAATTATTTCGGGAATAGGTGATATGCGCGAATGTAGTTACGAAGAAGCACACAACTGGATTTATGGCGCAATTGCATTTGCAGAAGAAGCAGGCATAGAACCGCACAAAAGTTTTCGCCTGACCCAATTTATGCTTGAGGAGGACTCGGATGAAATTCCTTTGATTGAGTATGAATTTGGTAGGGATGGCAAGCATTGTCTGATATGCAACAATCAGAACGAAATGAACAAATATTTGCCAGTCTTGAAAAAGAATTTGGGAGATGACTTCGATTATATTCTTCCTGCTGATGGCGCTGACGACTATAATGATGACGATGAGTTGCCGGATATTGATATGAAAGAAGTTGCTGATCTTTTTAAGAATATGAAGGATAATCCTTTGTTTAAGCAATATGGACCAGAAACCGAATATACCTATAAGCATCCACAGTATCCGACCGAACTTAATCTTACAACGCCAGAATGGTTCTATAACGAGCTAAATAGTCCAGCAAACAAAATTTACCTTAATGACGATTTTATAGACCGCATATTGCAGTTGCCTCATGATTTGCTGCGTGAAAATTTAGAGAAGATAATCCTTTATCACATTGGTCAGACTTGTGATAGCATACCCGATGAGTCTGAAAATGATAGTTTTACAGGCATTGTATCCAATTCGATAATACTTTTGGGTGAAGTTGGCAATGCTGGCAGTCTTGACATAGTTCTTGAAACGTTGAGGCAAAATGAGGATTTTTACGATTACCATTTCGGTGATGCTGGCGACCAGATTTTCACTTCTACAATTTACTTGTTGGCACATAGACATTTGGATAAACTGCTGGATTTTGTGAAGGAGGAAGGTCTATATACTTATGCCAAGTATAATGTTTTTCCTGCTGTTACGCAAATTGCACTTCGTCAGCCTGAGCGCCGAGACGAAGTGTTGGAATGGTATCGGGAGGTTTTGGTGTTTGCTGCCGAAGTATTGCCGGAAACCAAGTATATAGACAGTTCGCTCTCTGGACTTTTGCTGAGTAATCTGTTAGACATTCAGGCAAAGGAACTTCTGCCAGAGATAAAAAAGATGTTCGACACAAATTTGGTTGACTTGGGTGCTTGCGGTGATTACAAAACGATTTGTAAAGATATTTGCGATAAGAGAAAAGTTGGATTTCTTAATAATTGCATCCTTGATATACATGAGCGTTTCGCTGACATGAAAAAGACATGGGACAGATAGCATATCGTATGGGCAGGTCTCAACCTGCCCATACGCATATATGTTCCGTCTCTTCACGGCGGATTCCATCCGCCATCCCATATCTGTAAAAACATGTTCCATTTTTGTAAAAAGCCATCCAGTCTAGAAAGGACACCATCCCAACCGTTAATATAATCCACGACATCTGCACCATCCAATCTTCTTGATATAAACAATGTAAATTCGTGAAAAAAATGTATTTTTGCAGCCGTATGAATTTTTAAGCATTGACAGAAAATGAGCAAGTACGAGATTCCATTTCTAACAGCGTGCATTCAGGCTTTCGGACAGCGCTTTGCTATGACACGGCAAGCGGCTTACCGCTATTTGCAAAAGCACAAGGGATTGGCTTTCCTAATTGAGTTTTACGATGTAGAACACTTGCAATCGATGGACGAAACAATTGATGATCTGCTCATCATCTGCCAGCAAAATGGAGGAACACTCGCATGATACTCTACCACGGCACCAACCAAGACATAGAGTCGATAGACCTTACGAAAAGCATACGGCACAAGGACTTTGGCATGGGGTTCTATCTGACTCCAGACAAGGCTACAGCCATCAGGATGGCAAAAAAGAAAGCGCGAATTTTCAAAGGCACGGGCACGCTGATTACATACGAATTTGACGAAAAAGCCATGCAATCAGGTCTAAATATTAAGGTGTTCCCTGAAAAAGCCTGTGTGGAATGGCTTCTATTCGTTGACGCCAATCGTGACAGAAAGAATGATAAACCTATCCACAACTATGACATTGTAATTGGTCCGATAGCCAACGATGGCGTTGTTTTGCAACTGACTAACTATCGCGAAGGAATTTACTCGCCGGAACAAGTAGCCAAGTTGCTTCAGGATAGGTATCTTGACCAGCAGTATTATTTTGGAACCGCGAGAGCATTGGAATTTCTACATAAAACAAGCGTCGAAACCCTATGAACCAACCTACACATCATCAAATTGCGACTTATCTGACCAATTATGTCTTGAGCGAATTGGTAAAGTATGTAATGGAAGATACTGGCTGTTCCATTGATCAGGCTATGGACCGCGTGTATAACTCATCCCTAATGTCGGCATTACAGGACGAGGAAGGTGAACTTTATGTGCAAAGCCCTGCGTATCTTTACGAACTGATGAATCTGGATGTGGCTATCTAAAAAGCAAATTAACCATCCAAGATTTCAATATTTGCGGATTCTTTACATTAGGAATCCGAATAAAGAAACGACAAAAAGACTTTTTAGACAGCCTCCCACATGAAAAATATCCCTTCCTGTATTTGATTTTTTCTTATCTTTGCCCTAATTTTCTAAATTTAGGTTTAATATTTATTCGTATGAAAAACATAACATTACTTTTAATTTGTGCGCTTTCGTTTTCCGCTTTCGCTTTTGCCGACAACGACAAGCCAGCCAAGGTTGAGGACATGCCTATGACCGCACAGGAATTCCTGAAAACTTATTTCCCGAAGGACAAGGTGTCATCAGTAATGCTCGATGAGAAGGACGGCGACTACGAGGTGAAACTTGAAAATGGTGTGAAGATTGAGTTCAACAAGATTGGTTCGTGGATGGAAATCGAAGGACATGTCGCACTGCCGAAGGGAATCGTAAGCAGCAATATTTACGACTATGTTTCGCACAACTACAAGAAAACCAAAATCTTCAAGATTGAGCGCGATAAGAACGGCTTCGAAATCGAACTCAACACAAATGTCGAATTGCAATTCGACCTCAACGGAAATTTTGTAAAGGAGAATAAATAGTCGTTTATGAAAAATCTTTTTCTGCTTGCCTTGCTTTTCCTGCTTTCGCTGTGCGCGATGGGGCAGGATGAAGATTTTATAGGTGGAAATTGCACCAGCATAATGGTCGGTAAGAAGGCGTCAGCCGATGGTTCGGTAATCACATCTCACACTTGCGACGGTCGTTACCGCACTTGGATGTCGATTGAACCATCTGCCAATTACAAAGATGGAGCAACCCATAAGGTTTACAAGGGCACAATGCACACCAAAAGCCGTAGTGATACCACTGGTGTTAAGCTGGCTGGCGAAATTCCGCAAACAAAGCACACTTACGCTTACCTTAACACCGCTTATCCGTGCCTCAACGAAAAGCAACTTGCAATAGGAGAGACCACCTTTTCGGGTCCCGATACGCTTGTGAACAGCAAAGGTATGTTCATGATAGAGGAACTTGAGCGCGTTGCTCTTATGCGTTGCACTACAGCCCGCGAAGCGATAAAGCTCATTGGTAGCCTTATTGCTGAATACGGTTACGGTGATGGTGGCGAGTGCATTACAATTGCCGACAAGAACGAGGTTTGGCAGATGGAAATCCTTGGTGAAGGTCCCGACAAGATTGGTGGCGTATGGGTAGCAAAGCGTATTCCCGACGACCATGTTGGCGTATCGGCAAATATTGCAAGAATAGGGCAGATGGAGCGCAACAATCCCGACTATTTCATGGCATCGGACAATGTTGAGGAAGTTGCCAAGAAGTATAACCTCTGGGATGGAAACGAACCTTTTGTTTTCTGGAAGGCATTTGCTTCATCGTATGGCGCAGGAAAGAATTTCAAGGAACGCGAGTTCTTTATTCTCAGTAGTTTGGCTCCATCTTTAGGACTAAGCATGGATATGGACGAACTGCCATTCTCGGTAAAGCCGGATGAGAATGTTGATGTCCGCAAGGTTATCGAACTTTTCCGTAGCACCTACGAAGGCACCGACCTTGATATGACGCGCAATGTGAAAATGATGACCAAGAAGCGTATCGAAGATGGCTCTTTGGTTGACGATACTATTGTAAGTCCTGTTGCAAATCCGTGGCTTGGCACAAACATGCGCAACACATTGAATTTCTTGGCTCCCGAAACAGTAACATTCCAGCGTACGGTGGCTGTTGCGTGGTGTTCGTACTCGCATATAATCCAGTTGCGCAGTTGGTTGCCCGACGAGGTTGGCGGTGTTTGTTGGATGTCAGTTGATAATCCTGCCGAAAGTCCGCGTATTCCTATTTTCTGCGGAAACACAACATTACCAAAGGCTTACGATGTGTGCGGACAAAAGCAGCTTGACGATAATTCGGTGCTGTGGACTTACCGCAAAGCCAACAAATTGGCAACTGTGGCATGGCAATCAACAAAATCGATGATGGACAAGGCGTTCAAAACTCACGAGGACATGGCTTTTGGTGGACTGGCTGAGCTTGAAGCAAAGGTAAAGGCAAATCCAAAGAAGTCTGCCAAGTTGCTCAATGCCTACACCGATGGAATGTTCTCAAAGTCTCGTGACGAATGGAAGGAGTTGGAGAAAAAATTGTGGCTGAAGTTCGGAATGGGATTTTAAAAGTTGAAAGTTGAGAGTTGAAAAGGCTAAAAGCAAAACAGCGAGACAGCAAAACAGCCATGGCTGTTAGCCTTTAAGCCTGCAAGCCTGTTAGCCCACAACTAGAAACTCAGAAACGCCGCAGGCACAGAACGGCGTAGCCCTCAACGAAGTTAAACTTAGAAACATAGAAACGGGCTTTAGCCCACAGAAACATACTTATGCGAATAGACATTATAACCGTTTTACCCGAAATTCTTGATGGTCCGTTGAACAACTCGATTATCAAGAGGGCGACCGACAAGGGAATTGCCGAAGTTCATATACACGATTTGCGCGAATACGGGCTTGGTCGTCACAAGCAAGTAGATGACTATGCTTTTGGCGGAGAGGCAGGCATGGTGATGATGATTGAGCCAATATTCAATTGCATCAACGACTTGAAGAAGGAACGCAACTACGATCTTGTCATCTACACTTCGCCAGATGGCAAGCCGTGGAAGCAGAAGGAAGCCAACCGCATAAGTATGATGGAGAACATAATTATTCTTTGCGGACATTACAAGGGCATCGACTATCGTATTCGTGAACACCTTATAGACGAGGAATTTAGTATTGGCGATTTTGTGCTTACCGGTGGCGAATTGGCGGCAGCAATGATGTGCGACAGCATTATCCGCGTGATTCCCGGTGCAATAGGTGACGAGCAGTCGGCATTGTCCGATTCGTTCCAGGATGGACTTCTAGCACCGCCAGTATATACACGCCCTGCCGAGTTCAACGGCTGGAAAGTGCCTGACATTCTGCTGTCTGGAAATTTCGCCAAGATTGATGAGTGGAAAGAGGAACTCGCCTACGAGCGCACAAAAGCATTGAGACCAGATTTGTTGGAAGAATAGTTTCTACTTTATTCTATCCCCACAGAATTCTCTTCTTCCGCATTTTTCACAATGGTTACCTATCCACACATTGTCGAATTGATTGATAGCCGATTCAACAATTTCAGGGTCGTTGGTGAAAATTCCTGCTTCAAAATTGCGCTTTTGTGGACTTTTCATGCCGATACCAGCACCAGTGAGGTTTGCCGAACCAATGTAAGCACTCTCCATGTCGAAAATCATAATCTTGAAATGTACTCGCGGACAAAGAACGCGTTCAAGTGCGGCGTATAGGATAGGGTAGAGGTCGAAGTCGGTGCGGAAGTTTTCGCCAGGTTCCTTGGCGTGGATAAGACGAATTTCAACACCTTTTTTCAGCAGAGATGCAAGCACGCCAAGCATTGGCACGACATCGTTCCCTTGTTTTATGTACAAGTCTTTTATGTCGGCGGTGCCAATCCACAATGTTCGCTTTACGCTTGTGAGCTTAGCAAGTACATCTGTGTAGTGCTGTTCATCGGCTATGTATTTCAGAAATGGCGACATTGTTATCCTAGTAGTGCTTCAATATCTTTTTCTATTTTTCTAGGTGCTTTGGTAGGAGGATAGCGTTTGATTTTTGTGCCATCGCGGGAAATGAGAAACTTGGTGAAATTCCATTTTATTTTTCTGCTGAGAAAACCTCTTGCTTCTGTTGTCAAGTATTTGAAGATTGGATGTGCGTTCTCGCCATTTACATCTATTTTTCTCATTATCTGGAAGGTAACACCATAGTTCAGTTGGCAGAAACTTGAGATTTCGCTGTCTGTTCCCGGGTCTTGATGTGCAAACTGATTGCAGGGAAAGCCAATGATTACCAGTCCTTTGTCCTTGTATTTCTGGTTAAGTTCTTCCAGTCCGGCGAATTGTGGTGTAAATCCGCATTTGCTTGCCGTGTTGACAATAAGCAGGACCTTTCCGCGAAACTGTCCGAAATCCAGTTCCTTGCCGTTGCTGGTTATTGCCTTGTAGTCGTATATTCTTGCCATATTCAATTGCTTTCGCTGGCAAAATTAAATATTATTTGTAAAAACTAATGTTTTTGGAAACAAAAAAGGGAGAACAAATGCTCTCCCTTTGCTAATACTATGAAAAACACTTTAGAATTTCAACTTTTCGATGAGTTCTGCAACGCGGTTTGAGTAACCCCATTCGTTGTCGTACCAAGTCAAGGTCTTCAGCAAGCGCCCCTTGAGCATAGTTGACTGAGCATCGAAAATTGACGAATGTGAGTTGTGAACGATATCGATTGATACTAGAGGTTCTTCTGAGTATTCGATGATACCCTTCATTGGGCCTTCTGCAGCTTTCTTTATTGCAGCGTTAACTTCTTCGATAGTAACGTCCTTCTTCAACAAGCAAACGAGGTCAACTGATGAACCAGTTGGGGTTGGTACGCGAACTGCCATACCGTCGAGTTTGCCATTGAGAGCTGGGAGAACCTTACCAACAGCCTTAGCAGCACCGGTGGTGGTAGGAATCTGCGAAACAGCGCATGAACGAGCTCTTCTGAGGTCTTTGTGTGGACCGTCGAGAACTATCTGGTCGTTGGTGTACGAGTGGATAGTAGTCATAAGACCGTATTCAATGCCGAAGTTGTCGTTGAGAACCTTTGCGATAGGAGCAAGGCAGTTGGTTGTGCAGGAAGCGTTAGATACGCACTGTACGTCCTTTGTGAGAACTTCTTCGTTAACACCAAGAACAACCATTGCATCGATGTCGTCCTTTGCTGGAACGGTAAGGATAACCTTCTTTGCACCGTTCTTCAGGTGGTCGCGGTAACCGCCCTTAGGACTTTCCTTGCTGGTGAAGAGACCAGTAGATTCGATAACTACGTCTGGAGTTTCCGGCCATGGAATGTTAGCAGGATTTCTCTCTGCACTAATCTTAATTTCCTTACCGTTTACGATGATTGCGCTGTCGTTGTAGGAAACTTCCTTGTCGAACTTGCCCTGAGTCGAATCGTACTTCAGCAGGTGTGCCAATGTCTTGGTATCAGTAAGGTCGTTGATACCGATAATTTCTATATTGTCGCGTCCGAATGCAATCTTGAATACATTACGACCGATGCGACCAAAACCGTTAATTGCTACTTTTATTTTAGCCATAATATTTATTGTTTTTAAATTTCTGCAAAGTTATTAAATAAAATATTTGTTGTGCCAAATTTTTGAAGATATTTTTTTTGTAGTTTATAAGTTTCTAATTTAACTTCGTTGAGGGCTTCGCCGTTCTTGTTTCTGGTTTGGCGAATAGGCTTGCAGTTTTGTTGCTCCCCCTGCCATTAAGGCGTTAACGCCATTAAAGGCATTAACGATGGGGGGCAAACAATTTACGCTAGCCTTTTCGCCTATTTGTCCATTGAAGGAATCGTAATTTCCATTATCTTTGCACTTTGTAATAATATCGCACGACCATGAAAATAGTAAAGAAAACATGGATTTCTATACTTGCGCTTGCTACGGCAATAGTGGCAGCCTGCACAGCGACAAAGCGTACTTCCGAAAGTGCTGAGACAGCACCGCAACCTGCCGACAATGACAATCTTGGTGAAAACGATGAGATGTATGTTCCCAAGGATTCGATAAATGCAAGACGGGCTGAGTTGCAGGCACGCCTCGAGAGTTTGCGTGCTACAATCAAAGATCGTGAAACGTCGTGCGTTTATGGTTCTCCCGAAGTTATGAGGGAATACAGCGCTAGAACTCGTGCGATGCGTCACGAGGCTGATTCGTTGCAGAATGAACTTCTGAAAATGCTCGAATCGGAAAAAAGTTCTCTTAAGGAACGCTTGGATGCTATAGATGAAACTGTTAACGCTAGGTCGGGGGCTAAGGTTTATGGTCCGCCAGAGATGATTAATAAGTATAACAATCGTACCAAGAATTTGCGCGAAAGTCGTGATTCGCTTCAGAACGAGATTGATAAAATCGACAGAGAAATTTACAACATTAATAATAGTAGCAAGCAGTAGTGTCGGAATTTTCCCTATACAAGCGACTTTCACTCGAATTGAATCGTGCAGTGCTTTCGCTTCGTGCCGATGAGCATCATCTTCACCAACTTTTCTGGGAATGTACACTGCGTTGCAACCTTAATTGCCGTCATTGTGGAAGCGATTGCCGTATGGTTTCGCAGCAGCAGGACATGCCTCTCGACGATTTTCTGAAAGTGCTTGATGATATAAAAGCGCACATTTCACCTTATGACATTATGGTGATTACTACAGGTGGCGAACCGCTTGTGCGTGCCGACATTGCTGAATGTGGACGCGCAATCACAGAGCACGGCTTCATCTGGGGGATGGTGACAAACGGCATGTTGCTTACCGATGAAAAACTTACTGAACTTGTGCGTAATGGTCTGCGTTCCATTGCGATAAGTCTCGATGGTTTTGCCGATGACCACAACTGGATGCGCGGACATAGTGATAGTTTCGCCAATGCGCTGCGAGCGATTGAGGCATTGAAAAAGCAAAGTGGGTTAGTGTGGGATGTTATCACTTGTGTGAATAAGCGCACAATAAAGTATTTGCCTGAATTTCGCGATTTTCTGATAGAAAACGGAGTGCGTAAGTGGCGGTTGTTCAGCGTTTTCCCGTCTGGTCGGGCTGCGGATGATCCTGAATTGCGCCTGAGCAACGAGGAATTTGTGCAGATGATGGATTTTATAAAGTTGACTCGTCTCGAAGGCAAAATTGACGCAAGTTATGCCTGCGACGGTTTTCTTGGTCGCTATGAGGGAGAAGTTAGACGCAAGTATTTCAACTGCAGTTCGGGCGTTAATGTTGCTTCCATCCGTGCCGATGGGGCTATTTCGGGCTGCCTGAGCATACGTAGCGACTACAATCAGGGCAACATATACACCGATTCGTTCTGGGATGTGTGGGAAAATCGTTTCGAGAAGTTCCGCTATCGCAACTGGATGCGTACGGGCGACTGCAAGTCGTGTAAGGTCTGGCGTTTTTGTCAGGGCAACGGTATGCATCTCCGCGATGAAAACGGTGAGTTGAAAATGTGCCAGTATAAGATGATAAATGGGAAATAAATATGGATTATAAGCATTATATTGAAAAACTAAGCCTTGTGCCACATCCCGAAGGCGGCTATTATCGCCAGGTTTACGGGAACGATGAGAGTGGAGAAAAGCAAATCTCTACCATATATTATATGCTTTGCGGAGATGAGTTCTCGGCTTTCCACAAGCTGCACGGTATGTCCGAAATCTGGTACTACCATGCTGGCGAATGTCTTGATATTTATGTTATTAATGCCAAGGGAGAACTCATTGTACATCATTTGTCCGCTGATGACGAAATGCAGGTTGTAATTGAACCTGAACAGTGGTTCGCTGCAGAACTGTCTGGCAAGAAAGGTTTTTCACTCGTGGGATGCGCTGTGGCTCCCGCATTCAAATTTGAAAATTTCGAACTGGCTAAAAAAGAAGAACTTTTGCATGAGTTTCCGCTGCATGGCGCATTGATAGAAAGATTGTGCAGATAAGTTTTTCTTTTTCTATTTGCAGATAAAGAAATATCTTTGCGCTCAAACAAAAACGAACAGTCATGAATAAAAAAAGTTTACTTTATGCAATTGTTGCACTGGCAATGTGCATGATGGCTTTTTCGTGCCAAAACAAGGAAAATACTAGCGTTACAGAGGAAAAAAACGTAGTTAGTGAAGAAGCTGCATCGGTTGAACCTGTTGCTGATACAACTGTTTCCGAGGCTTCGAAGAATGGTTTTGTTGTTGTTACTGATGTCGTTCCCGATGCAATTTTGGAAATACGTTATTTCAGCACATTCAACTTTATGGGTGTGCGCGTTGATGGTTACAATGCACCGATAGCATATCTTACCAAAGAGGCTGCCGACAGTCTAAAGGCCGTCAGCGACGATGTAAAGGCAATGGGCTACCGCTTGAAAATTTATGATGCATACCGTCCGCAAAGCGCTGTCGATCATTTTGTTCGCTGGTCGCAGGAGGCATCAGACACTCTTATGAAACGTTATTTCTATCCCGATATTGACAAGCCTCGTCTTTTCGAAGAAGGTTATATTGCAAAGAAAAGCCGTCATACAACAGGTTCTACAGTAGACCTTACACTTTTCGATATGAGCACCGAAAAGGAGGTTGACATGGGCAGTCCATTCGATTGGCTAGGCGAAGAAAGTCATCCCGACTATCCCGGCGTAACTCCCGAACAGCACCGTAACCGCATGATTCTTCGCGATGCAATGGTTCGTCATGGATTCAGGGGTATTAGCACCGAATGGTGGCATTTTGTTCTCAAGAACGAACCTTATCCTGATACATATTTTAATTTCCCGATAGAGTAGGAAAGGTTGCTCTGTGTGGTTTCTATGCCTTCGGCGTTTCTGCGCTTCGCTGTTTGAAAGTTTCTGGGTTTGAATGGCTTCGCCGTTTGATAGTTTCTATGTATGGTTAAAACAATCTCAAACAATCTTAAACAACCATAATCAACTATAACCAGAAACTAGAAACAATCAAACCAGAAACTTTTAAACCGTTCCACAAATTGCATAATCCTGGCTTTCCTCCAAATATTTCCTTAGTGCATTGCCGTATTCTGGGAAAATGTCGCCAACTCTGCCTAATCCGCTGATATATGGGTTTATGTGGCGTTTCTTGGCGAGGATAACTCTGGAATCGGGATTGTTGGCTGTATGTACTATGGTCGAGTAGCGTCTGAACTTCTGCCATTCCTTAGCCGAGAATTCGTTATCCATAAGTTTTTTGATGACAGGCGTTTCACCAAGATATAAGTCGCTTTCGGCGATTATTCTGCGGATTATGCATTCCTTTAATATCTCGGCCAGACGCTGCATTGAGTAGCGGTCTTCGTCGGCAACGTATATGCGTGAGCATTGTAGCGACAGTTTTGCAAATTCCAGTGCTTTGCCCTTGTCGGTGAACATTATCTCTGGTTGATTTTCCTCGTTTGTGCCGACGATAAGGTTGTCGTATAGTTCTTTTGCCTTTTCTGGACTTGCGAGCTTGTAGTTCACTATGTTGCCTATTGTGTATTCAAGTCGGTCTGCCGATAGTCGTGGCGTGTCGTTGTCGGCAATGGGGTAGAGGTGATAGTCGGCGACTTCGGAGGTTTTCATGCCATATTTTTGGAGAAAATGCTGAATCTCAGCCGAGTTTTCAATTATTGACTGCGTTCCGTTCTCTGTCGATTCTTGCGTTAGGTAGTCGCCATGCATAAAGTCGATGACATGTGCAAACGCCGGTGATGAAATGTCATGAAGCAGTCCTGCCGTACTTTGCTTTTTATCGTGGGTAAAGTGCCATACAATAAGGGCAACTCCAATGCTATGGTAGTATCGTGAATATTTCTCGAGCCCAGCAAACATCGGAAAACTAGTGTATTCGCATCCGCAGTTCATACCTATGTCGTCGAGCTGGAGCATTGCAGGAGTTTGTGCTATTTCCTGAATGAATTCTGGAAATTCTGTTGAGTATATATGATGAATATTCATTGTCAAATTTTTTGCAAAGGTAATGATTCTTGATGTTTTCCTCTTAAAACTTTATTACCTTTGCAGCGCAATTGTTTCTTTATGGCAGAAAAGAAAAAACATAAGTTTTGGGCTTGGCTTACACGGCCTTACCAGTTTGTGATATATCGCGATGGTAATTTCGAGGTGCTGAAGAAATTCCGCATGAACAAGATTATCTTTTCTCTTGTCATAGTGACTATGTTTTTGATTTTCTTTGCAATAATCTCAGCTTTAGTGGTTTATACTCCGTTGAAGTATCTTGTGCCAGGTTATCCCGATCATAAAACTTTGGAACTGATATATGAAAATGCCGAGCGTGTGGATAGCCTTTCGGCGGAAATTGAAGCACGTGAGGAGTATTTAAATATGATTCACGACATAATTTTCTCGGAGGTGCCGGTTGACGCTGATTTCGCTGTGCCGGTTTCGGGGCTTACCGATGAGCAGATTCGTGATTTCAATGATCCGACAAAGCCGCGCCAGCGTTACGATGATGCTGAAAATGTGAACGTTGTGGATAAAAATGATATTGTTCCCAATCTATTCATTCCGATGAAAGGCATGATTGTGAACCAGTTTGATAAAGTACACAGGCATTTTGGCATTGACATTGCCCCGATGTCAGATGTGGCTGTGTTTGCTGTGCTTCCAGGTATAGTCATCGAAAGTAATTATACCATTGATAACGGTTATTCTGTGATTTTGCAGCACGCGAGGGGAATTTTGTCGGTGTACAAGCATTGCGAAGTTCCATCGGTGAAGGAAGGTCAGAAAGTTCGTCAGGGCGAGCAGATTGCTGTTTATGGAAACTCTGGCGAAAATACGAGCGGTCCGCATTTACATTTCGAACTTTGGCAGAATGGAGAGCCGCTAAATCCAACCGATTATATTGAATTCTAATGGAGCAGAAACGTAAAAACATAGCAATTCTTGGTTCTACGGGGTCAATCGGAACTCAGGCCTTGGATATTATCCGCGACTATCCCGACAAGTTTTCGGCAGAGGTGCTTGTCGCCAACAATAATGCCGAGTTGCTTATTAGCCAGGCTCGTGAGTTTGATCCTAACTTTGTAGTTATTGCCAACAAGGAGAAATATCCCGAAGTGCGTGATGCTCTTGCCGACTTGCCTATAAAGGTTTACGCTGGTGCAGAGTCGATACTTGATGTTGTGGCAATGGACTGCGTTGACATGGTTTTGGCGGCTATGGTTGGTTTTGCAGGGTTGATGCCGACAATTAAGGCCATAGAAGCAGGAAAAGTGGTTGCTCTTGCCAACAAGGAGACACTTGTAGTTGGTGGCAAGATAATTTGCGATAAACTGAAAGAAAGTACAACGTCATGCATTGTGCCTGTCGATTCAGAGCATTCAGCTATTTTCCAGTGCCTGCGTGGCGAAAATATTGACGATGTTGAAAAACTGATTCTTACCGCCTCGGGCGGACCTTTCTTCGGAAAAGATGTTAAATTTCTGAAAAATGTTACAGCCGAACAGGCTTTGAACCATCCTAATTGGAAAATGGGCAGCAAGGTGACGATCGATTCTGCATCGTTGATGAACAAGGGTTTCGAGGTTATCGAGGCACATTGGCTGTTTGGTATTCCTGCCGACAGGATTGAGGTGCTTGTGCATCGCCAATCGATAGTGCACTCCATGGTTGAGTTTTCCGATGCGTCGATAAAGGCACAGATTGGCGCTCCAAGCATGAGGATTCCTATTCAATATGCTTTCGATTATCCGAATAGGTCGTATTCACCGAAAAATCGCTTTTCTTTCCTCGAACATGGTTGCAACCTGACATTTGAAAAGCCAGACATTGACACTTTCCGATGTCTGAAAATTGCTTACGATTGTCTTTCGCAAGGTGGAAATGCACCGTGCATAATGAATGCCGCCAACGAAATCGCAGTTGATGCCTTCCTAAAAGGACGTATAGGCTTTATGCGTATTCCCGAAATAATAGAGTCAACCCACGAAAAATTGCCTTTCGAAAGCAAAATTTCCATAGAATCGTGTTTTGCAACAGACAATGAGGCTAGGAGGGTAGCTGAAGAATTTGTGTCAAAGAGTCTCTAGTTGTAAAATTGCATTAAGATTGTCCAATTTTTTTTAATAATAAATTGTGCTAAATGTTTGATGTATAATAATTTAATTTGATTTTTTTTGTTAAAAAGATTCCGCTGAAATATATATAAACTTTCAGCGGAATGTATATTTTAGAGTATAGATTCCGCTGAAATATGAAAAATGTTTTGGCGGAATGTTGGGAAATATTATTACCTTTGTGGCATAAATAATAATTGGAATGAACGTAAAAATTGTAGGTCGGGAATACGAATTGCGACAGTTGGCTCGCTACTATGAATCAAAGCAGTCGGAGTTTGTCGCTGTTTATGGTCGTAGGCGTGTAGGAAAGACATTTTTGGTAAGGAATGCTTTTCGGAAAATTGATTTCCAGTACGCAGCGATGATGAATGCTTCGCGACGCGAGCAGTTGGTAGGCTTTGCCAACGCATTGCGCGAACAAGGTCTAACCGATGTAGCAGAAATTACTTCGTGGCAGGATGCGTTTGGCGAACTGAAAAGGTTTCTTGGCGCATTGCCTAAGTCGCGCAAAAAGGTCGTATTCCTTGACGAACTGCCGTGGATGGACAAGTCGGATGCCGTTTTTATCTCGGCTTTTGAGCATTTCTGGAACGGATGGGCATCGGCTCGCAAAGATATCATGCTTGTGGTTTGCGGTTCGGCAACATCTTGGATGACAGACAAACTGATAAACAATCGTGGCGGACTGCACAATCGTATTACATTGCACATTCGTCTCGAGCCGTTCACGCTCAAGGAAACGGAACTTTATTTGAAATCACGGAAATTCCGCTGGGGCAGAATGATGATTGCCGAATGTTATATGATTTTCGGTGGCGTACCATATTATCTAAGCCTGCTCGACCCGTCGCTAAGTCTTGCAAAAAATGTGGATTTTCTATTTTTCAGGCAGAATGGCGTACTCCGTGGCGAATTCAACAACCTTTATGCATCGCTATTTACAAATTCCAAACTATATATTGGTATAGTTAAACTGCTTGGAAGCAAGAAAAAAGGCCTTTCGCGTGACGAGATTGTCAAAGGATTGAAAATCTCAGACGGGGGAACATTCTCGAAGGCTTTGGCTGACTTGGAAAACTGCGGTTTCATTCGTTGCTATACGCCATTTGACAAGAAAAAGAAGACCGCTTTGTTCCAACTTGTTGATTTTTACACATTGTTTTACTTGAATTTCATATGGGAACGCAAGGTTAATGAAGAAGAATTCTGGTCGAAGAATATGCGGTCTTCATTGCGTAATGCTTGGATTGGATATGCGTTTGAACAATTGTGTCTGGCGCATGTAAGGCAGATAAAGCAAGGACTTGGCATTTCGGGAGTAATTACAAATGTATATTCGTGGCGCAGTAGCAAGCAAGATGGCGGTGCGCAAATTGACCTTGTAATCGACAGAAACGATGATTCCATAACGCTTTGCGAAATGAAATGGAGCAACAAGCAATACACCATAACTGCCGCCTATGAGAAAAATCTCAGCAATAAGATTGAAACTTTTATCGAAGAAAACGAAACCAGCAAAACGGTTTTTATTGCAATGATAACAACGCAGGGTATTACGCCTAATTCTAATTCGCAAATTTTAGATAACAATTTGATATTAAGTGATTTGTTTGTATAAACACTAAAAAGATTCCGCTGAAATCTATATAAACTTTCAGCGGAATGTGTGTTTTGAAGTATAGATTCCGCTGAAATATGAAAAGTATTTTGGCGGAATATGCTAGCTTAGCAAGTTATTATCGAATTGTTTTTTTTGTGTTTACTCTCTTATACAAACTATTTATGTCGCAGCGGTTTTGCCAAATAGCGACAATGTTAATGGAATCGCTCTCAATGTAGTAAACAATCTGATTCAATTTGGAAGAAAGAGACCGATAGTAAATTCCTAATGTTTTATCTTCAACAAAATTTTTGCCTAAAAGAGGAAAATCTTTTAATAATTCAACTGTACTGCGAATGTTAGAAAGTACAATTTCTGCCTTTTGCCGTCCAAAATTACTTCCAACATACGACAAAATATCTTTTAGGTCGTTTTGCGATTGTTCGCTCCAATTAATCTGCATAAGAAGCAATTAGTTGGTTCATTTCTGACATAACATCATCGTGCGGTATCAGTTTTGCTTTGCCTGCCTTAATGTCACGACCTCTTTGTATGGCTATTGATTTGGCTTCTTCTTCAGTGTACGAGCATGGAAACGAAACCTCTGTTTCCTCTATTAAATCTAGAGCAATACGAGTAAGGATATGTTTGAGTTCCGCGGGTTCGTATTTGCCATAATTCGGTAGATTCACCTGTATGCTGACACCATTCATTTTAGTTCGCTTTTAATATATTTGCAAAAATACTACAAAAAATGAAATGTGGAATAATGTTTTGTGATTTTATTCGAAAAACTCTTCCGACCAGCCGTGTCCCAAATCCCAATGCACATCCACTACAAACTCAAAATCCGATGGCAGGTTGAATTCATCCTCAAGGGTTTCGCGAAATTTCTCAATGTCAATACTATTAAGCCAGTGCCTGACGTAAACTTGGAATTTGCCGTCCGCCTCGTTTTGGAAAATTCTGCCACGCGGTATCATCGTATAGTTGCTTTCAGTATAGAATATTGATGTAGTATCTCCTTTCGCAGTAGCTCGATGATGTTGCTTTTGCCAATATGTTTTGTGCAATTTGTTTATTGTGGCTTTTCCGTTTATGAAAATCGCTTTATCGGCATCTGTTTTTTCGACTCCGAACAAAGAATTGTCTGCAATGTCGTACCAGAAAATGCCAACTTTTGGTTTCCCATTGTCCATAAATCCAGACATGATTTCGATGAGTTCATCATGTTCTTGTTCGTCAGTGTGTTTTATGCCTTTATCGTCTGTAGTCATTTCGTGCTATTTTTACGATGTGCAAAGTTAGATAGAAAATTCTATATATTGAAATTAAGTTTATGAAGTGATTCTAATAAAAAAGCCACCCAAACGAGCGGCTTTTAAAATCATCATGCGATGATTTGTGGCTTATTCCGTGCAATCTTGTACAAGTCGGACAATTGCTTTTGGGCTCCAACCAGGTTGCCATGATACAACGCCAAAACGAGTGTTAAAATATTCAGAAGAACCATATATACTTGTTCTGTCAGAACCTATGTGCAAGCAATAATATGATGGCGCACTTAATAAAAATATGCCACCCCACTTGTTTAGTTCTGTTTCGGTGATTTCTCCCCAGTTAAAATGATCTTCGTGTTCACCTACATAATTGTCTGGCATGATGAAAACACCCTCCAATATGCTTCCATCTTCTCTGTATAGAGAACCTTTTCCTGCGAGGTAGTACCCATTTGCATCCTGACGTTCAAGCAAATACGACATTTCTTCTTTTGTAAGGATACGCCATAGTCCAGCCTTGTTTCCGCCGTTGCTTATGGGGTTGTAGTGTCCCCAGTCGTAACTGGTGCCAGATATGTTCGTCTTTCCAATGTCTGTCTTATTGCTTGGAAGTTTGTTCAGATATGGAAATATGCTGTCGTATCCGCTAGAAGCATAAATGAATAAATCTATCCATCCATCGTATGTTGGAGGAATACTGTCTGGTGTGACACCAATTGTATCGCATTGGTTCACTGCAAAGCGCCATGTGCTGGATGACGGGTTATATTGTAAGTTTCCTTGCGAGAAATAAACTTTTTTGCTAGCACTTACCGAGAATGTATTTCCTGTAGTACCTACAGGTCCATTTAGTTCGGGATAAATGTTATTTTCTTCATCTTTCTTGCACTGAGTAAATGCGATTGCTACTATAAGCAAACTTGTTATTATCAATATTTTTTTCATATCATATCCTCCTATTTGTTATTTTGTTCTTTGTAATCGCATACTAAGCGCACACATCCGTACTCTCTGGATTGGGTCGGAGGCCATAAATAGCCGGTAACAAATTCTAAACATTTAGGAGAACCTAAAAGATATACACTTAGATGATCTTTATCATAAAAATATGAACCTGACCACATCTGATTTATTACACCCGTATAAGGCAAGAATACTGTTCCTGTTGCTTCTAATTCAGAAACTGACATTTTTATAACATTGGAACTATAATTATCACTATAATTTTCAGAGTCATCTGGAAATATAAATACACCTATCATTTCGCTATCATTTTGTAATTTAAGTTTTCCGAGTCCAAAAGAATAACCAATAAAAGATCTTTGATACAGCATATAACGTATTTCATCGTATGTCAAAGATCGCCATAGACCTGCTTTGTTTCCTGCATTGCTTATTGGATTATAGCCCCCCCAGTCATAATTGGTACCAGAAATATCATTCGTTGGTAAATCTTCATATTGTCCGTAGAATTTATATGGAACAGCACCATTATAACCACTTGTTCCATAACTAAACAAATCGATCCAACCTTCATATGTTGCTGAACGTAGTATATTTCCGCAGCCTATTGTGTCCCATTGGTTTGCAGCAAATCGCCAAGTATTGGTAGATGCTTGGTATTGTAGATTTCCGTTGGCAAAAAATACCTTTTTCGTTGGACTCACCGAAAACAAATGCGGCAATGCGCCTTCAGGAACAACAATTTTTGTTTCATTATCTGGTTCTTCATCTTTTTTACAAGATGACAATGCTGTCGTAAAACCTATTGCCATCAAGATTAGTATTAGTATTTTATTATTCATTTTAATGTATGCTCGGTTATATCCCATCGGCACATCGGTTTTATTCAAAATTTAAAATCATTTTCCCTACTCTTTTATGGCTTTTCGGGACATTCACCGCCAGTGCCTTTATTTTGAAATAAGCACATAAAAAAAGCGTGGCACTTTTAAGTTTTCATCGGTACTTTTGAGGTCTTCGACTACCTAAACACTCCAATTACAACATACAAGTCCACGCCTAATGGCGGGAATGCTGTCGCTCAATTCTGGAGTGTTGTTTTTGAAAGTGTCGAAGTTTCAAAAGTGCCAGATAAGCAACTTGGCTTTTTCCTATTCTATGATGTGCATATCGCTACATTATCCTATTTCCCTTGCCAAAAATTTAGTTTAACAATATCTTTTAAAATAAGCCACTCAGGATAGGAAGTCCAAAGTGGCTTATGTGTTGATATTTCAATTTCCTACCATGCGAAAAGCGGGTAGTTTGCCATCATCTTGTTAACTTCGGCACGAACTTCTGCAATAACCTTTTCGTTTTCGGGGTCGCAGAGAACGCGGTCGATAAGGTCAACGATAACAGCCATCTTGTCTTCCTTTACGCCACGGGTTGTGATAGCCGGAGTTCCGAAACGCAAACCTGAAGTCTGGAATGGGCTGCGGGTGTCGAAAGGAACCATGTTCTTGTTGGTTGTGATGTCGGCAGCAACAAGTGCCTTTTCTGCAACCTTACCTGTGAGTTCCGGGAACTTGGTGCGAAGGTCAACAAGCATAGAGTGGTTGTCGGTACCACCGCTGACAATCTTGTAGCCCTTTGCCATGAATGCATCAGCCAAAGCAGCAGCATTCTTCTTAACTTGCTTCTGGTATTCCTTGAATTCTGGAGTGAGAGCTTCGCCGAAAGCAACAGCCTTAGCAGCGATTACATGCTCCAACGGACCACCCTGGCAACCTGGGAATACTGCAGAGTCGAGCAATGCCGACATCATCTTTACTTCGCCCTTTGGAGTCTTCTTGCCCCAAGGATTCGGGAAGTCCTGTCCCATCATGATGACACCACCACGCGGACCACGAAGGGTCTTGTGTGTTGTTGTTGTTACGATGTGAGCGTATTTTACTGGGTTGTCGAGCAAACCTGCAGCAATAAGACCTGCTGGGTGCGACATATCAACCATAAAGATTGCACCAATTTCATCGGCAACCTTGCGGATGCGAGCGTAATCCCATTCGCGGCTGTAAGCAGATGCACCAGCGATGATGAGTTTCGGCTTGTTTTCGCGAGCAACGCGTTCGAGCTGGTCGTAGTCAACGCGACCATCGCTTTCCTTTACATTGTATTCCAATGCCTTGTAGTTGATACCCGACATATTTACTGGTGAACCGTGTGAAAGGTGTCCGCCGTGTGCGAGGTTAAGTCCGAGGAAGGTGTCACCAACGTTGAGGCATGCAAGGAATACTGCCATGTTTGCCTGTGCGCCCGAGTGCGGCTGTACATTTGCCCAGCAAGCACCGAAGATCTTTTTCAATCTTTCGATAGCGAGGGTTTCGCTCTGGTCAACAACTTCGCAACCACCGTAGTAACGCTTTCCGGGATAACCCTCAGCGTACTTGTTTGTCATTACCGAACCCATAGCTTCCATTACCTGGTCGCTTACAAAGTTCTCCGATGCGATGAGCTCGATGCCCTTCATCTGTCTTTCTCTTTCCTTCTTTATAAGGTCGAAAATTTGTTCATCTCTAACCATGATATTTTATTTTAATATGTGTTTTAAAAATTTTTGGCAAATGTAATAATTATTTGTCACAATGAGGATTCAAAAAATTCAAAGATTTGAAGATTTGAAAATTTGAAGATTTGAGGATTTCTGGGTTTCTGGGTTTCTGAGTTTCTGGTTTCTGGGTTTCTGGGTTTCTGAGTTTCTGAGTTTCTGGTTTCTGGGTTTCTGGGTTTCTGAGTTTCTGAGTTTCTGGTTGTTTGATATTGTTTTGAAACATTCAAACTGAGAAACAGCGCAGCGAGAAACTTATAAACGCCGCAGGCATAGAAACCCAGAAACAGCGTAGCGCAGAAACGGGCGCAGCCCATAGAAACATAGAAACGCCGAAGGCACAGAAACCAAAAATTTTGAAATTTTTCTTATCTTTCGCAAAATTTTTGACCATGAAACGAGTTTTGGATTTTTTCAAGCAATTGCAGCAGAACAACAACAAGCCGTGGTTCGATGCTCACAAGCAGCAGTACAAGGAAATGCTTGCCGTACATAATGATTTTTCGCAGAAACTGATCGATGGCATCGCAAGTTTCGACAAGTCGGTGGCGGGCTTGCAGGTGAAGGACTGCACCTATCGTATATACCGCGACCTGCGTTTTTCGCACGACAAGACACCCTACAAGCAACACATAGGCACATTTGTCTGTCCGCACGGAAAAAAGAGCGGATACTCAGGCTATTATATTCATATTGAGCCTAATGTGAGTTATTTTATCTGTGCAGGATTGTGGTGTCCCGAACCTCGTATTGTGAAGAGTGTGCGTGAGGAGATAATGCTCAACGGCAAGAATTTCGACAAGGCCATACGCAGTGCCAAGGGCTTTTCGCTATCGTGGGAAGATGCGCTGAAAAAGATTCCTGCTGGCTTCAGTGCCGATGACGAATTTGCCGAATACTACAAACTTAAAAGTTTCCTCATTGAGAAGCCAATTAATGAATCCGACATCCTCGACAATAGTTTTGTGGACCATGTCGTTTCCGACCTCCGCCGCACCTACGAGTTCAACTCATTGCTGAATAAGGCTGTGGAGTACGCGATGGAGATGTATTAGAATGTTTTTTCGACAAATTGTTTGAGATTTAGGCGTTATAATATGGATGTTTTGTTTATCTTTCCTCTAAAGAAAAATGTAATACACTGACTATCAGCAATGAAATTTTCTTTATTATACTGGCATAAAAATCGACAATTTTTATGTAAGTTTGCAAAGTAAAGATGTTGCGATAATTTTGTAACTGTATAATGACGAATATGGATAAAAAGACATTGGAGTTTGTTACATATTGCATAGGAAAACTTTCGCTGACACTAAATTTGTCTCAGCAAGAAATATATAGGCGGCTAAAAAAATCAGGCATACTATATGGGTACATTGTTCCTTCATACGATGTATTGCACACATTCAGTTCTCGCTATCTAATGGAAGACTTGACAGACTACATGAAGGAGAAAGGGGTGCTTGACGCGTGAAACTATACCATTCTTCAAATATGATTGTGTCTCATCCCGACACACAGCATTCGCGCAAATATTTGGATTTCGGACGTGGATTTTATCTGACATCAATTGATGAACAGGCAGTCAGATATGCACAACGATTTAAAAGAAGAGGACAGTCTGCGTGGCTCAATGTATATGAGTTCTCGTATAGTGAAGAGCAATGGAATATAAAATATTTTGAAGCATACGACAAGGAATGGCTTGATTTTGTGGCGCAATGCCGTGAAGGTAATGAGTTTGGAGATTTTGACTTGGTAATTGGCGGCATTGCCAATGATAAGGTTATTATCACTCTTGATAGATATTTTAATGGAGAGATTTCGCAGGAAGTAGCGCTTGGACTACTTATGTTCGAGAAACCAAACATACAATATTGCATTCGTTCTGAACATATGTTGCAAGAGTGTCTTGTATATATTGAAAGTAAGCAGTTATGAGCGAGGAAGGTAAGCAAATAATGAAAAGTGCCCAGTGTGCAAGAATAATTGTATGCATCAGTGAGATGTATGGTGTATCACTCAACGATGCAACAGACATGTACTATAGTTCGGAAACATCCTCAATGATAGATGATGGAGTAGCAGACTTGCATTGTCGAAGTGACAAATATCTGGCAGAAGAAGTTTGGCGAGAATTTCAAGAAAAAAAATACAAGAAATATTAGTTGTTTCCGACCTCCGCCGCACCTACGAATTCAACTCGCTGCTGAATAAGGCGGTTGAATATGCTATGGAGATGTATTGATTTTTGCTAATTGATTGTGTTGTAGTGATTTGAATAATATTTCCTTCTTCCAAATTCGGAATAAGTGGTTATTTTGCAGTACTAAAAAATGGAATAAGTGGTTTATTGTTTTGCAAAAACAAATCCTAAGGCGAGGTAATTTGCGAAACACAGTTAGGAAAATGGGGGCGTGCGATAGTCAATTTTGTGAGGAATAAATAGGAGGTTATGGTAGAAGGATTTGTTAGTTTTCTTGGATAAGCATTTGTTTTGTAGAGTATTCACCTTGCATTCTTTTGTTTAAAATAAAACCCAACTTTAGTTGTATTATATTCTTTTTATAATTATGTTTGCAATTGAATCTCTAATAAAGATAAACAAAGACATGTTTTGATGGAAAACAATGAGAATAAAATATCAGAATACAATACAGTTCAGCATTTGATTGACAGCGTTTCGGAAGTGATATCAAATGCTCGTAAGCGTTTGGCTATAAGCATTAATGCAACAATGACCGAAACCTATTGGCAGATTGGAAAGTATATAGTGGAATACGAACAAGGTGGACAAGCAAAAGTTGCATACGGAACATCTACGCTCTCGGAATTGTCCAAGCAATTGACATTACGCTTTGGACGCGGTTTAGTCGTCCTAATTTGGTGAATATGAGAAAGTTTTATCTGTTTTATCCTAATTGTCAGTCACTGACTGACAATTTAAGCTGGACTCATATTTGCACATTGATGCAAGCAGACGACCCATTGGAGCGTAGTTTTTATGAAAAAGAGTGTATTGCACAAAAATGGGATGTGAGAACACTAAAACGTCAAATGAATTCCGCATTGTATCTGCGTCTAGCATCAAGCAAGGACAAGGATGGAGTTCTTGCTTTGGCCAAGGATGGTGTTACGATTCATAAGCCAGAAGATGTTGTTAAGGACAGTTATACATTGGAGTTTCTAGGAATTCCTGAGGATTACCATTTTTCGGAAACAGAACTCGAACAACGTATAATAGACCATTTGCAGATGTTCCTTTTGGAAATGGGCAAAGGCTTCACATTTGTAAAACGGCAATATCCTATAACAGTGAACAATAGGCACTACCATTGCGATTTGGTCTTTTATCATCGTATTTTGAAATGTTTTGTCCTAATTGATTTGAAACGAGATGCTGTGCAGCACGAAGATATTGGACAGATGAATATGTATTTAGGCTATTTTGCCACGGAGGAAAATATGCCGGACGACAATCCGCCGATAGGCATTATTCTTTCGCACTATAAAGACGATTTGCTCGTGGAATATGCAACTTATGGCATTAATACAAATCTTTTTGTTTCAAAATACGAATTATACTTGCCTAATAAAGATCAATTGAAGCAGATTGTGGAAAAAATTGTTGATACTAAAGAATAAGTGGTTTTTTGTTTTGCAGAAGTTAATACTGCGACTCGGTGATTTGAGAAATGCAGTAGGTGAAAGATAGGTTGCGATATTATATTCAACTCGCTGCTGAATAAGGCGGTTGAATATGCGATGGAGATGTATTAGAAAATAAATGTTGATAAGTATGTTCAACTGGAAGTCTTATTTTTATACAAATTAAGGTATATTTGTGTCATGTAATAATGACCATCTGTTTCAAATTTATGAACGAACGCTGTTTTTATCATAATTCAATAAAAGAATTCCTTTCACAAAACGAACTTGAGATATTTGGTATATTGGCAGGAAATGATGAGTACGATACCGGTGATACACAAAAGTTCGCATGGAAAGAAGAAATAACGCTTTTAAAGAATGTTTTGTCTCAATACAAAAATGAAGAAGGATGGATAATATTTGAATATACTATACCGCGTTTAGGAAAGAGAATAGATGTCGTTGTTTTGCTTCGAGAAAGAGTTTTTGTGCTTGAATTTAAAGCAGGACAAGAAGATTATATTCGTCAAGACAGAGACCAAGTAATGGATTATGCTCTTGATTTGAAAAATTTCCATCAAGGTAGTTCTGATAGATATATCGTTCCTATATTGATAGCGACAAATGCTAAAGATTGTTCGACTGAGCTGAAGTTGTCTCATTACAATGATGGTATATACGACCCATTAATGACAAATACCGAAGGTCTGTCATTTATTATGAAACAGGTTTTATCACAAGATATTGCGAATTATAATGGAGATGTGTCCATGCGCGATTGGGTAAGAAGTAGATATGCTCCTTCGCCCACTATTATTGAGGCGGCAAGTGCATTGTATTCGCAGCATAGTGTAGAGGAGATAACTCGTCATGAGGCAGAGGGAAAGCAACTTGATATTACTACGGATTATGTGTTGAAAGTTATTCGAGAAACAAAATCTCGAGGGGGTAAAAGCATTTGTTTTGTAACAGGAGTGCCTGGAGCAGGAAAAACTTTGGTAGGTTTGAATGTTGCTATTAAGCAATTGTCTCACAAAGATGGAGAAAATCCAGATTTAGCAGTGTATTTGTCTGGTAATGGTCCGTTGGTAAGTGTTCTGACAGAGGCGTTGGCAAGAGATCGAAAGCGTCAGAAGAATGAACAAGGAGAAAAATACAATATAACTGATGCTCGTCGAGAAGTAGGTCAATTTATACAAATAATTCACCGCTATCGTGATAATATGCTTCAAAAATTGCGCACACCAATCGTCGGAAAAAAGATAGAAATTGATCCGCAAAAAGAACTTAAGGATAAAACGGCTGGATATGCAGAAGTAGAGAATATTGCCATTTTTGACGAAGCACAACGTTCTTGGGATCAAGAGCATATTTCGAGTTGGCTAAAGCGTAAGAAGGGAATACAAGATTTTCCAATGTCAGAAGGAGAATTCCTGATATGGTCATTGGATCAACGAAAGGATTGGGCAGTAATAGTTTGTCTTGTCGGTGGTGGACAGGAAATAAATACTGGTGAAGCTGGCATTGGCGAGTGGATTAGAGCAATTAATGAAACCTTCCCAGAATGGCGAGTATATATATCTAATCAACTAACGGCGAAAGAATATGCAGAAGGTAAGATTGAAGAGTTGCTTTCTAAAAATCCTAATGTATTGTATTCGGATGATTTGCATTTGTCCGTTTCTATGCGTTCTTTTAGAGCTGAGAGTTTGTCGAATATGATACACCATTTGCTAGATTGTGAGATTAACAAAGTTATAGAAAATTATGCAAAAATAAAAGATCGCTATCCTATTGTATTAACAAGGGATATTAATGTTGCAAAACAATGGTTGAGGAACAAAGCAAGGGGTAGCGAACGATACGGAATGTTAGTTTCTTCAAAAGCATATAGATTGAAACCGTTAGCCATAGATGTAAGGTGTAAGCCTGATACTGTTCATTGGTTTCTTGACGATATTGATGATGTGCGTTCTTCATTATTTTTAGAAGATGCTGCAAGTGAATTTGATATTCAAGGTTTAGAGCTAGATTGGACTTGTTTGGTATGGGATGGCGACTTGCGATATAATGATGGGAAATGGGATTTTTATGAGTTTAATGGTGGTAATCGATGGAATCGTATTAATAAAGAAGAACGAAAAGTTTATCAGCTGAATGCATACAGAGTTCTTCTTACTCGTGCTCGTCAAGGAATGGTAATCTGTGTTCCAGAAGGAAATAATGATGACAATACAAGAAGATCTGAATTTTATGATGGAACATATAACTATCTGAAGTCATTAGGGCTACAAGTATTATGAAAAAAATCGAAGTTGCAGCAGCCATAATCCACGATTCCGATGGTTGTATTTTCGCAACTCAACGTGGTTACGGAGATTGGAAAGACTATTGGGAATTTCCTGGCGGAAAAATTGAAGTTGGAGAAACTCCAGAAGAAGCTCTTAAACGTGAGATTTTGGAAGAATTGGATACAAAAATTGTTGTTGAAAGATTTATTGATACTGTAGAATGGGATTATCCTAAATTTCATCTTACAATGCATTGCTTTTTATGTCGTGTTGAAAGTGGGAGTCTTATTTTGAAAGAACATGAAGCAGCAAAATGGTTATCAAAAGATGAATTATACAATGTAAATTGGTTGCCAGCTGATAAAATTATCCTTGAAAAACTTCATATGTTTTTGAAAAATGACTAATGCATTGAAAGAGTACGGCGAAGGTGTTGACCGTATGTGTCGGGAGCTGATAGCCAATGGCGTCAAAGAACCCAAGTACCATACAGATGATTTCATCTTGAAAATAACAGTGCCCAAGGTGACAGAAACCGAACAGAAAGTAGCAGAAACCGAACAGAAACCGAACAGAAACAACTGACAATAAAGTAGATGTATTGGGCGTTTCGACAACTAAGTCAAATAATGGGAAAAGTAAGGTGACAGAAAAGTTACCAGAAAAATTACCAGAAAATCGTGCTGAATTGATAGGTAGCATTATAGAAAAATCGAAGTCAAGTGGTGTTAAGTTGACAGAAAACAGAATGTCAATATTAAAATTGATGTTAGAAGACCCGTGACCCGTATATATCAAAGTCGGAAATTGCTACTGTTTTAGGTTTAAGCTATACTGCTGTTGGTAGTAACATTAATGTAATGCGAGATAAATATATCCGTCGTGTTGGTCCGGACAAGGGCGGTTTCTGGGAAGTGATAACAGATTGACAATGCAGAGGCAACTCGAAAGAAATTCTTTCTAGTTCGTCACTAACCTCTCTATTAAAAAATCCAAAATCGTAAATCCAAAATCGTAAATAATATTGTATCTTTGCAACCCAAAATTGATTTACGATGAAGATTTCATACAATTGGCTTAAGAACTATGTGTCGTTTGACGAATCGCCGGAAGAACTGGCAGCAATACTAACAAGCGTTGGCCTCGAAGTTGATGGAACTGAAGAAGTTTCGTCTGTAATTGGCGGACTGAAAGGTTTCGTAATCGGTGAAGTACTCACCTGCGAGGCTCATCCAAATTCTGACCATCTGCATGTTACTACAGTAAATGTCGGCGGTGACGAACCTTTGCATATCGTGTGCGGTGCGCCAAATGTGGCAGCGGGACAAAAAGTTGTTGTCGCTACTATCGGCACCAAGATTTACTCAAAGGACGGCGTGTTCGAAATCAAGAAGTCGAAACTTCGCGGTGAACCATCGGAAGGTATGATTTGCGCAGAGGACGAAATGAATATCGGCACTTCGCACGACGGAATAATGGTTCTGCCAGCAGATGCAAAGGTGGGTACGCCTGCAGCAGAATATTTCAATGTTGAAAACGATACCGCTATCGAAATCGACATCACACCAAACCGCATAGATGGTGCTTCGCACATTGGCGCAGCCCGCGATGTGGCAGCCGTGAAGGGAATAAAATACAACATTCCAAAGGCTGAAATCACCGAAAATTCGAAAAATGAGATAAAAATCGATGTAAAAATCGAAAATACCGATGCTTGTCGCCGTTATATGGGCATCTGCCTTACCGATGTGAAGGTGCAGGAATCGCCAGAATGGCTGAAAAACCGTCTTAAATCGGTCGGCTTGAATCCAATAAACAACATCGTGGATGTCAGCAATTTCGTGTTATACGAAACTGGAAATCCGCTTCATACATTTGATGCCGACAAGATTACTGGCAAGCAGATTATCGTGAAGAATGTTGCAGAAGGAACACCTTTCGTTACTCTCGATGGCGTTGAGCGCAAGTTGTCTGCAAACGACCTTATGATTTGCAACGCCGAAGAGCCGATGTGCATAGGTGGCGTGTTCGGTGGCGAAAAGTCGGGAATCTCAAACGAAACAAAGAATGTTTTCATCGAGGCTGCATATTTCAGCCCGGTTTCAATCCGCAAGACATCGAAGTTTCACGGACTTAAGACCGATGCTTCGTTCCATTTCGAGCGCGGAGTTGACATCAACATGGTGCCTTACGCTTTGCGCCGTGCTGCAAGCCTGATTGTTGAAATGGGCTGCGGTCGTATCGCATCGGAAATTGTTGATGTTTATCCAAATCCAATAGAACCGGCAATCGTTGATTACAACATTGACCGTGGCAACGCACTTATCGGCAAGGAAATCCCCGAAGACCGCGTTCGCGAAATCATCGGCTTGCTCGATATGAAGATTTTGGAGGACAAAGGTCGTGATTTGAAACTTGAAATCCCAACCTACAGGGTGGATGTCACAGGCGAAGCTGATGTGGTTGAGGATATTATGAGAATTTACGGATACAACAACATAGAGGTTCCGAATCATATTTCGTTCAGCATCAACTATCCTGAAAAGCCGGAACCGCAGAAGATGATGAATCTTGTTTCAGATGTGCTCACAGGTATTGGCTACACCGAAATTATGTGTCTTTCGATGATTTCTGCTGACGACATTGCTGAAAACAGCGAATACGCAAACCGCATAGTAAAGATTTACAATCCGTTGAGCCGTGATTTGAATGTTATGCGTCCATCGTTGCTTTATGGTGGATTGAACAGCATCAAGGCAAATCTCAACTATCGCAATGGCGACTTGAAGTTCTTCGAGTTTGGTCGCACCTATTATTATAATGCAGAAAAGCAGGTTTCGGACATTACCGCATACAGCGAAACTCAGTATCTCGGAATGTGGATTACAGGAAAGCGCAATCCGCTGAGCTGGAACCTTAAGGACAATCCAACCGACTACTTCATGCTGAAGTCAGGCGTGGCTGCAGTGCTGAAGAAAATCGGCATTGACATGTCGGCTTTGAAGTTCGAGGTTTCATCAGACGAAAAGTTCAGCACTTTCCAGTCGTTCAAGCTGAAGGACAAGGAAGTTGCTCGCATTGCAGTTGTATCGAAGAACTTGCTGAAGAAAATGGACATAGACCAGGATGTTTTCTATGCAGAAATCAACTGGGATGTGCTTTTGAAGTTCGCCAAGACACACAAGATTGAGTATCAGCCAATATCGAAGTTCCCGCGCGTTCGCCGCGACCTTGCATTGCTTATTGACAAATCGGTGACCTATGCACAACTCGAGGAAGTCGCAAGACGCACCGAACCTAAGCACATTGTTGAAGTCGGACTGTTCGATGTTTACGAAGGCAAGAACCTTGAGCCAGGCAAGATTTCCTACGCTTTGAGCTTCGAGCTTGAGGATACTGAAAAGACAATGACCGACAAGCAGATCGACAAGATAATGCAGAAGCTGATAATGTTCTACGAGAAGGAACTTGGTGCAAAGGTAAGATAGTAAAGCAAGTGGCAAATTCAGGCGCTATAGCTTGAATTTTGCCGTAAAACTCAGAGGCGACGCGACCTGCAAAGTTTTTCATTGTAGGAATTGCCATGTTGATAAAAAGGATAAGACTTTGCGCCATAGTGTTTTAACGCAAATTGTTCCTGTGGAAAAAAATCTATCCGAATTGCTTGTATCTACGCAAAAAGATATATCTTTGCACTGCAATTGATTTGATAAGGTATCAATTCATTTCTGAAGATTAAAAATCACAAAAGAAATATCTGTTTGACCGCTTGTAAGGTGTTGGAATTGGTAGCTTTGATAAATGATATTATTTGATTTCACAAATTTTAATTAAAATATTTTGTAACTAACTTTAAAATGAAAAGTTATTCAGAGTTGAACGATATGTTGCTACCCGAATTGAGAGAATATGCCAAAGGTTTGGGTATCAAGAGAGTGGAAGCGTTTAGAAAACAAGATTTGATTAGAAGGATACAGGATACGGAAGACCCGGATTTCGGTGAAGATGACGATGATGATGACGATTCGTTGGTTGGCGTTACCGATATTATGGCTCCGCTGAAAGATGTCAATATCAAGCATAATCATAGTATAGAAAATAATGAACAAAGACCGAGACGCGGTCGTCCGCCACGGATTTCGAGCGCAGTAGAGAGTGCAAGCGAATTTCTTGCAGAAAGTCAGGAAGAACCTATTGCAACTGACGAATATTCATCTGAACCAAGAAGGCGTCAGCGCAGAGCAAGGATCCAGTCACCGATTATGACTACGCATCTGGATGAGAATGGTTCTGCTGCAAAATTAGTATTCAACAATCAGGAAAATCAGAAAACTCAAATAGCTGCAGAACCTGTTGCAAGATTTTCAGAAAATGAGCCTGCTACTCCAAGAGTAGAAACATTTACGCCACAACAGCAAAACGACAATCGCAACGAAAACGACAGGAATCAGCAACCACGCCAAGATTTCAGGAAGCAATATCAGCAGCGCAACGACCAGCAACGCAACAATAATGGTGCTCCGCGCAACGACAACGGCAGAAACGACCAGCAGCAAAAAGCTCAACAATTGTCGTTTGACATGGACCGCCAGCAACAAAATGCCCAGCAGAATCATAATGTTGAAGAGCAAAAGCCAAACTACGATTTCTCAGGAATAGTTACCGTTACCGGCGTACTTGAAATTATGCCCGAAAATTACGGATTCCTGCGCTCATCGGATTATTATTACTTGAATTCTCCCGATGATGTTTATGTTTCGCAGTCGCAGATAAAATTGTTCGGACTAAAGACCGGTGATACTATCGAAGGAACGGTAAGGCCTCCAAAGGAAGGCGAAAAGTATTTCCCGTTGACAAAGGTCATAAAGATTAACGGACTTGACCCGATGCTTGTCCGCGACAGGATTCCTTTCGACCATCTGACGCCATTGTTCCCAACCGAAAAGTTCAACATCACAGGCAAGGGACATGCAAACCTTTCGACCCGAGTTGTAGATTTGTTCACGCCAATCGGAAAAGGTCAGCGTGGTTTGATAGTCGCTCAGCCAAAGACTGGTAAGACAGTGTTGCTTAAGGAAATAGCAAACGCAATAGCCGACAATCATCCAGAGGTTTACCTTATAATATTGCTTATCGATGAGCGTCCGGAGGAAGTTACCGACATGGCTCGTGATGTTCGTGCCGAGGTCATTGCATCAACTTTCGACGAGCCAGCAGACCACCATGTAAAGGTTGCAAGCATTGTGCTTGAAAAGGCAAAGCGTATGGTAGAATGCGGTCACGATGTTGTGATTCTTCTCGACTCCATAACCCGTCTTGCTCGTGCATATAACACAGTTGCACCTGCATCGGGTAGAGTTTTGTCGGGTGGTGTTGATTCCAACGCATTGCACAAGCCAAAACGCTTCTTCGGTGCTGCCCGTAACATCGAAAATGGCGGTTCGCTCACTATCCTTGCTACAGCACTTACCGAAACCGGTTCAAAGATGGACGATGTGATTTTCGAGGAATTCAAGGGTACGGGCAACATGGAGCTTCAGCTCGACCGCAAGTTGTCGAACCGCAGAATTTACCCTGCTGTCGATGTTACCGCATCGAGTACTCGTCGCGAGGATTTGCTTGTAAATCCGGACCTTGTAAACCGTCTGTGGGTAATGCGCGAGTTCCTTGCCGACATGAATTCGGTAGAAGCAATGGAATTCATCCGTACCCGTCTGCCACAGGTTGCAAGCAACGAAGAGTTCCTCTTGACGATGGACAAAGGTTTGTAATTAGTTCCATAAAAGTTATTATATTTGCAAGTCGGGATTTTCTCGGCTTGTTTTTTGTTATTGTATTAGTATGAAAAAAATATTGTTCATATTGGCATTTTCGGTCTTGTGCGGACTTGCATTTTCGCAGAACGAGGAATACCACACGAAGTCGAAAGCGGCTATAAAGTGTTTTGAAAAAGCTGTATCATATTACCAGAATGGCAAAACCGACCAGACTATAAAATTCGCCTTGCAGGAAGCCGACAACGCCATCGCCAAGGATTCAATGTTCATTGAACCTTATATGCTTAAGGCTGAAATCTATGATTTTCTTGGCGACATCAAAACTTCCATAAAGTTCTATGAGAAGGTTGTTGACCTTGACCCGCATTTCGACTACGGCATAACGCTCAAGCTTGCAATGCACAACTACGGCATCGGCGAATATGCTTCCGCCAAAAAGTACATCGACTTCTTTTATGAAAATGCCGATTTGAAAGTTTACAAGAAATATGACACCGACCGTCTGCGCGAATTCATAACTTTTTCGGATAGTGCAGTGCGTAATCCTGTGAATTTCAAACCACATAGCGTTGGCAGAATAAATACGGAATGGGATGAATACTGGCCATCACTTTCGGCAGACGAAGAAATACTTGTGTTCACAAGACAAATCCCTTTGAATAAGAACAATCCATCGAGAAACCAGTCAAATATGAACGAGGATTTATTCTACGCCTATCGCAATCCGCAGACTGGCAAATACGATTCGGGCGCACCGCTTCCCGGAAGAATCAATACCGAACTCAACGAAGGCGCACAATGTATTTCAGCTGATGGAAAAACTTGTGTAATAACGGCTTGCAACCGTCCCGATGGCAAAGGAAGCTGTGACTTGTACATAATGTTCTGGGAAGGCAAGCAATGGTCGCAACCGCAGAATATGCGTTCGGTGAATACTGAATTCTGGGAGAGTAACCCATCGCTGTCATCCGATGGAAAATATTTGTATTTCTCATCGTCTCGCTCGGGCGGATTCGGCAAGACTGACATCTGGCGCGTACAAATAGACAGCAAGGGCAATGCATTGAAGCCTGCAGAAAACCTTGGCGGAAAAGTGAATACACCTTACGAGGATATTTCCCCGTTCATACATCCAGACTGTAAGACCTTGTATTTTGCCTCAAAGGGACATCCCGGACTTGGTAGCTACGACTTGTTCGTATCAAAAACAGAGGACGAAGGCAAAACTTGGTCAAAACCGAAAAATCTTGGATATCCGATAAATACACTTGGCGAAGAAAGGAGCCTTATTGTTAACGCAAAAGGCGACCTTGCCATGTTTTCGTCATCGGGCACAAAGCGCGACTTGGATATTTATGGATTTGAACTTCCGCCAGAGGTTAAACCAGTGACTGTCACATACGTAAAAGGTTACATTTACGATTCGAAGACCAACGAAAGGCTAAAGGCAAAATGCGAAATGCTTGACATCGAGAGCGGAGAAAAGATGGTTGATATGTATTCTCAGGAAAACACTGGCGAGTATATGGTTTGTCTGCCAATCGACAAGGACTACGCCTTTAATGTATCGCGCGAGGGATACCTTTTCTACTCCGAAAACTTTTCGCTCACCAACCTTGAACATCCAGAGGAACCGTACATCATGAACATTCCGCTACAACCGATAGAAAAGGGCGTGACGGTAGTTTTGAAAAACATTTTCTTCAAGACCGACAGCTACGACTTGCTACCCGATTCGTACACCGAACTTGGCAAGGTTGTGGAATACATGAACGCAAACCCGAAGATGAAGATAGAAATCGGCGGTCACACCGACAATGTAGGCACAAAGGCATACAACAAGACACTTTCAGAAAATCGTGCTAAGTCGGTTTACAACTACCTTGTTTCGCAGGGCATTGCAAAGGAACGCCTGTCGTACAGTGGATATGATTTTTCGGTTCCAGTTGCCACCAACGATACCGAGGAAGGCCGTGCGCAGAACCGTCGTACAGAATTTAAGGTTGTAAGTGTAGAATAGAGCAATCTTGTTATCAAGGGAAAATGCTTGTCAGTTTGCAAGTCGCACGCTGATTTAATTATTCCTAAGCTTGTCCAACGGTTGCCAGTCGTTGTTCTCGGGTGCAACAAATTTTTGGGCAAACGTAGCCTTGAATTTCTTGAACCATTTCCACGATACTTCGTTGCCGTCGTATTCACATTCATGGCTTATTTTGGAATTCAAGTTGCACTGTTGCAAGTCGGAAGCATGATGCGCTATCGTGCTGTTTTCTATGACATAATATGTCGAGAAGAATGCGCCAGTTCCCGCTGGTCCCTCAGCGCACAGCACATTCCCGCTTACCGATGCAAACGACTTGAACCATGTGGTGGCAATTATTTCGAGTTTGCCGTTGCCTCGGCAGAAGAATGCTTCGTTTTCACCGGTGGTTTCTCTTACCCATAGTTCATTTATGCCATCACCATCGAGGTCGATAAGTCCGTATTCGAATGTCATATTTTTGTCGTCGCTATATTCAAGCACGGGACATTCTTCGTTGAAAAGATTCAAAATCTCGTCATAGTGCTGGGAGTAGAACTGTTCATCGGCATTGTGTGAGCTTTGTGCCTTTATTGAAGCAAAAGCGATAGTAGTTATAAAAATAAGCACCAACTTTTTCATCTTTCCTCCTTGGGCATGCAAAGTTCGCCGATAATTCTGTTTATCTCATGAAATGGGGCATCCTTTGGCCATTTCATGTAGCCGTGGGAATCGAAACTTTTGTCGCCGAACCTAACCGATACCGACCAGTTGTCACCATCGAAGACATCGGTGGCATAGTAATCGCGTTCCCATTTTTGTATTTTGGCATCAACGAGCAATTTGCCTATCTCTATAAGTTTTTCACGTGGCACATCGCTTATGGCATATTCATTACATGGAATTGAATCATCTTCTCTCATCATCAGGAAGTTGCATTCTTTTATGCTTGCTGTAACAACACCGTCCTTTTCGTAGATGCTATAATCGGTAGATTGTCCAGAATAGCCGTTCCCGACATGGTATTGATAAAATGTAAGGTCTTCGCCTTTTAGTCCGTCACCACTGCAGCAGAATGACATGCAAACGCCAAGCATAACAACAATTACGACTGCTATCAATGTGTAAAAAATCGAAATTTTCATGCTGTTTCAAATTATATGCTGCAAAGTTAATGAAAATTATTGGCAACTCGCGATTTTTTTTGATTGAGAAATATTATTTTTGCGTTAGAAAATGGATAAAGAAAGACAAAATATTGCTGTTGTATTGGCTGGAGGTAGCGGTCGTCGTATCGGTGGCGACTTGCCAAAACAGTTCATCGAGGTGAATGGACGTGCGATAATCGAATATTCCATTGATGCTTTTGAAAAATGCGATGGCATTGATGAAATTTCAGTTGTCGTGAACAAGGATTTTGTTGCTGAAATGAACAAGATTGTCGCACGAAATTCGTGGACAAAGGTGAAAAAAATCCTTGATGGAGGAGCAGAACGTTCCGATTCAAGTCTTTCTGCAATAAAAGCATACGAAGGAGTGGATTGCAACTTGATATTCCATGATGCGGTTCGCCCGTTGGTTTCTCAGAGAATTATTGCCGATGTGGTCGAAGCTTTGAAAATTTATAATGCGGTGGCGGTTTCCGTACCGTCAACTGACACTATTGTGGTAGTTGACGAATCGGGACAATTTATCGGTTGTATTCCCAAGCGTTCGATGCTTCGTTGCCAGCAGACCCCGCAAGGATTCCGTTACGAAACTATTGCAAAAGCATATAATCTCGCTCTTGATGATTCCAATTTTGTCGCAACAGATGATTGTGGAGTTGTTGTCCGTTATCTTCCCGAAGAAAAGATATTCATTGTGGATGGTGACGATTCCAACATCAAGGTTACATATAAGAAAGACTTGAGGATTATGGAGATACTTGTTTGAAGATAGAAGAAAAATAAACATCCAAAGGTTAAAAGTTGTGATGAAATATTTATTATCTTTGCAAATTCCATTAGAAAACCGAAAAGGTACATGGCAAAAATAAAATTCATATTCGACCTCGATGGTACTATTACTTCCGAAGAAACCTTGCCACTTATGGCAAAGCATTTCAATGTGCAGGAAGAGATTGAGCAACTTACCCGTGAGACAATCCAAGGTGATATTCCATTTGTGGAAAGTTTTATCCGTCGTGTGTTTATACTTGGCAAATTGCCGGTCGATGAAGTGGCATCACTTCTAGAAAATGTAAAATTGTATCCAGATTTGGCTGATTTTATCCGTGCACACAAAGAACAATGCGTTGTGGCAACAGGAAATTTGCTGTGCTGGTCGGAAAAACTTTTGGCGCGACTCGGGTGCGAGGCATATTGTTCTGATGCTATTGTCGAGAATAACAAGGTCGTAAAGCTGACCAAAATTCTACGCAAGGAAGTTGTGGTGGAGAAGTATCAGGAGGAAGGATACAAAGTGGTTTATGTTGGCGATGGTAACAACGATATGGAAGCTATGCGTGTAGCCGATGTCGCAATAGCAGCAGGAATGACACATTCTCCATCAAAAAGTATTTTACCTATCACCAATTATTTGATTTTTAACGAAAAAGCCTTATGTCGTCAGTTAAATCAGTTGTTATAAGTTGTGCGGGGATTGGTTCTCGCTTAGGACTTGGTCAGACCAAAGCTCTGATTAAGATAAACGGCAAGTCGCTGATAGCATGGCAACTCGAATTGTTTAAGGATGTCGAGGATGTACGCATTGTAATTGGCTATCAGGCAAACGACATAGTAGAGGAAGTATTGAAATACAGGAAAGATGTGATTTTCGTTTACAACCACCGCTATTTTGAGACAAAGACTGGCGCGAGTTTCTATCTTGGCGCGGTTGATGCTAATGAATATGTGCTCGAATGGGATGGTGATTTGCTTGTGCATCCCGATGATGTTAAGAAAATTCTTGCCACTGATGGCGAATATATCTGCTATGCCGACAAGAGTTCCGATGAGGCAGTTTTCGTTCAGACTGATGAAAAAGGAAATGTATTAGCTTTTTCGCGCGAGACAGGTGATTACGAATGGACTGGTCCTGCATGCATAATGAAACGCAAGGTTCAGTATTCATCGGGCAATGTATTCAATCAACTTGAACCTTATTTGCCAATGAAAGGAATAAAAGTAAGAGCTTACGATATTGATACATACGAGGATTATAAGAGGGTAATGGAAATAACAAAAGAATGGTAGATTGATATGGAAAACAAAGATTCTTTAAATTATTGGACTAAAATAGCGCAAAATAATCCAACTCAGTTGACAGCAAAAGTTAATCCGTGCAACGATTTTACGCAGATGGATGCCGACTTTATAATGAAGTATGCTAATGAAAATACAGAAATTCTTGATTTGGCAAGCTCTACAGGCTTGACAATCAATAAGTATTATCAGAAAGTAAAGCATATTGAGGCAGTTGAACTTTATAAGGAGTTTACGAAATTCATAGAAAAAACCGATAAGATTTCTATTGTCAATTGTGATGTCAAGGATTATGAATCTGACAAGAATTTCGATTTGGTGAATATGTTTGGCATTACATGTTATTTCAATGACGAAGAAGTGAAAAGCCTATATAAGAAGTATTATTCTTATTTGCGCCCAAATGGAAAAATAATCATTAAGTCGCAGTTTGGGGTGGAAGAGGATGTAATAGTTTCTGGTTTTTCTGAAGAATTAAAGACAGACTATTTTTGTTGCTACCGTCATTTGCCCAAGGAGGTTGAAATATTGAAATCTGTTGGCTATAAGAATATACAGACATTTGACATCTATCCGCCAGAATGTAACAGGTGGTCGAATACTCATTTTTATGCAATAGTGGCCGAAAAGTAGTGGGACTGTTATGTGGATTAGAAAGCTCAAAGAAAAATTTTTCCCAGTATCTCTGAAATATGCAATTAGGGAACAGTTGGCGTACCGAGATTTTTTGCGCTGTCGTTTTCCGTCGGTCATGAGACGATATATTGCAAAGTGCCGGCGCGAGCAGAATGCAACAATAGAAAAGCTGAGAAATAAGTCTCGTATAGAGGTTTGCTTTTTTCTAACAATGCCAGGAATTTGGAAATTTGACTACCTTTTTCGCATGTTTCGCGACAACAAACGCTATCATCCGTTTGTAGTAATATGTCCATATAGTTGGTTCAAGGATTTTGATAGCGATGATATTGCTACAACACTTCGTAGAACAGAGCAACTTATGAAGGACAAGGGTTTTGAATATGTTATCCCATACGATGAAAATAAAAAGAAGTGGTTGGATGTAAGAAAGTTGTATAATCCTGATATTATTTTCTACACTGTCCCGTACAAGGATATGCCGCCACAATATTATATATACAAATTCAGGGATAAGCTGACATGTTACAATCATTATGGTTTTTCCACAACGGATTTGCCGGTTCTAAGTTACAAGTTGCCTTTGCATCAGATTTTGTGGACCTATTTTGTGGAAACTGAAAAAAACATGGAACTTGGTGCTGAATATGCGGTGTCAAAAGGAGAAAACATGGTCGTTACAGGTTATGTCGCTGCAGATATATACTTAGATGCAGATTATATTCCGAAGGATAATTGGAAACGTATAGAAAAACCGATGAAGCGGATAATTTGGGCTCCGCATCATTCTTTCGATGATAACCTTAATATCGCTACATTCCTTGAATATCACGATTTTATGTTGCAGCTGGCACAAAAGTACAAAGATGATGTGCAGTTCCTTTTCAAACCACACCATTTGCTGTGGTTTAAGTTGTGCAAACTTTGGGGTGAAGAGAAAACTGCGGAATATTACCGTCAATGGGAGACAATGACAAATACGCAGGTGGAACTTGGCGAGTATAGCGACTGGTTCTTTACTTCCGATGCCATGATTCACGACTGCTGTAGTTTTACTTCCGAATACATATACCTGAACAAACCTGTATTGTTTCTTGTAAAGGATGCAAACGTAATTGAATCAAAGTTTAATGCGGTAGGAATCAAATCGTTCCATTGCCACGAGCAAGCCCATAGTGAGCAGGATATAGAGCGGTTTGTACAGAATGTAATCAACGGAATAGACAATAAGAAAGAGATGCGCAGTAGGCATTACAACGAATTGCTTGCAAGGGATAGGAGAATGCCGTCGCAGAAAATATTTGATTATATAGATAACGCAATATCAGGGAATAAAAAATGAAGGTCTCGGTAATTTTGCCCGTTTATGGGGTTGCTCAATATATAGAAAAATGTACTGCAACGCTGCTTGCGCAGACTTTGGATGATATGGAGTTCATATTTGTGGATGACCACGGTCCAGACAATAGCATCGAACTAGTGCAGAATATGATCGCCGACCATCCCCGCAAGAATCAGTTTGTTTTTCTTAAACCTGAGCACAACTTGGGCGCAGGAATGGCGCGAAATTTTGCAATTCCTCACGCAAAAGGAGAATACATTGCTTTCGTCGATAGCGACGACTGGATTGAAAATGATATGTTCGAGCGGATGTATGCCGAAGCAAAAAAGTATGACAGTGACTTGTGTTGCTGTCAGATGCAAAAGGTTTATCCCGATGGGCGTCGTGGCGATATACTGAAGAATCCTTTTATTGGTAATGGCATTGTTTCCGATGAAAAGCGTTCGTATTTCCTTACTCACTATGTATCGCAGTTCACTTCGCTCATATACAGAAAGACTTTGATAGACCAGTATAGCATTCGTTTTCCTGAAGAACGAAGTGCCGACGACAGTTATTTTGTTTCGTGCGTGCTGATGTTGGCAAAGTCAATTTCGTATGTTGATGAGCCGTTTTATCTTTATTTGATTCGTCCGGGTTCGGTATGTACGACAAAGGATAGTTCCAAGTACCAGAAGCGATTGGCAGTTTTCAGCAAATTGCTTGAATTTTCCAAGCAAAATGGCGTTTACGATAAGTTCAAACAAGAGGTTGATTTCATGTATATCAAGAAGGGATATTTGTCAACGGTGTTCAATTATGTGACAAATTCGACTGAACCTAATAGAGAAACAATTGCTTCCATATATAGCGAATTGCTGAAATTGATACCTGATTATAAGTCGAATCGCTTCTATAAATCAAATTTCAAATTGCGCGCATTGATGTCATTTATCAGGACATTTCCACGATTAGCGGTGATGTTCATAAAGTATTACTCGAGGCGCAAGGAGTATGTCGTTTAAATTATAACGGGAAAGTAGTATGGATTTAATAATTGGAGCGGGAATCACAGGACTTACATACGCGGCAAGGACATCAAACGATTATATTGTCGTAGAAAAGGAAAGCGAAATAGGAGGGTATTGTCGTACACATTATTCCGGCGACTATGTTTGGGATTTTTCTGGGCATTTTTTCCATTTTCAGCATTCTGAAATAAGAGATTATGTGATGGAAAGGTTGCAGAAAGAAGAAGTTCTTACTGTAAATAAGTTCACTCAGATATATTACAAAGGTCGCCTTGTGGATTATCCTTTCCAAATGAATATCCATCAACTTGAAAAGGAAGAATTTATTGATTGCCTATACGACCTTTTTGCGGTAAAGCTGGATGGCAATGTCAGTTCGTTCAAGGAAATGCTTTATGCAAAATTCGGAAAGTCCATCGCCGAAAAATTTCTGATTCCATACAATGAAAAGTTGTACGCAACCGACCTTAACAACCTTGATGTTGACGCAATGGGGCGTTTTTTCCCATACGCCGACAAGGAGCAGATAATTTTGAATTTCAGGAATTCCAAAAATCTATCGTACAATTCGTTTTTCTTGTATCCTAAAAAGGGCGTGATAAAGGTTGTTGAGTCGGTAGCATCAAGAGTGGATGCTAATAAAATTGCTTTGAATGAACAACTCATCTCTATTGATATTGAGAAAAAAATAGCAGTAACCAACAAGCGAACAATACATTACGACAATTTGATTTCTACGGTTCCTTTTCCTCGTCTGCTCGATATGGCACAAGTGCCATACGATAGAAAGGTGTATTCGTGCAACAAAGTTGTTGTGTTCAATATTGGCTTCGATAAGAAAGGTGCCGATACGAAAAACAACTGGATATATTTCCCAGACAAGGACATTGTTTTCTATCGCGTTGGTTTCTATGATAATATCATCGGATTAGACAAGATGTCGTTGTATGTGGAAGTTGGCTTTGCACACGACGAAGCAGTTGATGAAAAGCAGTTGTATCAGCGAGTTCTTGCCGATTTGAAGAAGGCTGGAATAGTCGCAGAAGAACAAGTTGTTGATTATGAGTGTGTGACAATGAATCCTGCATATGTTCACATTACACGGCAGTCGGAAGCAGACAAGACTGAAAAAATGGAATTTTTGAATAGTCATGGTGTTTATTCAATCGGACGTTATGGCGAGTGGAAGTATTGTTCGCTTGAGGACAATATGCATGATGCGTTTATGCTGGCAGAAAGACTGAAATAATTGTTTCTTGTTATTTTCTCAAAAATCCGGCAACGACATTTTTTCGGAGAATCATTATTGCCTTTCCTTTTGCTGGGCGAAAACTTATTGCGTAGTATGCCCATAACAATAGCGAACCGCAGTTTTTGACGATTTCCCATATTGCCTTTGTGAACACTCTTGCCGAATTTTTCTTTTTGTATCTGATTCGTTCGCTTATGCCAATTCCAATCCCTATGTTTCTTATGTAATCGTAAGTCGTTCTTGATGCAGGTATGAGGTGTTCAACGTCAATGTTTCCGAAATAGTATATTTTTTGTTTGTCGGCTTTTAGTCGATAGAAGAAATCTTTCTCCTCTCCGCCAAGAAGCAGATTCCATTTCCTGCCAAGTTGCGTGTCGAATGTTCCGTATTTCTCAAATGCAGTACGTTTTACTCCCATATTTGCTCCTACAGGGTACGACATACCCTTGAAAATTCCCGTTCCTTCGCCTTTGTCAGTTACTGCGAACATGGGCATTGTCCAGCAAGATACCCACTTTGGTATTCCTGTCTCGAAAATTGGAACAACCTTGCCTCCGAAAGCAGTGGCATCGGGATGGCGTTTTATGTTTTCGTTTATGTTGTGCAGGTAGTTGTTACTTACAGTTGTGTCGTCGTCGAGAAAAACGAGGAACTCGCCTTTGCTTTCTTCTATGCCTCGGTTGCGTGCTTGCGAAAGGCCGTTCTGTAGTTCTGTTACAATCTTGATGTTTACATTGGGATAGTCATACTTGAACCTATCAGCTTCGGTAAGTGTGTTGTCGGTACTGTTGTTGTTTACAAGGATGATTTCGTAATCGTCGACAGGGTAGTTGTTTTCGGCAATACGCGACAATGCATCGTACAGATACTTGTCGCGATTGTATGTGCAGACGATTACAGAAATCATTTCCCTTTATGCTTTGACTGCAATTTTCTGTGCTTTTTCTTTCCTGTATTTCAAGAAAAAGATTCCTGCTATGATAATTGCAAGCAGTGCCGAGAATGCAATTGAAACAATATCCCAGACCTTGAACATTGGTGCTTCGTTTATAAACTCAATTTTGTGCTGGCCTGCAGGGATGACCATTGCGCGAAGTATGTAGTTTGCACGGAAATATTCTGCAGGTTGGCCGTCGATGTATGCTTTCCAGTCAGGAGCATAGTAAACTTCAGAGAAGATTGCCAATTGTTCTTTATTGGACATTGTGCTGTATATCAGATGGTCGGGGTTGTATGGCTTCTGGTGTGTCATTTCGATGACGGCGGTAGTGTCGCGTGATAGATTTTTGCCATCAACAAAATTTGCGAACCTCTTATCGATGATTGCAGTGTCGGAAGGATTAAAGTTGTTGAGTGCAAGAATTTCTGCATTTGCATCGTCAACAAGTTGACAACCATCCACAAACCATGCGCTTCCGAGTGCGGCAGGATTGCGTTGTACCATAGTCGAACCTTGCTGGTCAGGAACGATGAAATAGCGGGAGTTCAGCATATTGATTACATTCATGTTCAGTTCGCGCGTCATGTAGAAGTCGATGAGGTCTTGATAGCGACGAAGTTTTGCTCCGTGGTATCCGCCAATAGAGTGGTGGAATGCCGATGTACGCGAATCGTTGAATGTGCTGGTTGCAAGGTTCATAACACGGAAATCCTTGTCACCGAAACGCTCTGCATATTGGTCTATTGTATTGTCGTCTTTTGTCGGATTGAGTTGTACTTCTTTTTTCGAGACATAACTGTCGTCGTTGAGGTAACGACGGTCAACAGACCAGAGGTCGAAAACGACAAGCAATGCGATAACTGCGGTTGTGACGGCAAATGTAACTTTCTGTTTCTTTTCCTTGAAACTTATTGCGATGAACAATGTTATAGCCGATAGCAGTATCAATATTATCGACCTCCATGAATCTGTACTAAACAAATCCTGCCTGTCCTGAATGAATATTTCTTGGATTCTTGGCCAGTTGTCACCGTATTGTGCTGCCATTTGCTCGTCAACCGCACCTGAAAATGAGAACGAACCCGACATAATCAATACGACAAGTATCAATCCGCATGTGATTCCTGTTGATGCGTACAAAGCGACTTTAAGTTTTTTATTGTCGATTTCGTTGCTGAATATGTTTTTCAGAGCGAGTATTGCCATCATTACCATTGCAACATTTGCAATGACAAGGCTCATTGACGGTGTACGGAATTTGTTATATCCTGGCAGATAGTCGAAAAGGAATCCATTAAGTCCCATCAAGTTCTTTCCCCACGAAAGTATTATTGCCATGATTGTTATTCCAAGCAGCCACCAACGTTCAGGTCCTTTTACAATGAAAAGTCCGAGGAAGAAAAGGAAAACTATTATCGCACCGAAATAAACAGGTCCTGATGTGAATGGCTGGTCGCCCCAGTAGAGTGGCGCATTTTTGATTTTGAAGTTCTTGTATGTTTCGGTTGACTTGTCAACTGGTTCGTTTGAACCACCGCCAAAACTACCAGGGACAAGCAGAGTGTAGGTCTCGCCAATTCCGTAGCTCCAAGCGAAGGCGTAATCCTTGTTAAGTCCAACCTTGTTTTTGTCCTGCGAGTGTTCTATGTCGCCCGACAGTGATTCTGGTGTAACAGTTATTTCCGAACCACCGCGCATAGTGTATTTTGAATATTCGTAACTAGTCATCAGTAGTCTGGCATTGCCACCGACTGCAAATATTGCGCCTACTATGAGTATGCATATTGCTGTTCCGAACTGTTTGAATGTCTTGTCCTTTATCGTGTAGATAAGGTAAACCAATCCGAGTATTATTACTGAAAGCAGAGTGTAGTAAGTGATTTGCAGGTGGTTGAATCCAATTTGTGCACCGAGCGCAAAAGTGAAAAGTATTCCGCCCCAGATATATTTCTTCTTGAGAGTCAGTATTATACCGCTAAATATTGGTGCGACCATAGCCAAAGCCCATGCTTTCGATAAATGTCCCGCCTCGATTATTATTATATTGTAACTTCCAAGCCCGAATGCCAATGCTCCGATTAGACTTAGCCACGGATTGACACCTAAAGCAACAAGGCATATGTAAAATCCAATTAGGTATAGGAATATGATACCTATATTTTTTGACCATCCAATCCAGTCGAGGTCGATTATATCCTTTATCCTGAAGATTGAATCCTGAGGTTTGTTGGTTATCTGGTAGGTTGGCATTCCGCAGAACATTGCACTGTTCCAGTGGGTGTATATTCCAGTTTCTGCCAGAAAATCTTTCTGCTCCTTGACCATTCCCATCCAGTTGCGGTCATCGCCTTGGCTGAGGACTTTGTTTGTGGTGACAAGCTTGTCGAAAAATAGAATGGAAATCAAAAAGAATAATATCACGATCCCAGCGTGAGTCAGAATGTTCTTTACTATAGGTTTCATCTTCGATATGATATTTTTATGTGCGACAAAAGTAATAATTATAATTGAGATAGGATAATGGATAGCAATATAAAAAAAGCACCCAATCGGTGCTTTTTTGTTATTATTTGCGTTTATTCCAAACCGAATAATCTGTAGAACTTGTCGAGTTTGTAATCTTTTGTTACACCAATCATTTCTTCCCAAAGTGAATCGGGGATAGGCACTCCGTTTTCGCGACGGTTTAAGAAGTTTTCGTATTCCTTTTCACCAGCAGTGTATATTCTGTTGTGACCAGGCATTTTCTGCGAATTGCGGAGGTCGCGGAGCAAGTTGCCTGCATTTTTCTTGAAAACATCCAAGTCCTGGAATGTTTCAACATTTATTGCAATGAAGAAATGTCCGAGGCGGTATGGCTTTTTGTTGCCGTTCTCGTCAAGTCCGGTGAGAGCCTTCATGTATCCTCCGCATTGCAATGCCGACGACAAAATTTCCACAACCGTTGCGTATCCGTAACCTTTGTATCCTGCGGTTTCTTCGCCAATGCCACCAAGCGGAGCAAGAGCGGCGCGACCTTTTACGAGGTCCTCGAGGACTTCTACCGAATTGGTCTTGGAGTTGCCTTCGCGGTCGATGCACCAGCCTTTGGGCAGGTCTTTGCCGACTTTTGCGTAGTATTCGAATTTTCCACGCTGGCTTACCGATGTCGCGCAGTCGAGGAAGAACGGAAATTCTTCATCGGTTGGAATAACGAATGTCAATGGGTTTGTGCCGAGCATGTTTTCAACACCGAAAGTCGGAGCGATAGATGGACGTGCGTTTGTGCCAGTAAGACCAATCATGCCTTCGCGTGCTGCCATAAGTCCGTAGTACCCAGCGATTCCATAGTGAGAGCTATTGCGAACAGCCACCATACCCATACCGAATTTCTTTGCCTTGTCGATAGCCATTTGCATTGCCTGTTTCGAAACCACATGTCCCATGCCGTTGTTGGCGTCAAGTAGGGCGGTTGTCGGACTTTCGCGCAAAATGTCAACTTTGGTAACTGGATTTACGATTCCTGCTTTGATTCTATCCAAATATATGGGTTTCAGTCGGTTGATTCCGTGTGAGTCGATTCCGAGTTTGTCGGCTTCGAGGAGTACATCTGCTATTATTTCCGCATCTTTTTCTGGCACTCCAGCCTTTTTCAACGATTCAACGCTGAACAGATGCAATGTATCAAAATCTAAATGTCTCATTTCTAATAAAATATTTTTTGACAAAGATACCTATATATTATTCACTTGTGAATCTGTTCGCTTTTTTTTGTCAACAGCACAATGTTGGGTTCTCAGCACTAAACAGCAAAATGTCGGTGTGCATTATGTTTTTTCCATTATGTTTCTTAACTTTGCCTAAAAATTTTGAAAATGAAGCGTTTCTTGTTTATATTATCATTGTCGCTGTTGTGTGCTATTGAGAGTATGTCACAGGCGAGTGTGGGCGATGTTGTGTTTGTCGATTCGTTGCAAATGCATTTTATTTACAGGGGTATAAGGTATGCTTTTGATGATGGGCAGAAATCAATTTATGTAGATGTGAATTATAATGACGAAACGCCGACAAAGGTTGATATTGCTGGTAAAATCAAAATAAATGGGAAAGATTACCCAGTTAAGAGGATAGGAAGCAAGGCATTTTATGGTTGTCGGAACATTACCTGCGTTACGATTCCGAACGAAGTTGAGATAATTGACAGCAGTGCATTCCGATGGTGTGTTAATTTGTCGGTAGTTAGAGTTCTTGATAATATCAAGCGTCTTGGACCAGATTGTTTCCGCAATTGTACTAACTTAAGGAATTATTACTTGTCGAATGGCTTGACTTCGATAAGCAATGGCGCGTTTCGAGCAAGTGGACTAATGTCCATTGTTTTGCCAAATGGACTAAAGGATATTGGTGCATACGCTTTCGAAGGTTGCAAGTCTTTGACAACAGTGCGTTTTTCGAAGACTGTGCGGACTATTGGCAAGGAGGCTTTTGCAAACTGTTGGGCATTGTCGTTGGTTTTGTTGTATGACCAGGTGCGAAATGTCGGGGAAGGTGCTTTTATGTCGTGTCGAAGTCTAAAGATGGTAGGATTTTCAAAGCTTGTCGAGTCGTCGGTGAGGACGGTGGTTTCGGCTGATGCCTTTGCTGAGTGCAAGGCTTTGGATACTGTTATCTGCAATACAAGTAGGGTGGGGAAAGTTAAGGATGTAGTTTTCCACGAAAATAGTTTTAGGGGAAGTCCGATAAAGTACGAAAACATCATATATGGCGGTAAGCCTGTTGACAATCCCAATGCGGGTAAGCGTAAGAAAGGAGAGCCAGAATTTGAGGAAGATGAAGTTTTGATGAGTGAAGATAATGCAGAACGTTTGCGTACCAGTGAGACTGTAAAGCGTGGACGTAAAGATGTTGGCGTCCAAAAAAATCCAAAAAAGAAGAAAAAGTGACGGCTTAAGCCATATTTCTTTCCTTCTTTATCCTTTCGTAGGCTTCGTTTATAGCTTGGAATTTCTCGGTTGCCTTGCGTGTGACTTCTTCGCCCATGCCTGCAACCTTGTCGGGATGGTGCTTCATAGCCATCTTCTTGTATGCCTTCTTAACTTCTTCGTTTGTTGCATCCTTTGTAATTCCAAGTATTTCGTAATCAGAATCTTTGCCTACAACAATGAACATCGACTTTATGGAGTTGTAGTCGTAATCGCTGATGCCGATTCCTGTTGCAATGCGTTTTAAAACATCAAGTTCTTCCTTTACAATTTCGTTGTCGGCGTTAGCGATGCCGAAAAGATAGTGCAGAAGTTGCAACTTCAGCGAGTTGTTCATGTTGTACCTTATCTGCCGGCAAACATCATCGAGTGGAATTTCTGCGTTCAGCATTGGTTTTAGCAGTTGCAATGCCTTGAGCGTCTTTTCCTTACCAAAGTTCTGAACGAGGAAAGCTTTTACATATTCAAGTTCGCTCTTCTTTACAATGTTGTCGGCTTTCATAACTGCTGCCGAAAGAGTGAGCAGTACCACCATGAAGTCTCCCTTTTCGGTGCGCCTTGTCCTATTGCTAGGTTTCACTTGTTCGTTATCGGATGAACCGCTTAGTCCGTCAATTGCCGAACCGATGAAGAAGCCAATAAGTCCGCCAAGAGGACCGGTAAGTACCCATGTCAAGCCACCAAGTATCCATTTCCATTTTCCCATGATTGTCAGTGTTTTAGATTGTTAATGTATGTTTCTGTTTGTTCTATTAACGAATGGTTCCTGTCGTTTATGAAGATAGCATTGCATCTTTCACGGCCGGAATTTTCCTTTTGCATTCTTATTTTTTGAAGTGCGATTTCTTCCGAAACATTGTCACGCAAGCAAATTCTTTTTACAAGGATTTCTTCTGGCGCTTCAACGAAAATTATTCTGTCGAGAATGTCTTCGAGTTTTGCATCAAATATTATTGCCGATTCGATTGCTACTATATTGGAGTTCTGTGCATTTCTCCAATCAATGAAGTCTTTCTTTACTGCAGGATGAACTATTGAATTTACAGTTTTCCTGTTTTCTTCGCTTCCGAAAACTATTTTCCTGAGATATTCCTTGTTGATTGTTCCATTGATGTATGTGTCGTCACCAAATTCAAGGATTAGCTTTGCCCGTATAATAAAATCGTTGTTCATCAGCGATTTTGCTCTGCTATCGGCATCATATACTGGTATATCCATTGAGCGGAAAACCTGACTTAGCATGGATTTCCCCGAACCTATGATTCCTGTTATGCCGATGCTAATCATTTCTTTTCGAGTATAAAGCTGCAGGTTTCGGGTGCGCTTCGTAGTATTTGTACTTTGCCGTCGTTTGACAGAACTTTGATTTCGATGATGTTACCTTTAGCGTTCTGATAATCGGCAGTGGCTGTGAAATTGTATTCCTGTACATTGTTGTAGTGTGAAAGCTGTACAAGGTAGTTCACATCAACATATTGAGGTAGAATCGTGCACGAATATTCTGGAGGAAAGTTGACTGCCTTTATTTTTATGCGTTTGCTTGCCTTTGTAAACATTCCAATTTCGTGCGAAATGCTTACAATTGATTGTGATGCACTTATGCCATCGGGTATGTCGAGTACAAGGTTGTATTGTTTTTTTGCCTTTAGCAAACCGAGGTTCTCATCTTCAACGCCAATTGAAACAATGCTGTCGATGCTTGCTATTTTTCCGATGATGCTTACAGAGTCGGGGACAATCATTGTCTTAGTTATTCTTTGTCCGTCAATAAGCTTGTATGTGATGTTTGAAATGTCAACGGGGACTTTTTTCTCCTTTACATTTATGATGTCGAAGAAGATTGTGTCGGGTTTTATATCGCCGAGGTTTATTTTTTCACCTACTTTTTTCCTAATTAGCGGTCTAAGGTCGTTGGTTATGATGTAGGCTTTTCCCTTACTGCTAGCATATTTCAGCAATGGACGGCTATCTTGTGCTTTTGTTTCAAGGTCAATGCTTAGCGGAATATTCCTCGTCTTGAAGCTTTCCTGAAAAAGGTTGTATCCTTGTCCCGATGCCGTTACAAAAAGTTCTCCGCTGTGAGAACTCTCGTTGCTTATTGTCTTGGGGATGTTTTTGAACTTGTACTTTATGGTTATGTCGCTGGTGAGGTTCTTGTTGAGGTAGTTGAGGAACCAAAGGAAGAATGACAGGACAACAAAAACAAGGAATACCAGAAAATTTCTGTTATTGACCACCTTTACAACGGGATTCCCTTTCTTATTTGGTTCCTGCTGTTCTGTCATCCAAAGATGTGATTATTAGGACTATTTCTTTTCGGATGCTTCGTTGCCCGACTTGTCATCTTTGCTTTCGGCTTCGGTGAAGCTTACGATTGAGTTCTTGTCAATCTTGATTTTCACGCCGTTTGCAATTTCGAGAAGCACGTATGTGTCGCTGAGTTCATCGATGATTCCGTAAACACCGCCTGCGGTTATTACCTTGCTGCCCTTCTTGAGGCTTTCTTTGAACTTTTGTGCTTCCTTGTTGCGCTTCGATGCTGGTCTAATCATGAAGAAATAGATTACTGCGATTAGCAGTACCCAGAAAATTACATTCATCCAGATGTTCGACTTCGGAGCTTCCTGTGCTGCGTCCTGTAATAAAATTAATAACATGTTTTGCATATAAATGATTTTAAATTAGTTAACTATTTTGCAACGACATCGCACCTAATATATAGTACATGTTCGTTTGGGTCGGTATTGGCGGAGATGCGCACATTCTTGTTTTGCATTCCGTTCTTGTTGGAACTGTCGAAAGTTAGTTCCACATATCCTTCTTCGCCGGGTCTAACGGGTTCACGCGTCCATTTGGGAGATGTGCATCCGCACGATGGCTTTACACTAGAAATCACTAGGTTTCCATCTCCAGTGTTTGTAAACTTGAACTTGTGCGTCACCTTTTCGCCTTGAATCACTGTGCCGAAGTTGTATTCTGTTTCGGAGAATACCATCTTTGGCATTCCATCACTAGCCTTTGTGTAGTCGTCCACATTGTCGGCTGAAATGGGATTGTCGATTCCGTATTCACCGCCACCTGTCTTCGGGGTTTCCTTGCACGATATTGTGGTGAAAGCCATTATGACGATTAGTATGATTGATAATTTTTTCATTTCTATGAGTTTCTTGGTTTCTGTGTTTCTAAGTTTCTATGCCTGCGGCGTTTCTAAGTTTCTAAGTTTCTAAGTTTCTAAGTTTCTGGGTTTCTGTGTTTCTAGGTTTCTGAGTTTCTGTGTTTTTTGGTTGCTAAGCGTTGATTTAGTTGCCCCGAAATTATCTATAATAGTCCCATGCCTATTTTGTTAAGCGTGTTGTCGTTTTTGCTTTGGTTGTATATCCTGTCGAGGATGCCGTTGACGAATGTCCCGCTCTTTTCGGTGCTGTATCCCTTGGCGATTTCAATGTATTCGTTTATGGTAACTCTTATTGGAAGTTCGGGGAACTGTGTCATTTCGCATAGAGCGAGGTGGAGTATTACCCTGTCCATGAATGCGATGCGCTGAAGTTCCCATTTTTGCAGGTTCTTTTCGATTAGCTCGTCAAATTTCTGGCGGAACAGGCAGGTGCTTTTTATGAGAGTGTGTGCAAATTCGCGGTCTTCTTCGTTTTTGAAAACAGGAGGAAGCCTGAACTTGTCTATGTTTTCATCGTTAAGCTTCTTTATTGTCTGTATCAGGTTGCTGAGTGCAAATTCGATGTCATCGTTCCAGTAGATGCTTTCGGTTTCGAGTATTTCATCGAGGTCAGCGTTATCTACGAGGTATTTGTTTATAATCTTGCAAATCAAGTCTGTATCCTGCTTTAGACTATGGCTTTCGTCTTCCATGTAGTTCTTGTAGAACTCCGAATTTGCCATCTTGTTGAAGATTCCTCTTACGAACTCGTAGTGTTCCGACCAGTTGGAGCTGGCGTTCTCCATGTATTTCTTTATGGTAGGTTCGGAGCGGAATGCCTGTATAATTCGGTTGTCAACGAATTTGCGGTTTGGGTTCAGGTCTTCTTCGGTTGGAAGCAACTTGTTGCGGTTGAATTCTATCTTGTATTCGGCATGGTCGGCAATAGCCACCATTAGGCAGAAAGTTTCCACAAAAAGTTCGTATGACTTTTCAATGCTCATTTCGAGAGCTTCCCAGACTTTCTCCAGCGAACCATCGTAATTCCCTTGAACAAAAGCGTAATATGTCTGAACTGCTTTTATCCTAACCAATCTTCTGCTAATCATCGTTAATGCAAAATTATTTGCGCAAATTTAGTTATTCTATTAATAAGTGCATAATCTTTTTGAGTATTAATTTCACTTTTTCTTGTTAATTTTTAAGATTAAATTTGCATTATCAAGTTATTTGTCTAAATTTGTCCCGACAAAATTTTAGTTATGGATGCGATTGAGAAAGATAGAAGGATTGTAAATTCCACATCAGTAAAGATTGGAAAGAGAACATATTTCTTTGATGTAAAGGCAACTGCGAATGGCGACTACTACCTTGTGATGACAGAGAGCAGACGTATTCAAGATGGTAGTTTCGAGAAGCATAAGATTTTCCTGTACAAGGAAGATTTTTACAAGTTTACTCAGGCTTACGACGAGGTTATGTCCTTTATGAAGGCAGAAAAGCCCGATTACTTTGTGGAGCCGGAGTTTCCAGAAGTGGAAGAGGAACAATAGTTAAAGTCCCCTTTTATTGTTTGATTTCGGCAGTGAAACTGCTGCCGTTTTTTATTGCCGTGTAATAGCGGCTTTTTTTTGTGCCTGCGGCGTTTCAAGCTTCGCTGTTTCTAAGTTCCATGGGCGAAGCCTGTTTCTAATTGTTTCTATGTTTCTGGTTGTTTCTGGTTGTTTGAAATTGGCTTTGTCGAGCTAAAGGTTGTTTTGTTGAGAAGCAAGGCTTTGCTTCTCAATACCTAATAAAAAAATAGGGACAGCAACCTGTCCCTATTTTAATTATTCTTGTTGATTCAATTACTTGCAAGAGCATTTGCAGTTCTTGATTGCAGCCTGTGCAGCAGCAAGACGAGCAACTGGAACTCTGAACGGTGAGCATGATACATAGGTCATACCTGCCTTGTAGAAGAATTCAACAGATGCTGGGTCTCCACCATGTTCGCCACAAACACCAACTTTCAGCTTTTCGCGAGTTGAACGACCGCGTTCTACGCCGAGCTTTACAAGCTGACCAACGCCTTCCTGATCCAATGTGTTGAATGGGTCGGCAGGGATAATCTTGTTGTCAACGTATGTGTGAACGATTTCGTTAACATCATCACGCGAGAAACCTAAAGTCATCTGAGTGAGGTCGTTGGTTCCGAATGAGAAGAATTCTGCAACTTCTGCAATCTGGTCAGCAACCAAAGTAGCACGCGGAATTTCAATCATTGTTCCGTACATGTAGTTGATTGTAACACCCATCTTCTTTTCTACTTCTGCCTTAACTCTGTTGGCGATTTCCTTCTGGTGCTTCAATTCCTTAACATTGATTGTCAATGGAACCATGATTTCCAGATGTGGATCGAAACCTTCCTTCATAAGTTCAGCTGTAGCTTCGAACAAAGCGCGGAACTGAGTTTCGGTGATTTCCGGGTAAACGATACCAAGACGAACACCACGCAGACCCATCATCGGGTTAACTTCGTGCAATGCTTCGATACGGCTCTTGAGTTCTGCCAAATCCATACCGCGTTCCTTTGCAACTTCACGCTGCTTTTCTTCGGTATGAGGTACGAATTCGTGCAGAGGCGGATCCATAAGTCTGAATGTCAACGGCTTGCCGTTCATAACCTTCAATGTTCCCTTTGCAGCTTCCTTGATGTAAGGTTCGAGTTCGTTGAGAGCAGCAACGCGTTCTTCGGTAGTGTTCGAAAGAATCATGTTGCGGAGCTTTTCCAACGGCTTTTCGCTGTTCTTTCCGTAGAACATGTGCTCGATACGGAACAAACCGATACCTTCAGCGCCGAAGTTGATAGCGTTCTGTGCATCTTCTGGATTGTCGGCATTGGTGCGAACACCCATAGTTCTGTATTTGTCAACGAGCTTCATGAATTCCTGGAAGAGAGGATTTTCGGTAGCGTCGATCATCTTTACTTCTTCGGCGTAAACCCAACCCTTCGAACCATTGAGGCTGAGGAGGTCGCCTTCCTTGAAGGTCTTGTCGCCAATGTGAACTTCGTTCTTCTTGAAGTCGATCTTTACATCTTCGCAACCTACGATGCAGCACTTACCCCATCCACGAGCAACAAGAGCAGCGTGTGAAGTCATACCACCGCGAGCGGTAAGGATACCGTCAGCAGCACGCATACCTTCAACGTCTTCAGGGTTGGTTTCTTCTCTTACGAGAACGCATTTAACCTTTGCCTTGTTGTATTCCATTGCCTTTTCGCTTGTGAGGGCAACCTTTCCAACTGCACCACCAGGACCAGCTGGCAGACCCTTAGCGATTACGGTGTGCTTCTTTTCGTCAGCAGCATCGAGAATCGGGTGGAGGAGTTCATCGAGTTGAGCAGGAGTGAGGCGCATTACAACTTCCTTCTCGTCGATAAGGCCTTCGTGAAGCATATCGAGAGCCATTGTGAGAGCTGCAACACCTGTTCTCTTACCAACACGGCACTGGAGCATATAGAGTTTTCCGTCCTGAATTGTGAATTCGATGTCAAGCATATCGTGGAAGCTCTTTTCGAGGATGTCGCGGATGTCGCAGAGTTCCTTGTAGGTCTGAGGCATGAGTTCCTGCATCGACTTCATGTGCTTGTTCTGTTCGTTCTTTGTGTCATCGTTCAGTGGGTTCGGGGTGCGGATACCTGCAACAACGTCTTCGCCCTGAGCGTTGATAAGCCATTCGCCGTAGAACTGGTTGTCGCCGGTAGCTGGGTTACGGGTGAAAGCAACACCTGTTGCAGAGTTGTCGCCCATGTTACCGAATACCATTGCCTGAACGTTTACAGCTGTACCCCAGTCATCTGGAATACCTTCGATACGACGGTAAGAGATAGCCTTCTTTCCGTTCCATGACTTGAAAACGGCCTTGATACCGCCTTCCATCTGAGCGCGAGCGTCATCCGGGAATTCAGTTCCGAGAACTTCTTTTACCTTTACCTTGAATTCTTCAGCAAGTTGCTTGAGTTCGTCAGCGGTGATTTCTGTATCTGACTTGTATCCTTTGTTGTGCTTGAATTCATCGAGCATATCGTCGAGGATCTTGCGGATGCCCTTGCCGTCAGCAGGTTCAATGCCTTCAGCCTTTTCCATAACGACATCGGCGTACATCATAATGAGACGACGGTATGAATCGTAAACGAAACGAGGGTTGTTGGTCTTCTTTATGAGGCCGGGGATAGTCTTTGAGCACAGACCAATATTCAATACTGTGTCCATCATACCAGGCATAGAGCTGCGAGCGCCCGAACGGCACGATACCAAAAGAGGATTTTCGGTGTCGCCATATTTCATGCCCATGATGTTTTCAACATTCTTCATTCCTTCCCATACATCTTCCATCAATGTGTCGGGGAGCTTGCAATTGTTTGCGTAGTAAGCTGTACAACATTCAGTTGTGATTGTCAAACCAGCGGGAACAGGAAGTCCCAGCAAACACATTTCGGCAAGGTTGGCACCTTTGCCGCCCAACAAGTTTTTCATGTCGGCTTTACCTTCGGCAGTCTTTCCACCAAAGGTGTAAACATACTTTACTTTACTCATTTAACAGTAAATTTTAATTTATAATTCCTTTAAAAAACGGGCGCAAAATTAATAAAAAAAATCATACCTTAATTAAGAGATGATATTTTGTTGAAAAAATTATTATTTGTACTTTTGCGTACCGAAAATTTAGGAACAGATGCGACTTTATACGGAACAGTTGGTCAAGCAGTACGGAAAACGCACCGTGGTCAAGGGTGTTGATGTTGAAGTAAATCAAGGAGAAATCGTTGGTTTGCTTGGTCCTAATGGTGCAGGAAAAACTACCACTTTTTATATGATAGTCGGACTGATAAAGCCGAACAGCGGTCGTATTTTCCTTGATGACAAGGAAATAACTAAGCTCCCTATTTATAAGCGTGCTCGTTTGGGAATCGGCTATCTTGCGCAGGAGGAGTCTGTTTTCCAGAAACTTTCGGTTGAGGATAACATTAAGGCGATTCTTGAGTTCAGAAAGGGGCTTGGTCGTAAGGACCGCAACGAGATTACCGAGCAACTATTGGAAGAATTCAGCCTGAAGCATATTCGCAAGAGCAAGGGTTTCCAGTTGTCGGGTGGCGAGCGCAGGCGTACCGAGATTGCACGGGCATTGGCAATTGACCCGAAGTTCATTCTGCTGGATGAACCATTTGCTGGCGTTGACCCGATTGCTGTCGATGATATTCAGACCATTGTTATGCACTTGAAAAACAGGAATATAGGCGTGCTTATTACCGACCATAATGTTCATGAGACTTTGGCAATCACCGACCGTGCGTATCTGCTTTTCGAGGGCGGAATATTGAAGAGCGGAACTGCCGAGGATTTAAGTAACGACCCACAAGTAAGAAAAGTTTATTTGGGTGCTAATTTTGAATTGAGAAAATAATGAAAAATTGAAAGTTGAAAAGGCTAAAAGCAAAAACAGCGAGACAGCAAAACAGCCATGGCTGTTAGCCTTTAAGCCTGCAAGCCTGTTAGCCCACAACCAGAAACATAGAAACCATTAGAAACGGCGTAAGCCATAGAAACAAGAAACTAAAAATTAAGGTATATGTATAAGATTTTAAGAAAAGTTGACATTACAGACGACATGGTGTTGTTTGATGTGCTGGCACCAAGAATTGCAGAATCGGCATTGCCCGGTCAGTTCCTGATTGTTAAGATGGATGAAAAAGGCGAACGAATACCATTGACGGTCAGCGATAACGATGCAAAGGCAGGAACCGTGACAATAGTGTTCAAGGTGGTTGGCAAATCAACAAAGCAGATGGCGACATATAATGTCGGCGATTGTTTCTGCGATGTGGTTGGTCCACTCGGTCGTCCATCGGAACTTGTGCATATACCGAAGGATAAACTTAAGGACTACAAGGTTGCTTTCATTGGCGGTGGCGTAGGTATTGCTCCTATTTTCCCGCAAGTTAAGTGGATGCACGAGCAAGGCGTTGATTGCGATGTAATAATAGGCGCGAAGACAGAGTCGTTGCTTATATATGTTGACGAACTGAAGTCAATGGCTGGCAACTTGTATTGCGTTACCGAAGATGGAACAACAGAGCATAAGGGACTTGTTACCGATATGCTCAGAAAATTGGTGGAATCTGGTCGCAAGTACGATGAGGTTGTCTCTATTGGCCCTATGATAATGATGAAGTTTGTGTCGAAACTCTGCACCGAACTTGGCATAAAGTGTACCGTAAGTCTCAATTCGCTTATGGTTGATGGCACTGGAATGTGTGGCGCTTGCCGTGTTTCGGTTGGTGGTAAGACCAAGTTCACCTGCGTGGATGGTCCGGAATTCGATGCGTCCTTGGTTGACTTTGAGGAGGCGATGAAGCGTCAGGCGATGTATAACAATGTTGAGGGGCATAAGCAACTCGAAGCAGAGGAAAAAGCCGAAGGTCATGTCTGCCATATTGGTGGCGTAATAGATGAACCGCGCGATGCCAGCAAGCGTGTTCCTGTTCGCGAACAGGATGCAAAGGTTCGTGCAACAAATTTCGATGAGGTTTGCCTTGGTTACAATGCCGGAGAGGCCATGCAGGAGGCACAGCGTTGCCGCAGATGCAAGAAACCGATGTGCGTTTCGGGTTGTCCTGTGTCAATTAAGATTCCGGATTTCATTGGGAAGGTTGCTGAAGGCGATTTTGCATCGGCAGCAAAGATAATCAACGAGGATTCGGCATTGCCTGCTGTTTGTGGTCGTGTTTGTCCACAGGAAACGCAGTGCGAAGGCAAGTGTATTCTTGGAATCAAGGGCGAACCTATTGCAATTGGCAAGTTGGAAAGATTTGTCGGTGACTGGGCGCGAGAAAACAATCTGGATTTTGGTGTAGAAATTAAGAAAAACGGTCACAAAGTGGCTGTGATAGGTAGCGGACCATCGGGACTTACTTGTGCAAAGGAACTTCTGACTATGGGATACGATGTCACTATTTTCGAGGCTCTGCACGAATATGGCGGTGTGCTTGTATATGGTATTCCTTCGTTCCGTTTGCCCAAGAACACCGTTGTAAAGCATGAGGTGGAGAATCTTCTGAAACTCGGTGCAAAATTCGAGAAGAATGTTATAATCGGGCGTTCTGTTTCGATAGATGACCTTATGGACAAGGAGCATTTCGATGCAGTGTTTGTTGGTTCTGGTGCAGGTTTGCCGAACTTTATGAATATTCCAGGCGAAAATCTATGTGGCGTTGTCTCAGCAAACGAATTTTTGACAAGAAACAATCTACTTTTTGCTTATAAGGAAGGTTACGAAACACCAAATTATGTCGGCAAGAAGGTAGTTGTTGTCGGCGGTGGAAATGTCGCTATGGATGCAGCGCGTACAGCGTTGCGACTTGGTGCTGAGGTGCATATTGTTTACCGTCGTTCCGAAGAGGAATTGCCGGCAAGGGCAGAAGAGGTGCATCATGCGAAGGAAGAAGGCATTTTGTTCGACTTGCTATGCAATCCTATCGAGATTCTCGGCGATGACAATGCATGGGTGAAGGCTATAAAGTGCGTTCGTATGCAACTTGGAGAACCCGATGATTCTGGCAGACGCCGTCCTGTTGTAATTCCTGATTCAGAATTTGTTATTGATGCCGATATGGTGATAATGTCAATTGGAACTTCGCCTAATCCGTTGATTTCATCAACAACACCTGGACTTGACACCAATCGTTGGAATTGCATTATGGCAGACGATAAGGGCGCAACATCGCGCAAGGGCGTTTTCGCAGGAGGTGATGCTGTAAGCGGTGCTGCAACCGTGATTTTAGCAATGGGCGCAGGCAAGACGGCCGCCAAGGCGATAGATGAATATGTAAAAGGAAAATAAATTTGCGATTTACGATTTACGATTTTGGAATTTAATAATGTATAATTATCAATTGCTCTTTTTGTCATCCTGAACTAGTTTCAGGATCTGAAAAAGAACGATTGGTTCAACGCCAATTCTTATGCCTTCTCCTCTTTTCAAACCGGAATTACTTTTGCCATCGGGGACGATTGAATCGTTTTTCGCTGCCATGGAAGGCGGTGCCGATGCAGTTTATCTCGGATTGAAAAAATTCAATGCTCGCAATCGCGCACGCAATTTTTCATACGCCGACTTGCAAAATGTTATTTCAGAGGCACATTCGCATGGACGCAAGGTGTATGTTACGCTTAATACTCTGATAAAGAATGCCGAGTTGGCAGAACTTATTGAAACCTTGTCAGTATTGTCGCAGTGCCGTCCCGATGCACTGATAGTTCAGGATTTGGCTGTGGCTAACATTGTTGGCAGGTTTTTCCCAGAATTGCAGTTACATGCCAGTACGCAGATGTCGGTACATAATTCTGAATCGTGCAACTATATGAAATATTGTGGTTTCACGCGCGTAGTGCTCGCTCGAGAACTTACGATGCACGAATTGTCGCAACTGATGCAGTCGGTGGATGTCGAAACGGAGGTTTTTGTGCATGGCGCTTTGTGCTATTCGGTTTCGGGACAGTGCCTTTTCAGTAGTTATCTTGGAGGAAATTCGGCAAATAGGGGACTTTGTACACAAGTCTGCCGTAGAAATTTCAAGACTGACAACGGAAATATTCCGCTGTTCAGCATGAAGGATTTCCAACTTATTGACCTTATTCCCGAATTTGCAAAGTTGCGTGTTTCATCGCTCAAGGTTGAGGGCAGGATGAAAACTCCCGACTATGTTTATAATGTGGCTCGTGCGTACCGTATGGCTATTGATGACCATTCGCGGATAGATGAGGCGAAGGAACTGCTAGCATCAGACTTTGCTAGGGAGAAAACCTTGTGGTTTATGGGACACGATGTGGCTCATTCTACATCCGGCAGGTCCGAAACAGGAGTTTATGTTGGGAAGATTCAAAGTGTTGATAGTGAATGTATTGTTGTTGAATCGAATGTGAAAATTACTGAAAAGGCGAAGTTAAGATGCCGAAATGCGTCCGATACCGATGCGGAGTTCATAAAAATTGCTAAGATTGATCATGAAAAAGGTCAGTATCGAATATTCTGCAATACTCAGGGCTATTCGGTGGGACAGGACATTTATCTGGTAGGTTTTTCGAATTTGCCGTTCTCATCGAAATTCAAGAGACCAGTATCTAAGCGAATTAGTTTTCCGTCTCCACAACGAATAGAAAATATGAAGCGTTCGTTTGCTACTGTCGGATCTAAAGGCGGAGATTTGCGGCTTTTCCTACGAGTGTCAGATATTGGTATTCTAAAGAAGATAAATCCGAACTCATACGATGCCATTTTTACGAAGTTGAAGTTGTCTGACTTGGAAGCAATGCTTTCATCCACAATTCCCAAGGAGACCAAGCAGAAGATTTTTGTGGAATTGCCCAAATTTATTTCGGAACTTTCGTTTGGTGGGTGGCGCAAAATGTTGAATCGGCTTTATGCATCAGGATTTGCAAGGTTTGTGATTTCAAATATTTCGCAGTTGCCGTTAATTCCAGGGGAGAGCATTGTCGCAACGAACGAGAATGTGTATCTGATGAACGATATTGCCGTTAACTTTGTAAGGTCTGAGAAGGTGCGCTATTATTGTTATCCTGCCGAAAGTGATTATCCCAATTTGATTTCTGGCAGGGATAGGGGAGGAATTTTGCCTGTTTACTTCCATCCCGATTTGTTCTATTCGCGTCAGCCGATTGCGGCAAAGCATTTTTCTGATGATAGCCAGTCTGTTTACGATTGTTCTGTTGAATCTGGTATCACGGTTGTTTCCGACAGGAAGGCAGTTTCGTGGACGCAAAATGTGGACAAGTTGAGAAGCAAAGGTTTCTGTCGTTTCCTGATTGACATTTCGCACAATAATAGTTTGTCGTTGCTGGGAGAGATTTTGCAGTCGGTAAAGACATCGACCAAAATGCCAAAGACAGTGGATTTCAATATGAAAAAAGGATTGAAATAAGACAAAATCCTGCGTATAACATGTGTTCAATATATATTTATAAACTGGGGACAGCCACGGAAAACATCATTCATTCCTTGTTCATAATTTTTGAATAAAAGTCTGTAACGACCTCTATTCCTTTTTTTTATTTTGGATAGCTTTGCATTGTAAAAATTGGTTTAATTTTTGCATGTAAATGATGAATTTTAAATGCGCATAAAGATGAAAGGCATACGATTAATACTGATTGCGTTTGCGATGCTGATAACATCGCTGGCTTTTTCGGCAATACCACCGAAGGTTTTCGATGCAATGAAAGTTGGCAATTCCACCGAACTTGCGAAGTATTTTAACAACTCGGTTGAAGTGGCAATACTTGAAACAGAAGCCGTTTACAGTCGCCAGCAAGCTGAACAAGTGGTTAAAAATTTCTTCGACAAGAATTCTCCGAAGAATTTTACGCTTCTGCATCAAGGCGGGAAAAGCGAAGCTCAATATGCAATCGGAACTCTTGAAATAATAGGCGGCAAGAAATTCCGCGTTTACTTCCTCGTGAAGGAACAGTCGGGAACTCCGCTAATCCACCAACTTAGAATAGAGGAAGAACAATGATTCCGGAAAAATATCTTACCTCGCTCATCGCAAGGGCGTTTGAAGAGGATTTGGGCGACGGCGACCATTCTACGCTGTCGTGCATTGACAAGTCGGAACAGGGAAAGGCGAAGTTGCTCGTCAAGCAGGATGGTATAATTGCAGGCGTTGAGGTAGCAAAGGCAGTTTGCAACTACTTGTCGAAAAACCTCAAACTCAACGTTTTCATTCAGGATGGCACACCGATAAAAAAAGGTGACATTGTGTTTGAACTCACTGGTCCGCAACACGATATTCTCCGCGCCGAGCGCACTATCCTCAACTTCATGCAACGCATGAGCGGAATCGCCACGGTTACTGCCGAATATGTCAAGGAGTTGCAAGGCCTGCACACCAAGGTTCTCGACACCCGCAAGACCACGCCAGGACTTCGTCTCATTGAGAAGGAAGCCGTGAAGATTGGCGGTGGCACAAACCACCGCATCGGTCTGTACGATATGATTATGCTCAAGGACAACCACATCGACTATGCCGGTGGAATTGAAAAAGCTGTCGCCAAGGCTCGCAAATATTTGAAAGATACAGGTCGCAACCTGAAAATCGAAGTCGAAACCCGCAATCTAGACGATGTACGCGAAGTATTGCGCATAGGTGGCGTTGACCGCATTATGCTCGACAACTTCGACATTCCAACCACGCGCGAAGCCGTGAAAATCATCGACGGAAAAGTTGAAACCGAATCGAGCGGAGGAATCACGCTTAGCAACATACGCCAATATGCCGAATGTGGTGTCGATTTTGTGTCGATAGGCGCACTTACACATCAGATTAAAAGTCTGGACCTCAGTCTGAAGGCTGTAAAGTAAAATGAAAAAATTCAATTTTCGCGCCCTACTGTTCGGTTTCCTCGAAAGGATAAACGCACTGATTAAAATCATCGGCGATAAAATTGTAATTCCAGGATTTGGCGGATTTTCACTATACTACATAGGCAATTTCTTCGTGAACGGCTTGTCAAAAGGTTCGTTTACCATTAGGGCAAAAAGTGTGACATACAGCCTGTTTTCTGCTATTTTCCCCTTGCTAATCTTTGGGTTCAGCATTATACCATTCATTCCGATTGATGGATTTCAGGATGCGCTAATAAATCTTATTACCGAGATTATGCCACCTGCAATCTACGATGTATTTTTCGACACAATTTCAGATACTATCATGAAACCGAGCGGTACATTGCTGTCGTTTGGTATCATAACATCGCTCTATTTTGCATCTAACGGAATTTTGGCGATAATCGAGGCTTTCAATGCATCATTTCACCATGTTGACCGCCGAAATTTGCTCAGCAAACGATTGATTTCCATCGCAATGGTGCTAATTCTCTGCACGCTCATTATTGCAGCGATGACAATAATAATCGGTGGATCAAGGTATATTGACCACCTTGCAACACATCATTCAATCATTGCAGACAATAAATTCTGGTTTGTATGTCTGCACATTGCAAAGTGGTTGATAATTGTACTGCTGTACTTCATAGCAATATCGTTTCTATATTATCTTGCACCATCGAAAAAGAGTCGTTACAAGTTTATAAGTCCTGGTGCAATATTGGCAACAATAGTGCAGATACTTTGTTCGTCTGGATTTTCGTTTTACCTCAACAACTTTGCAAACTATAACAAGTTGTACGGTTCGCTTGGTACTATAATAATTGTGCTTATGCTTCTCTACTTGACATCAATTTCACTGATTCTCGGTTTCGAACTGAATCTGAGCATAATGTCTGGCAAAAAAAGTGATGCGGAAGAAAAGCAGATTGAAAAAGAAAGATTCGAATTGTGGAAACGAAACCATGTATTTTCGAACAAGTTCATTAGGGAATGATACCAATGCTTTTTTGTCTCTAAGTTCAACTTTATTTTCCGTCTTTTGAAATAAAGCACTATCTTTGCAAGATTTTGCAGAGACTATGGTTATAAAAAGTGTTATGGGCAAAATGATGAAGATTTTCGTCAATCCGCGCCATTATTGGCAGCGGTACGAATTTTCATCGTTGACAGCGAAAGACTTGCACGGCAAGGTCTATCCTGTACTGATGTCCATATTCTTTGTGATTGTGCTGTTCGGTTCCGCCCTGAACCGTATGCCCGAGGAAGGCTTCCCGATAGTTCTGCTAGATACGGTTGTCATCACACTGCTTTTCGCACTAACTTACCTGCTGGTAAGTTTCCTGGAAAATTGGATTTGTCGGCTTTATGGGAACATAGAGTATCCGAAGTCATCGTTGTTGCTGATAGAGAGTATGCTCCCGTTTTATATGCTTTACGCGATTCTGGCAGTGTTCCCGAGTTTGTTTTTCTTCTGGATACTCGTGGCTTACGGACTTTATCTCATGTACTTCGGTGCGTTGTATTTTCTAAAAATACAAGAAGACAGGGTGATTGTGTTCATGATATTGTCGGTGCTTCTTGTCGTGTTGGGCATTGCAGTTTCGCTCACGCTGGATGGCATAATTATGGGATTCTTTTTAAATGTTTGACAATGAAAAAAATTGAGTATAAAAATAAAAAGGCATCATTCAAGTTTGAATTTATCGAGCGATTCACTGCGGGCATTGTGCTTACAGGGACTGAGATAAAGTCGATTCGTGATGGAAAGATAAACTTTACCGATTCGTATTGTGTTTTCAAGGAGAATGAATTGTGGGTGACGTCGGTTCACATTGCAGAGTACTCGCTTGGCACTTGCAACAACCACGACCCCAAGCGAGATCGTAAGTTGTTGCTTAATCGCAAGGAATTGAATAAGTTGCAGAAGAAGGTCGCAGAAAAAGGCCTTACTATTGTTCCGATTTCGCTGTTTCTCAACGAGGCTGGAATCGCCAAGATGGAAATTGCTCTTGCTCGTGGAAAGAAACTTCACGACAAGCGCGAAGACATAAAGGATCGTGATACCAAACGAGACCTCGACAGAACAAGAAAAATGAAGTAGTAGATGGCTGTCAAAACGGAAATATTTTCAGTATGTAAGTATTGCTTACTAACTGCAGAGGATTTCTCGGTAGTTCGATTAGTTGTCGCAAAATTTGCGACAACTCTAAATGAAATATTTTCAACTTGTAAGAATTTCTTACAAGTTCGTCAAGAATGCGCAAGTTCTATTTGGGAACGTGTTGGTAAAATGTTATGTATGGCAACTGTCGCAAAATTTGCGATAGTTAGAAACGAATTTTTATGTTAGGCGAAACAGAAATAGTACTTTATAATCCTGACAATTCTATAAACATAGAGGTTAGACTTGAGGAAGAAACCGTATGGTTAAATCGCCAGCAGATGTCTATATTGTTTGGTCGAGATATAAAAACAATTGGAAAGCATATAAGCAATGCATTGAAGGAAGAGTTGTCTGGAATGGCAACTGTCGCAAATTTTGCGACAGTTCAAAATGAAGGAGGCAGATTAGTAAAACGCAATGTTGAATACTACAATCTTGATGTAATCATTTCCGTCGGTTATCGTGTCAAATCCAAGCGAGGCATTGAGTTTCGTCAGTGGGCAAATCGTGTGCTGAAGGAATTTCTGTTGCGTGGATATGCTGTAAATAATCGTCTGGAAACATTGGAACGCAAGGTCGCAAAACACGATGAGCAAATACAATTCTTCATAAAGTCTGCTACTCCGATTGCAGAAAATGTGTTTATGGATGGTGAGTTCTATGATGCGTTTGCGTTGGTTCAAAAACTGATAAAGTCGGCAAAGAAAAGCATTATACTTATAGATAATTATGTTGACGAGTCGGTGCTTACTATGATGAGTGAAAAGTCTGATGGAGTTTCCGTTGTTATTTACACAAAGTCGATAGGTAAGGCATTGGAACTTGCTGCCGATAAGTTTAATAATCAATATGGTAACTTAAAAATGGTGCGTTTCGCTGATTGTCACGACAGATTTCTAATTCTCGACAATTCGGAAATGTATCTTTTCGGGGCATCGCTGAAGGACTTGGGAAAGAAAATGTTTGCCTTTACAAAGATGGATAGTTCAAGTGTCGAAATTCTAATGGACAGAATAAAAAGAGATTAAATTTGATAAAAAATGAACATACTTATAATAATATTACTTGCAATTGTCGCCTACCTTATTGGGTCGTTCAGTTCGGCTCTGTGGTACGGCAAATGGTTCTACGGTATTGACATACGCGAACACGGAAGCAAAAACGCTGGTTCCACCAATGTTCTGCGCGTACTTGGTTGGAAATGCGCCATTCCTGTTTTCATAACCGATGTCATAAAGAGTTTTGTGCCGACGATGTTCTTCGTTATGATTCTAAATCATTTTGCATCAACAGATTGCGAAACCTTTGTAGAAAAAGGTTCGGAGGCATACTACCTTTACCAGCTTTTGTTTGGTATGATGGCGATTGTCGGTCACATTTTCCCGATTTTCTCTGGATTCAAAGGAGGAAAAGGCGTTGCATCAATGCTCGGTCTTGTGCTTGCTCTCGACCCGCTGTCGGCAGGAATAAGCTTGGGAGTATTCATCATTGTAGTACTCATTACAAAAATCGTTTCCGTGTCATCGATGTCGGCTGCTGTGGCTTTCCCGATTGTGGTATGCGTGTTGGGCTTTGTCCGCGAGGCAGGTTACAGCATTACAATGAGCGTTTTTTCGATACTTGTAGCCATATTATTGATAGTCACACATCGCAAGAATATTAAAAGATTGTTAAACCACGAGGAACCAAAGATAACGATTGGCAAAAAGGAATAACTTTGCAAAAAAATTGTTATCGATGAAATCAATACTAAAACTAATGGCATGCGGACTGGCTTTCGGTCTTACTGCATGTAACTCAAATCAGAATCAAAGTATGGAAGACAAGGCTTTGAACATGGCCGACCTTGATACCACCGTATCGGCATCGGCTGATTTTTACGCTTACGCAACAGGTGGATGGCAGAAGAATAATCCGTTGCCAAACGACAAGTCGCGCTATGGCTCGTTCGACATTCTTGGTGAGGAAACCGACAAGAAGGTTAATACTCTTATTCAGGATTTGGCAAAACAGCAGAACGAGGAAAATTCCACCGAGTGGAAAATCGCTACTCTGTACAACCTTGGTATGGACGAGGCAAAACTCAACGCAGATGGCATTTCGCCTATAAAGCCTATGCTTGACGAAATTGATGCGATGACCGACAAGGCTCAGATTGTTGACTTGGTAGCCAAGATGCACCGTCAGGGTGTTTCCGCTTTCTTCGGCATTTTCGGTACAAGCGACCCCGAAAACAGCGACCTTAATATTCCGTGGTATTATCAGAGCGGACTTGGTCTTGCAAACAAGGAATACTATACCGACAAGGGCGAAAGAGAAGATTTGATTCGTCAGCAGTATGTTGAGCATGTTGGAAAGATGTTTGCTTTGATTGGCTATTCAGAGGAAGATGCTAAGACCGCTGCAAAGAATGTTTTCGACATTGAGGATCAACTTGCTAATGTTTCAATGGGAAGCATCGAGGAGCGTGACCCGTTTAAGACAACAAACAAGATGACCGTCGAGGAAATGTCTGCAAAGTCTCCGAACTTCGATATTGCAAAATATTTGGAACTTGAAGGCATTACAGTAAAGGAAAACATCAATGTATGCCAGCCTTTGTTCTTGGCAGGTGTTTCCGATATAATTGAAAAACAGTCGCTTGACAACCTTAAGCAGTATTTGAAATGGAATGTCGTTAATTCATCGGCATCGTATTTGAGCGAAGACCTTAACAAGCAGAACTTCGAGTTCTACGGCAAGACTTTGTCGGGCGTTCCTGTTCAGCAGGACAGATGGAAACGAGTTGTAAGGGTTGTAAACGGCAATCTTGGCGAATTAGTAGGCGAAATTTTCGTACAGAAGTATTTCCCGCCCGAGGCAAAGGAGCGCATGGTTACCCTTGTAGAGAATTTGCGTTCGGCTTTCGGCGAAAGAATCAAGAATCTTGATTGGATGAGCGAGGAAACCAAGGCAAAGGCATTGGAAAAACTTGCTGCTATCACTGTAAAAATCGGTTATCCTGACAAGTGGAAAGACTATTCTAAACTTTTGTTGAAGGAAGATTCATACTATGCTAATGTAATGAGATGCAACGAGTTCGAGTTCGATGACATGGTTAGCAAGATTGGCAAGCCGGTTGACAAGACCGAATGGTTGATGAACCCACAGACCGTTAATGCATATTATAGCCCCAACACCAACGAAATCTGCTTCCCTGCAGGTATTCTTCAGCCGCCGTTCTTCTATATGGATGCTGATGATGCTGTAAATTATGGCGCAATTGGTGTTGTTATCGGACACGAGATGACTCACGGATTCGATGACCAAGGTCGTAACTTCGACAAGGACGGTAACCTCGCTTGTTGGTGGACAGAAGAAGATGCCGCTAAGTTTAACGAAAGGGCAAAGGTGTTGACTGACAGATATAGCGCAATCGTAGTTCTTGATACTCTCCATGCAAACGGCGAACTTTCGCTTGGTGAAAACATTGCCGACTACGGAGGATTGAAGATTTCGTTCGATGCATTCAAGAAGGCATCCGAAGGCAAGGAACAGCCGACAATCAACGGTTTCACTCCCGAACAGCGTTTCTATCTCTCATACGCAAAGGTATGGGCTAACAATATCCGCGATGAGGAAATTATCCGTCGCACAAAGGAAGATGTTCATTCGCTCGGCAAGTGGAGAGTAAACGGTCAGTTGATTGGCATTGACGATTTCCACAAGGCATTTGGAATAAAGGAAGGCGATGCAATGTACATCCCCGAATCCGAATGGGCAAAGATTTGGTAATATAATTAGTAAAGTTTTATAAGGTTATTGTTATTCAACCGTCCTGATTTTAAAAGTCGGGACGGTTTTTTTGAAAAAAGTTGGAATGTTTGACGAGAAATTGATAAAGGAATATGTCTCAATGCTGAAAAAGGGGGCTTCTGAGGAAGATTTGAAGTCAACTTTCTTTGTGAGTTACATGGCGGGATTGGCGAGAAAATACTATCAGAAATATGGTGATTCTAAGGCTTCTGTTTCCAAACTCAACAGTTTCCTTATATGGCAAAATATTCCTAAAGATGACATTATCTTGAATGGTGATGTATTGAGTGTAAAGTTGAGTAATATTTCAGTTAAGGTGCATGTCCGTTTCTTTTGGGATACATATATTGTGAGATTTACAGCACCGTGTCTGGCGAATTATTATGTGGAAGTCAAGTGTTCCGATGAAAAGTTTTTTGAGTTTTTGAAGTGTGCAAACGAAGAATCGCCCAAGGCATTGGATAAGTTTGAAGTCTTGAAGCAGGAAATGGAGCAGAAGATGAAAAAGACGATTGCCGAGGTGATATTTGCGCGGGAGAAGAAGGAGAAGGCTCGTTCTGTAACCGTAACTTCCATTGAAACTATTGCAAAGCAAAGACTTAAGTCTTATGGTGTCGAGAATTTAAGTTTTGAGCATAAGAAGATTGTGTCGCACATATTTGCCAACTTCAAGGACGGAAAACAGCAGATTGACATTGCAATAAAGCACAGCGACTTACAAAAGGCAATCGAAACAATCGACAATGCCGGACGGATAATTGAGATGATACAGAAAAACGATGTTGTTGTTCGGGGAAAGATGGGGTTTGGGTACGATTCCTAAGGGATAATCTGTGGGACGAATACAATGTTATACCCGAGCATTTTTACATACCAAATTGATAATGAATGCGTGTTGGTGTTACAATGTAGGGTCAGGTTTGAAACCTGACCCTACATTTGTAAATATAACCACCGTCGTCGTCGTTCATTCGGATTTGCAATCCGAATGAATTGAATATCAGCATTTGCAATGCGTAAATAAAAGCGAATAATTTGAATGTCATATAAATACGGATTATAAATCCTAATATTCATATAGTCTGGATTACAAATCCAGACAACAAATTAGACAACAAATTATAGTCCCACACCGAAATTTATTTTGCCATTTTATAGTCTGACACTAAAATTTGTTTTGATGTTTTATGGTCTGACACCGAAATTTAAATACATTTCTATTTTAATTTGTTTATAATCAAAGCATTTTGGTAATACGGTACAATTTTTTCGATTCAATCGTAAATTTGTACTAAATTTTATATCTCATTTAATGTCAATAGTTTGCAATCACTCATTTGCATTGTTTTTTCACCAGCATAAACTATATTGCATTGAGAACTGTCTGCCGATGATAGTTTTGTCCAGTAATGCAGGCCTTTCGTGAAGTCTGTTGAGAAAGTTTTTGCCGATTTAATTTCGTATGCACATTGTTTTTCTCCATTATTGTCGATAAGGTCGATTTCATTTCCTTTGTTGTCGCGCCAGAATGATAGTTGCGGTTCTTTTCCGTTGTTGTACGAGGCTTTCAAAAATTGATTTATGACATAATTTTCAAATAGTCCACCGTTGAGATAGTGGTTTTCGAGTTGGTTGGCTTCCTTGATTTCAAGTAGCGAGCAGGCTAGTCCTGTATCGTGGAAATACAATTTTGGAGATTTTACGAGCCGTTTCGAAAAATTGTTGTAGTCGGGGCGAAGCAGATATATAATGTAACTGGTTTCTAGGATGCTAAGCCATGCCTGTGCAGTGGAAACGGAGATTCCGCAGTCGTTGGCTATTGATGAATAATTCAATAGTTGACCGATGCGACCCGCGCACAGTTTTATAAACTTAGTAAAAAGACTTAGGTCGGATATGTTTTTCAATTGTCGCACATCGCGTTCTATGTAAGTCCTTATGTAATATGGGTAAAACTCTGTTGGGTGCATTTGTTTGTCGTGCAGTCGCGGATAGCCACCGTTGAAGATTTCCTGCCATACATTGGTTGGAAGCAAGTTCGCAGTTTTCAGTTCGTTGCGCGAAAACGGCAGAAGTTCGAGTATTGCAACTCGCCCTGCTAACGATTGTGAAATTCTCTCCATTAGCAGGAAGTTTTGGGAACCGGACAAGATGAACATTCCTTCGCGTTGTTCCTTGTCTATGTGGGTTTGCAGGTAGGAAAATATTGAAGGGACAAGTTGTGCTTCATCAATTATTGTTTTGTCAGGATGTGCCGCTATAAATCCGCGTGGGTCGGTTGCCGCATAGTTCCTTTCGTCCAAATCTTCTAAAGACACATAGTTGTAGTCTGGAAAAACATTTTTTAGCAAAGTGGATTTTCCCGACTGCCTTGGTCCGGTGAGTAGCACTATGGGGTATAGTTTCATAAAGTGCTTCAGTTTCGGTGTTATTGTCCTGTCAATCATATAGTTTTATTTTTGATGGCAAAAATAGTACAATTTTTCGATTCAATCGTAAATTTGTACTATTTTTTGTAATTTACTTATTTTTAGTTGATTGTGAGTGTTCTAAAAATAAATTTTGCCATTCCATTCCCATTCCTTATATTTGCCCTCGGTTTGGTTCGCCAAGCCGTGTATATTGAAAAACGAAGCGTTATGCTCGTCTTGTTCGCGGAAACGTGAGAAATTTCTAACAATGGCAAGATGGTATAATGGTTTTGCGCGTTATGCGTGGACTATTTGCTATTTCTTCCATTAAAGGTAAATCTCACGACCTCCACGAAAAGAAGTGGTATATCAGTGCCACGCTTCTTTATTGGTTGAATTTGCTCGTTAGGTGCTGGTGGGCGGAGAAAATTATAGTTACAATGAAGAAAAATTTATTCTTATTGTTCGCAATCGTTTCCGTAGTTGGGATGATGGCAATTAGTGGTTGCAAGAAGACGGAAACCTACACGGTTACTTTCAATGCGAATGGAGGAGCTGGTACAATGGAAGCCCAGACCTTCACTGAAGGAGAAGCACAGGCGCTCACACGCAATGCGTTTACCTACGATAGTTACACCTTTACAGGCTGGAACACCGTGCAGGGTGGCAGTGGTGCAAGTTACACTGATGGACAGACCATAACAGCCACCGCCGATATGACCTTGTACGCACAATGGATAAAACAAACCAAGGAAATCACCATTGATTGGGATTGGTGGCATTTCCCATCAAAAGATACGGTTAGAAAATATACGGCGCAGGAAGATGTGAAGTTTGTATTTTTGAATTTACCAGATGAATATAGCGATGTTACGTATCGTCTGCCTGGTGAAATGCGTGCATTTTGTGATAGTTTACAACCACGTTTTGATATATCAAACAAGGTTCGTGGATTTGGAACGATAATTGTTGCCCCTGAGGGTGGTGCTCAAGTACCAGAGGGGCATCCGTATGTTCCAGGAATGTATGAAAGTGATAGTGTTCGGTTTGCAAATATGGGATTTCAAATAAAACGCTGGACACCACCAACTGGAGACTAAAACAAATTATATAAGATAGTTTATAGCAATAGATTTATGTTTATTAGACCGATGTGCCGATGGGATATAACCGGCAAAGAATTATATGATTAGAAATTTATTTGCTTTTACACTGATAGCTGTATGCTTGGCGTTTGCTATGACAGGATGCCA